>PMYA01000173.1 GCA_003170935.1 Methanobacteriota archaeon
GGTCAGCGAGGTCTCTGCGTTGTACACAGGAGAGCATCGAATTGTTGTGGAGTATAAGGGCAACGCTGATTATTCTGGGTCAAGAGGATCAGGAGTGCTGCTAGTCGTTCCAAAACCAACGCCAACACCTACACCGACTCCAACCCCAACTCCGAGTCCGTCCTCAAGAACGTCAACATCTACCGCAACAACAACACCAACATCGTCAATACGTACTTCAACGAATGGGACTCGTTAAAGTCCAATAAACTAAAAAGTGAAGCTAATTGCTTTCCAGTCCAGATTGAAACACTGACGGCTAAACGTATCGCCACTCTCTCTTATTTCTGCAAGGCGTTCGCTGGAAGCCAATCTGCAATCTCCTTGAGATCAACGTTATTTTGGGCAATATCTAATAAAAAGCTCGTTATTTGCGCTTTAGGATCGATAAAGTAACCATTTTTTTCTAAAAATAGGTCGCAGGCTAAGAAACCGGTCCTCTTAGAGCCATCGATGAACGCGTTCGTTCTAATGATACACTCGATTTAGGAAGCAGCTTTCAGGAATATGTCTGGATAAGGCATATAGCCGCGAATGTTTGTTTGTAGCCGGTCAAGGCAACCCACAAGAAGACTCTCATAAATGCCAGGGTGAAGACAGCTCTCACGCTCCCCTTCAATAGCTCAGATCATTGCATGGTGTATGCTTCGAACTTGTTCTAGTGTCAAATACACGACCAACGCTATAACTCCGCAAGTTCTTCAAGCACACCTCGACAGCGCTCAATGGCCTCGTGCAGCATCTTCTCAAATTCATCTACGTGTGTGTGTCTTCGAGTTCCATTCTTCTTCGGTTTGTCTGTGTTATTATTTGACGAATTTCCGGTATGCACGGCTTTGAAAACCGTGATATTTGGAGAATCCTTCGGCGTCGCGTTGGTCGAGCGACTTATCGTTGAATGAGACGAGCTCTTCGGAATACAACGCGTTGGGAGAACTTCGAGCGCGAACGCTTGCCATTCCTTTGTGCAATAACATCGTGACAGAACCCGTCACTCTTTCTTGCGTCTTATTTATGAATGCTTCAAGGGCCGCGTAGAGCGGCTCATCCAGCAAGCCTTCGTAGGCAAGCTCTGACCATTCTGAATCGACGAGGTCCTTGAACCTTCGCTCTTGTCGTGTCAGCACAAGCGATTCCAAATCTTTGTGAGCGGTCAGAATAACAGTCGCTGCAGGGTGTTCGTAAATCTCCCGTGCTTTCAGGCCTAAAATCCTGTCTTCCATAATGTCGGTTCGTCCAACTCCATGTTTACCTGCAACTTCGTTAAGCTCTTTTATGAGCTGCAAGCCGCTTAGTCTGGTTCCATTTAACGATATGGGGATGCCTTTTTCGAATTCGAGGCTCAACTGGTGCTGTGCCTTTGCTTTTGTTGGAGCGGTCGTCCACTCGAAGATGTCGTCTGGTGGGCTACAGGAGGGATCCTCAAGGCGACCTCCTTCAATAGAGCGCGACCACAGGTTTTCGTCCACGCTATACGGTTTTTCAAAAGTAGTTGATACGTCGATTCCGTGCTCTAGCGCGTATTCAATTTCTTCTGAGCGTGCAAGATTCAGTTCTCGCATCGGTGCATGAATCTTATATTTAGACGCACGGAATATGGCTTCAAATCGCAGTTGGTCGTTCCCTTTTCCGGTACAGCCGTGTGCGACTGCTGAGACGTGCTCCCGGTCTGCCACCTCAAGCACTTTCTTTGCGATGAGTGGTCGGGCAATGGCTTGTCCGAGTGTGTATCCTTCATAGCTGCCGTTTGCCTTTATCAAGGGAAACAAATACTCTTCGACAAACTCGTTTTTAGCGTCGACAGTGTAATGCTTGTCGCTGAGTCTAGCTCCACGGGCCTCTGCTTTTTCTAAGTCTTCTTGTGGTTGACCGACATCAACGGTCACGGTTATGACCTTCTCATACTGATACCGGTCTCTCAAAAGGGGAACACATACTGAGGTGTCCAGGCCTCCAGAGAATGAAAGCACAACTTTATTCATGGCAATCACCTTGTTACAGCGTCTATAATATGCACGTTAGGGCTACCTTAAGCGCGCGAGTGAACGACGGCAGTGTCGGCGACCATGTCGGAGAACCGCTGTTTTGGATCCCCCTGGGTGAGAAATCCAACGATGAGATCCAGCAGGAAAAGAGCGGCGAAAACTGGCAGCCACGCTTTCGTAAAGCTTCTTACGAAGGCTTTTGTGTAGCTCATATTGCCTTTGAGCGACTTTACTTTTAAGTCCATAAATCGCTTACCGATCGTCGCTCCTGTAGATCCCTCTAGCGCGACGTAGTACCCCCAGACAATTATAAGGCCAAATATAGCAGAAAATCCTGAAAAGAATCCACCATACGTATTCCAGTTCAAGACTAATACTGGCACTAATAATATAATTGCCAGTATAACGCTTAAAACAGCGAATATAACCAAGAGAATCAGTGAATCAATGATAAACGCGATTGCTCGTCGCATCCAAAGGTTTTGGAGTGTGGTATTTGTTCGTACGGCTTCAAACCTTCGCTGCATGTTATAGTTTAATGGTAAAACGTGCGAGCTTAAAGTGTTTTCGTTAGTTGTTTAAACTGTAATTTGTTTCATTTCTGCGATTTTTTTACACAGTCGTGCTAAAATATGATTGCAACCTCAATCTATCTAGTAAGTGTGTGTGTTTTTGTTTGTGAGCAATAAACGCTGACCTTACTTTAAGGCGCAAGCTTTCGAAGTTAAAAAACTCTCTTTTCGTCGTGCTGCGCTATGTAGAAAATACAGGCAGTTGGACCCCGATTTAACTAGGTCTGAGGCCACAAATCGCTTAAATAGCTGTTTATGGGCCTTATTGTAAGATTCTGAGCTCTGGGTTTGTCGAAATGTTCAAGCATAGTATGAATAGCGTCAGCTGATGCCCGAGCTCCTTGTACACTTGTAATATACGGCACGCTATTATCAACCGCTGCCCGACGTAGGACGTCTCCGTCAAGTCTTGATTGCTTCCACGTCGGAGTGTTGATTATCAAGTGTATCCCGTTATTGCGCATCATCTCCAGAAGTTCAGGGCTGTCGGTGAGTTTGGGAACTCTTTCTACCTCAACGCCGTGTTCTTTCAGATAGTTAGCCGTACCTTGAGTTGCTAACAATTTGAATCCGGCTTTGTACAGCGATTTTGCGATGCCACAAAGGTCGGGTTTGTCTTCGTCTCTCACCGAGATGAAGACTGTGCCTGAAAGCGGTAGCTCATTGTCACAAGCAAGGGCTGCCTTGTAGAATGCTCTTCCAAAGTCATAGTCTATACCCATGACTTCTCCGGTACTCTTCATTTCTGGCCCTAATATTGGATCGACACCCGGTAGCTTTTCAAATGGGAGCACAACCTCTTTAACGGCGACATGCTTCATTTTAGGCTCGGTTGGACAAAGGTCACGTAAACGGTGGCCCATGATCACCTTAGCAGCGATCTTTGCAAGCGGCAAGCCTGTAGCTTTTGAGACGAATGGGATTGTCCTACTCGAGCGTGGATTGGCTTCAAGAACATAGACTGTGCCATCTTTTATAGCGATTTGAAGGTTGATTAGACCTATTACGTTCAACGCCTTTGCGATCTTCGTAACGTAATCCTTAATGATTTCTTGCGTACTATCATCAATTGACTGAGCCGGAATGACGACAGCAGAGTCACCAGAATGGATACCTGCCTCTTCGATATGCTCCATTACGGCAGGTACAAGAACTTGATCTCCATCGCTAACCGCGTCGATATCAACCTCGAGAGCGTGCTGCAAGAATTTATCAATAAGTACGGGGTGTTTTCTCGATACCCTTACTGCCTCATCAATGTAACGGGCTAACTCGGACTCATCGTACACTATCTCCATAGCGCGACCACCGAGTACGTATGAAGGCCGGACCAGTAGCGGAAAACCGATACCTCGTGCTATCCCGATTGCATCTTCACGCGACTTAGCAGAACCGCTTTCTGGCTGGGGTATATCAAGCTGCTTTAACAGTTGAGAAAACCGATCGCGGTCTTCTGCAATGTCGATGGAATCAGGGGACGTACCCAAGATTCTAGTCGGAAGTCCCCTGCGTTTTATTTCTTTTTCAAGAGGAATTGCGAGGTTTACGGAAGTTTGGCCACCGAATTGCACGAGAACGCCTTGTGGCCGTTCTTTTTCAATGATATTCATTACGTCTTCTAGTGTCAATGGTTCAAAGAAGAGCTTGTCTGACGTATCATAGTCCGTCGAAACCGTCTCAGGATTGTTGTTAATAATATGCGCTTCTATACCTTCCTCTCGAAGCGCGAGCACCGCGTGAACGGTGCAATAATCAAATTCAATTCCTTGTCCTATCCTGATAGGGCCAGCCCCCACAATAAGCACCTTCGTTTTATCTGTGGGAACGATCTCGTTCTGCTGTTCGTAGGTCGAGTAATAGTAAGGGGTCTGCGCTTTAAATTCAGCCGCACACGTGTCTACCATTTTGTATGTGACGTTTATGTTATACGTTCTGTGGTGTCTGAGATCTGTGACCTCCTCACGGATAAAGCCGGTCAGTTCAGCGATTTGCTCGTCAGTGAATCCGAGACGCTTTGCACGTCGCAGATCGTCAGCTTTTATTTTCTTGGCCTTGCCGTTTCTGTACTTTGCTTGAAGGTGTTTTTCGAAATCGACGATATTCAAGACCTTTCTTATAAAAAAGGGGTCAATGCTGGTTCTTCGTGCTATTTCCTCGATAGTATGTCCATTCTTAAGCGCGCTGTAGATCTGAAATAGTCTCTTGTCCGTAGGGACGGATATTAAGTCAATGGGGTCTTTAGAGAAAGAAACCGCTATGTCTAAATCGAGCGACCGGATAGCTTTCTGGAGCGCTTCTTCAAGCGTTCGACCAATTGCCATCACTTCGCCGGTGCTCTTCATAGCTGTTCCTAAGGAATTATCTGCCCTCGTAAACTTGTCAAAAGGCCACCTTGGAATCTTGACGACCGTATAGTCGATAGCTGGCTCAAACGAGGCGGGCGTTTCGTTGGTAACTCGATTCGGGATTTCGATTAGTTGCATCCCAATAGCGATCTTTGCTGAAACGCGTGCGATCGGGTACCCAGTCGCTTTTGACGCTAGTGCTGATGAACGAGAGACTCGAGGATTTACTTCTATAACGCGGTATTCTCCGTCTTTCACAGCAAACTGTATGTTGCAGCCGCCTTCTATTTTGAGCGCTCTTATGATACGTATTGAAGCGCTTCGTAGCATCTGATGCTCAACATCAGACAGGGTTTGTGAAGGCGTCACGACGATCGACTCGCCCGTATGCACACCCATAGGGTCTATGTTTTCCATATTGCAGATCGTAATGCAGGTGTCTCCCGAATCGCGCATGACCTCATACTCAAACTCTTTCCATCCGAGGACGCTTTCTTCGACGAGAACTTGGCCGATTCGCGACTTTTTGATCCCGCCTTCGATTATATCCTTCAATTGAGCGTCAGTTCTGGCTATACCGCTTCCCCCACCTCCAAGAGTGTACGCCGACCGTACTATCACTGGCAAACCCAGTTCGCTGGCCAACCATTGGTAGTCGTTCGAATCGTAAACCGCGAAGCTTCTTGGGACTCCCTCTCCAATGCCTTCCATCGTTTTTCGAAACTTTTCCCTATCCTCCGCTAAATAGATAGTTTCGAGTGGTGTTCCGAGCGTTTCAACCCCGTTTTCAGCTAAAACACCCATCTCTGCCAACTCTGCCGTAATATTGAGGCCCGTTTGGCCTCCAAGTCCTGCGATGATCCCATCAGGCTGTTCTAGTTTTATAATAGCGGCAATAATGTCAGGCTTAAGCGGTTCGATATACACGGCATCCGCCATGTTAGGATCTGTCATTATTGTCGCTGGATTTGAGTTGACTAATGCAACCTTTATGCCTTCTTCACGGAGGGAGGTGCACGCCTGGCTCCCGCTAAAATCGAATTCTGCTGCCTGCCCGATTACGATCGGACCAGAGCCAATGAGCAACACTTTTTCTATATCTGCTCTTTTGGGCATGGTTTATGAGTGCGCATTATATGTAGGCGCTTCAAAACGAATTGCGAACGGTTCCTGTGATTTCGTCGAAAAATGATTTTTCAAGGTCATGTGGGCCAGGTGAAGCTTCTGGGTGATATTGTACGCTCATGATTCGGAGATATTCGTTGCGAATGCCTTCAACGGTGTTGTCGTTAGCGTTTACTTGTGTTATTGTCATCTCCCCGCCCGCTTCGAGGTTGACGGCGTACCCGTGGTTTTGGGCAGTAATATATACACGCTGCGTTCGGAGATCTAAAACGGGTTGATTTGCGCCCCTATGTCCAAATTTAAGCTTAAAAGTCCCTCCACCGAGTGCGAGAGCTATAATTTGATGCCCAAGACATATTCCGAAGATGGGTAGCTGTCCGGCGAGTTCACGCACCACATCAATCCCATTTTTAGCTTGCATAGGATCGCCAGGGCCGTTTGAGAGCAGTAGCGCATCAGCCTTGTAGTCTGCCACTTGTTGTCTTGGCGTATCTGAAGGTACGACGATGAGGTCAATGTCTCGACGCTTAAGATTGTTCAGCATGTTTCGTTTGACACCAAAATCCATAAGCACGATACGCTTCCCTTTGCCCGGAATGCGGTAGGGCTCTTTGCATGTAACCTCTGAAACGAGGTCAAGATGAGATATGTCGGGTGCACTACGCGCAAGGTCTATCGCCCTTTTTACATCGGCGTCGCTTCCTCTGGTAGATGGCAATAAGCTTGCCCGCATCGCGCCTTCGTCACGAATCATGATAGTGACCATTCGCGTATCGATATCCCAGATTCCCGGAATATTTTGGGTTTTGAGAAACCCGTCAAGCGTTTTATCGTTGGTGGGGTGATCACATAGCTCTCTGATAACAAATCCTTCAGCTTGGATACGGTCTGACTGGCAGTCGTCATAATTTATGCCGTAGTTGCCTACCAACGGGTATGTAAAAAGCAGGATTTGACCGTTGTAAGATGGGTCGGTTAACGCTTCGACGTAACCGGTATATGGGGTAGCGAAGACAAGCTCGCCTGTTATGGCCTGCTTAGCGCCAAAATGTTTTCCTACTATCCCGACGCCATTTTCAAATCCTAGTATCGCCTTCGTCATTTCTTCTGCCTGCGCGGAAGCAGTTCACGGTGAACTCTTAGTGGACTGCCCCTTTTATGCTAATCACGAGTATCCGGTAAATAAATTGTTGTGGTTCGCTCAGACATGCAGTCGAAATATGCGAGCTCAATGAATTAACCTACCTCAGACAAGATCGAAAAGTATAATTTCGGATCGTTCTGCACAATTGTTGAAAGCTTTAAAGATGTCCCTCCTATACTGATGCGTTTATGGAAAAATCAAAAGTAGCCCTGCGGCTAGCGTACCTTGGGACTCGATATGCGGGTTTTCAAGTGCAACCAGGCCTCCCAACAGTACAAGCGGCAGTAGTCGAAGCCCTGCGCCGAGCACATTTGATAGAACGGATCGAAACCGCCCATTTTACCGCCTCCGGCAGAACTGATAAAGGGGTGCACGCTCTAGACGCAGTCATAGCGTTTGAAACCGAGGCTCGTGACCACGCAGTTCCTCGTCTTATTAACACTCACCTGCCGAATGAGATCTGGACATGGGCACGCGCTGAAGTTTCCCAGACGTTCGATGCACGACGTGACGCCGTTTTGCGTGAATACCAATATTTCTTGTGCGATGAACAGCTCGACGTTAGTGCAATGCGAGAAGCCTCAGATCTTTTAGTTGGAGTGCACGATTTTCAAAACTTTAGTCTTGATAAGCGCCGCTCTGCTGTCAGAAAGATCTTCTCATCAGATATCATGGTGTTGGGTGGGTGTGTTGTCATTCAAGTTGCAGCTGACAGTTTCGTATGGAATATGATGAGAAAACTGGTAAGTGCCCTCATGCTGGTGGGAGAGGGACAACAAACCGTGGAGTGGTTTGGCAAAATGTTAGATCCAAAAGTACACACTGAAGGGATCCGATCGGCACCAGCTGCAGGACTAATACTAACCCGCGTAGAATATAAGGACGTGGAGTTCATTGAGGACTCTTACGCTAAGAAACGTGCACAGAAGCATATTCACGAAGCATTGTTGCAAAATAGCGTAATGGTACAAGTTTTAAAGCGATTTAACAAGCAAATGATAGGGGGCACTCCCAGCGGTCGCGTTTAGAACTCATCAAGATGTTTTTGGCCGTGATGTGGGCCGCTTTTTCGTTTTTCGCTGCTATCACCCGCGATCTGCTGCTTGTCACGCTGTTTTTGCGGCTTAGGTGCTGAATCGGCGCGATTCTCAGATGGGAGCGCCGGCGCATCATATTTTTTAAACGTATCCCACGAGATAAGCTCATGTGTTGGCATTCGTTCGCTGATCAGTATTTCCGCATCCTTAAGTCCTTTTTTTACAACAGCGGCGTCTTTTTTGGCGTCCATTAAGAATGAAAGCTCCTCAGCATTAAGACGTAATGCTGCTGTCACTCCCGCTGGATCTCTTAGTGTGAGCTCTTTATATAACGGAAAAATCTCTTCTCGTGCTCGAGTGACAGAGATGTGGTTTGCGGAGGCAATTTTTGACGCGACGCCGTCACGTAGCCTCCGTTTTGAGCGAGTTTGTCCTAGACGCATCCAACGGGTCGGGGGTGAATATCTTGCTGTGGTATTGCTTTGCACGTGGTTCGTGCGGGCAGCTACGTTTACCCCCAAAGTCATAAGTTCATTAGCATATCTCCAAAGGCCGTAATTTTGCCGCTTTCTGGTTCGCCCTAAGTATGTATCGGCCTTGCTTAATACCTGAAAAGCACGAGCTAGTCCCCTCCCCTTTAAAGCGCGTGGAAGGTTTTCGTCTATCCAGTGAACAAGGTCTTCTGGGGTTTCATCGACTGCGTATGAGATAATGAGGGTTTTTTTTGCATCCGTATCGTTAAAGACGCTCCTCATCAGATTAAACGAAGACTCAGCTCGATCACGCGCTGCGGTCTCTCCAACTGCCCCGCCTATGAAAGCTTGAAAGTCGTTTATTGCCGATCGTAGGTCTCCTTTAGAGTTCTTCACTATTAATTCAATCGAGGGTAGATTTACCGTATCTAACGAGTGACTAACGTCAGAGACCGCCTCTTGCAGTATCCCGAGCTCAAAAAAAAAGTTTTTTAACGTAATTAATTCAGCACTGACTGCACTCAATTCAATTGCATCGCCTTGGCCACGCTGTGCCTCTTGAAGGTTGGATTTCATGTGAGAAACGCCAGCACTCACTTCGGAAATCTTCTGAAGGAGGTTAAAGTCAAAACTAAGTTGTGCGAGAGGCGTAAGATCAGCTGCAACTGCCGCGAGATCAGCTTCGTTGTTTTGAATCTGGTTTGGCTCCTCGAGACGATCCATCAGGTCAGCTATAGCTTCTTTGGCGCGGAGAGCCCCTCGTTTTTCGTTATCCCAAATGTCAAGGATTGCTTTTTGTGCGCTTTCCTCTCTGATGGCAAAAAAGGGAATTTGTGTGCAGTATCGGCGTAATGTCGAAGAGACGCCGTAAAGATCATTGGCGGTGAGTATTACCGGTTCACGTGTTTTTTTGACGATTTCGGTAACGGCCTTTGCACCACCGCGGTCAGATGTACCGTGCAAGTTATCTATTTCATCAAGAAGTATCAGCTTCTTAGCATCGAGAAGCGTTGCGTTTTTTGAAGCTTCTCCTGCCGTTTCCGTAATAATTCCTTGTGTCCTCTTGTCGCTGGCATTTAGCTCGAGTAACTGCCACCCCATGTCATTTGCCAGTGCGATGGCAGCGGAGGTCTTACCTGTGCCAGGCCTGCCGTACAGTAACGCTGCTGATTTGTCTGACGGCCAGTTCAATGCCCATTTGCGCAGCTCTTCCAAAGCTTTGCGATTGCCTCTTACCTCTGATAGGGTGTGTGGGCGGTATTTTTCGACTAAGTCCATAGAAATTGAGCACAGAAATCAGGAGATACAGCGGATAAGGATATAAGAACCTCCTCTGTCTATTAATGTTTTGTGAACGATATGAAACTGGACGAATTGGCGCAGTCGCTTCGTGATTTTGAAGGCGTAGCACGGAAGCGCGCGATAGGTCCGCTTGTAAAATGGTTCGATGCAGATCTCAGTACAGGCCACTTCGGTGAGGACGCTGCGGTAATCGAACGCGGCGATGAGTCGCTTTTGTTAGCTGCCGACGGGATCTGGTCAAGGCTTATGGATGCAGATCCCGAATGGGCAGGCTATTGTGCCGTGCTCGTGAATATCCATGATATTTTGGCGATGGGGGGTACCCCACTAGCGATGGTCGACGTATTCTCGGCTAATTCGACCGAGGTCTGCAATCGAGTGTTAGCGGGTATGAGCGAAGCGATTAACAAATTCGGCGTGCCAGTCGTTGGGGGGCACCTGCACCCCGATACGACTTATAACGCACTCGACGTTGCCATCGTTGGAACTGTGAAGTCTAACTCGCTTATATATAGCGGCACAGCCCGGGAAGGGGACGACGTTATTGCTGCCGTTGACTTAGACGGGCGGGTTCATCCATCTTGCAGTCTCTGTTGGGACACTACCACAATGAAACATTGCGAAATGCTCAGCAGACAGCTACAAACTATGCCTCGCCTGGCGCAACAACACTTGGTGACAGCAGGTAAAGACATTAGTAACCCCGGTCTTCTTGGCACTCTTGCTATGTTGCTCGAATTGTCGGAAGTAGGAGCGGTCGTTGAACTTAGTCGGATCCCAATACCTGACGGAATGGACATGGACCTATGGTTACGTATGTACCCTGGTATGGGATTTGTAATGACAGCTCAACCAGAGAACGTAGGTAAAGTTGTGACCATCTTTGAGGAGGCTGGCATGGCAGCTGTCAAAATTGGCGGAATTACAGGAACAAGGAAGCTTGAGATAACGAACAACACGGAAAAAGTCGTTGTTTGGGATTTTGCTCACGATACCATAATGGGTATCGGCTCTGTTGCACGCAAATAGCTTCTGCTACAAACAAAAAGCGAAAAAATCAAAAAAAGATGGGCGATAAGGCAAAAATGCCTTATCGGTTCTATTTTTATCTAGTAGTTCGTGTACGTTCTGATTCTTCCGTCGGGTCCCACAAGCTCAAGTTTTACTGGCCAGCGTCCGTCAATCGTATGGGTTGCACACGAGAAACACGGGTCATAAGCACGGATGACCATTTCAAGCCGATTGAGCAATCCTTCCTGTGGTTCTCCGTCCTTTATTAGGGCTTTTGCAGCCTCGCGAACCCCCAGATCTATCGCTCCTTGGTTGTGACCGGTCGAAACGATCATATTGGCCTTCGTTATGATGCCCTCATCGTCTGTGCTGTACTCGTGGATGAGCGTCCCTCTCGGCGCTTCAAGAACACCAACGCCTGTCGCCGCTCGCACTTCGGGCTTTGCCCAAACGTCTGTACTGGTTATGTCTGGATCGTTTAGGAGTTCAACAGCACGTTCGCTGGCGTACATCATCTCAATTAGCCTTGCGTAGTGGTAGAGTAGCGTCTGTTGTGGCATCCTTCCAAAAGCGGCTCTAAAGTCCGTGAGCATATCGTTGGCTAGCGGTGTTGAAATCTTGTCACACACGTTTATACGGGCAAGGGGCGCAACGCGATAGATGCCATCAGGCCAGCCCTTCTCCTTCCAATATGGGAATTTCAGGTACGACCAGTCTTGGTAACCCTCCTGAATGTAGTCCGCGTATTTGGTCGGATCAAACTCCTTTATAATGGATCCATCAGTATCCATCATACGCAGCGTTCCATCGTACAGCTCGAGGTTTCCGTCCTTGACTAAGCCCATCATTGGGGTATCTACGACTCCGAGCATCTTTATGACATCCAAATACTGGTCGAAAAGAGGTGCAGCCACTTCTAACCCGAGTTTAGTAAACTCAATCGAGTCTTCGGCGTCCTTGAGCATCTTCTGACGCTGTTCCTCGGTGATCCCCTTAGTGAGTCCGCCAGGCTTTGCGGTGACCGGTGCAGCCCTCCCGCCAATGGCCCGTATCATCTCTTGGCCGCGTTTTCTATTGAGGACTGCTTGTGTTGCAAGCTCAGGGTTTGCCTCAATCACACCAAAGATATTCCGCTTCTTTGGATCGCCATCGGGCGTGAATATGAGGTCTGGCGCGGCAAGGTAAAAGAAGTGCAGCGTGTGGCTGTGTATCATCTGTCCCATGTGCATAAGCTCACGGAGCATCGCAGCGGTACGTGGAATCTCAACGCCAAAGGTGTTGTCGGCCGCTTTCGCTGAGGCCAGGTGGTGGCTGACTGGACAGATACCGCAAATGGCCGTCACGATTCTCTGGGCGTCTTCTATAGGTCTCCCTTGCAGGAGTTTTTCAAAGCCACGCATCTCGACAATGTGCAAGTGCGCATCATCGACCTGTCCTGCGTCGTTAAGGTTTACTGTAATTTTCGCGTGACCTTCGACTCTCGATACGGGCTCGACAGTGATTTTCTTTCCCATATTCATTACCTCTTTTCGGTGACCTTTCCCTTAATAAGTGAAACAGGCAGCGTATAACGATAGAAGGTGCCTATCGGATCATAGACGTCTTTAGCCATCTCATTTAAGTCGACTGAGGAGTCCTCGTCTAAGCCGTATGCTGAAGCAATAACGTTAAGCATCGCCGCGCCCTGTTCATACGAAGACGCCGTTGCTCCGTAGCAGCCTGTACACGGCGCATTGACTTGTGGACATTGTGCGCCGCATCCACTACGCGTCGCGGGCCCCATGCACATGAATCCTTGGTTAAGCAGACACTCATTACCTTCTCCGTTTGCTTCAATTGGCCGCTTGATATCTTCTATCCTCTTCTCCTGCCTCTCTCGTGGACAGTCCTCACAAACGTTTTTATTGCTTAATTGAGGTTCTTTTCCCTGTAAAAGAGCGGTAAGAACTTCCGCGATGAGGAACGCATCCGGCGGACATCCGGGGATAAAATAGTCAACTTTGATAACGTCTGAGACCGGTCTAAGCGTCTCAAAGAGCTTTGGCAATTCACTTGATGTCGGGATCTTTTGATCAGGGGCTGTGGACGTTGTTGTCAAAACTGTTTGTTTGATGTCTGACATCGCGTTGATGTTGTTCAAACCTGGTATGCCGCCAAACGCCGCGCAACTGCCGAGTGCAATTATAATGTCAGAGGTTTCGCGAACTTTTTTAGCAACGTGTTCATTGTCTTCATTGCGAATGCCGCCAGTCAGAATACCGACTGTCGTATGTTGATCGAAGTCTTTAATGTCCATTAACACTGGAATGCGAACGAACTCTATTGCTTGTAGCACGTCTAGAAGCGCTTCGTGCAGATCTAGAACTGCTATCTCGCATCCAGAACAAACTGCTAACCAGTCTTCTTGGACCTTTACCTTTTCAGCCACGTGTGTGTCACCTCGTATTTAAGCTCCGGAAAAGCAGTGAGAGTCAATCATATTGTCAACTAAACCGTGACCTCAGAGATTACCAAAATTGCCTCACACTCTTGACCCAATATATTCTAGCACTGTAGATTAAAACTCTATAGGAAGTGTTACTCCTAGTC
>PMYA01000122.1 GCA_003170935.1 Methanobacteriota archaeon
GTTTTATTCCGAATTAGCACGGGTAATACGCGAGTCTATTTAGCTAGAAGACTAGGGGTGCGGATTGGCAGCAATTGTCAACTCTATTATTGCAATTTAAGCACCGAGCCGTATTTAATCTCTATTGGCAATAACTGTAAAATTACGTATGGAGTAACCTTTATGACTCACGACGGTGCGAAGTGGGTTTTGGAGCAAAATCATGATTTCGAAGGCACCAAGTTTGGTCCGATAACTATCCACGATAACTCCTTTATTGGCGTGAACTCAATAATAATGCCCAATGTGACTATCGGTCCTAACAGCATCATCGGGGCTGGATCCGTCGTCACCAAGAACGTACCTCCAAATACAGTATATGCAGGTAACCCTGCAAGGCACATTTGCACTTATGAAGAATATTTAGAAAAATGTCGACTCAAAAACACTGGCACTATCCCTCGGGAAAATATGAAAGAAGTATTAACCAAGATGTTTGAACAAGAGCTCGAACAACAAGCTGAACCATGAGATTAGCCGCTATCTCGAACGCTCAAAGATGGAAGGGCATCACCCTCATTCCTAGTGACCACTCAAAAGCTCTTCAAACAAGGCCTTTTCCTTTGCTATGCACATCTTATTTGAGTAGTTTTTTAGTGCAACTGATCTGCACATGTGTGGTAACTCTTCGTTCTCCAAGGCTTTAGAAATCTTCTCCGCAATGTCACTCGGATCGTCAGACGCAAGGTACCCAGTAACCTCTTCCTCGATCGTATCTCTTATTCCAAACACGTTTGTACCCACTGCGGGCGTTCCACAAGACATCGCCTCGATCAGAACTCTGGGCTGACCTTCGATTGAACTCGTCATCACCATCAAATCTGCCAAATTCATAAACTTCGGCACTTCAGAGTAGGGCACGGCCCCGGTAAAGAGAACTCGATCAGCAACCCCTAAAGATTCTGCCATTTCCTTAAGTTCATTTTCAAGGGTACCCGTACCAACGATAAACAGTTTATATTTCTGATCAAGCTGCTGAATTGCCCTTAGTAATAGATCAAGTCTTTTTACCGGATGCAATCTCCCAACAAACATGAGGATTTTTTCGTCCCGAATTCCATATTTTTCTTTAAGCTCTGTGAAATCAATTCCAGGACGAAAAACGTCTTCATCAAAAGTCAATGGAATAATAACTATCCTCCTTGCTCCTCTTAGTTGAAGCTCATTTTTGAGAGATGCGTTGCGTGTTACCACGACGTCAGCATTTTTGATGACATAGTTTTCGATCAAGCTAGCTAACGTTCCAAAGGCTTTTCCTTTATTCACATGCGTAACTTGATATGCCCAGTTATATTCATAAAAGACTACAGACGGCTTTTCTTTGAGTTTAGCTGCCAAGACTGCGCCTGGACACGCAGCGCTAAAGCCTTTTACAAGGGACTTTCCCTTCAATCGCTTGGCAATTTTGAAAGCACTCATAATGGTGTAGGAAAGATGCCAAAGGCCAAATCTGTGAAAAAGCGCTGCGGGAACATGTTCGATTGCTGATGCCAATTCAAACCTATGAGTGTCCCCGGTAAACAAAAAAAGGTCACACATACTCGCGTATGGCAGCAAACTATCCTTTAGAAGCCGAATCGTGCTGCCGTCGGTATTCACGCTATCAACTAATCTAACATCAAATGAAGTTGCAAAAAGCAGCCTGCATCTTTCTTGGGTCATCCGGTTGATTATAGCAGATGGACGTTAATAATCTTTTAGATGCACTGACAGAAGTATATTTAACAAGAGCGGGCTGAATAGTTGACCGATATGGCCAACACAGTCTCGAGATTTGTAGATGCTTTCCACAAAGCACGAGACTTGCTTTCTCTTGACTTTATCCGGAGTATTTTGCGAGGGTTCTCTGTTCTAGGAGCCGGATATGCGCTAGCAAAAATCATCTCGCTTGCAGAGGAGCTCTTCATTGGTCGGTACCTAGGGGTCGAAGTTTATGGGACCTATCTCATCATTCTGGCTATAGCTGCCATTTTAAACGCAGTGATGATGTTTGGTCTTCCCAAAGCCATCGTAAAGCTCGTAGCCGAACGAAATGAACGCATTGCTGATGTGCCTACAAATGCATTTTTCATGGCTTTTTTTCTCACAGTTGTAACGTCTGTGCCCGTAATCATCATCGGGTATTCGGACAGCGCTTTAGCGTTACTAGGAATTACACAGTATGAGTTGGTTTTTGGCTATATCATAGCGGTTCTTCTCACACTATACACCGTCGCGCAATCATTCAAACTAGCACTATATAAGATTAGATTTGTTGTCGTCGCGGACGTTCTTTATTGGAGCGTTGCGCTCATCTTTTTCGTCATTTTCCGTGATTTATCGCTGGGCTTAATTGGTATATGTGTTGGCGCTTTACTCGGCTCTCTTATCCTCATTTACCGGGTACCAGTCAGTTTCGCACGCTTCTCGATTCCAAGCATTAAGTCACTCATCCCTCTTAGCATATACCTAGGTGCGGATAGTGTACTCGGTATTTCAGCGCAACAGATTAGCTTTCTCTATCTAAACATAATAGCAACGGCTTACGCTGTCGGAGTCTTCGGCGCACATTATCGATCAAGCATATTTTTGATCGTGCCGCTCGTAACTGTTCTCACAATGGCCCTTTATCCGCGTTTCTGCTCAATTGACCAGAGCTTACGACCTACCGTTGGGAGATATCTTGCCTATGGTGGCATCCCAATTTTTATCTCGGCGTTTGTTGTATCGTTAATAAGTGGCTGGTTCTTCCTAAAAATTTTTAGAGTCACATTAATCCTCCCGCTTTTGCTTGTTCTCGCAACTTATGCAGGGCTCTTCGTCTATAACAGGATATGGGACAAATTAGTAACAGCGTGTGAGGGCGCGAAGATAGTCGGCTGGGGAATCGCATTTGGGACTTTAACGTTTTTGTCTGTTATGTTTGCACTCACTCCATACATAGGCGGTATGCTCGCAATCGCTACCGGGATGGTTGCAAACGAGATTGTATATACCATCTTGCTGTTGAGCTGGTTCAAGCTTCGCGTTACAGATATTTAACACCAAAAACTATAAGTGACGCGGACATAGCGATTTAATGGGAACGTTGGTTATACGACATTCGAGGTAGGCTTCTTCTAATGCGAGAGCGATACGAGCAAAATCAAGGGTATTCTAAATCAGCATCCGCACTGACCTCATCAGCACAACAGAGTCATACGGTCGCGCCCACTTCCACGAAAAGGCTCGGTAAAAAATTATCAGTCGGCATTTTGCTGACGACCCTCACTATCCTCCTTATAACTGTAGGTTACGCAGGATATTGGAATGGCGGCACCGGTCTGATCGACCATGATACGTCAACATATATCGCGCTCGCAAAATATATCCAAACGCACCACGCTCTTAGCGCCACCAATCCAAACGCAGCGCTCGGTGACGTCTGGTATAACGGCCAACCGCCCGGCCTCCCCATTATATTCAGTGCAGTTGCCATACTTGGCGGCGTTGACATCAACTTGAATTCCGATCTACTCCTGCTACTGCAGGGATTCTCGACTTTCATTTTAATCTCGTTTATCCTCACTACCTTTGTACTCGTAAAGAAGATCACCAGCGATACGCGAATAGCCGCGTTGGCATCATTTTTTTCGGCAACATTTAGCCCGAACCCAGCCATATTAGGGCCCCAGTATATCGTGCCGTCAAGCTTTGGACTTATCCTAATGTACCTCGCGACGTACTATCTTTATAGTACAATCAAAGATGACGGGGGAAAGTCCCTCCTGAGCTCGAAATTTACATTGTTAGGCGCTCTCACCGTGACCACGCTCATATTTACCCACCGGTTTTCCACTATAACGTTTTACTATATTTTCACCCTATTCATCATACTGTACGTATTGATTAATCTCGGCACGCGAATGCATTTGAAACAGATCAGTGCTATGATTGTGCTTCCGGTCATAATAAGCGCCCCATGGTGGCTCTCCATGTATAACCAGTATCAAACGCTTCCTTGGAGCATTCCAGAAGTCCTAACGTTATCAGCAGCGATGTTGGGACTTGGCGCAGTCGGCGTGCTCTTTAGCGGGAGCGCCGATACAAGATCAGTACATAAACGCCGCGATAGACTTTTTGCTGTTATCGGCCATTCGACCAAAAACGTGTTGAATTTGATCATTATTTTAGTGATAGTCGCGATAGCAGGATTTATCGCTGTTTCTTTTGTATTTTCGGCTCAAATAGCTTTTTCATTAGCTTTCTTGATTTCATGTCTCGGCCTGATTCCCATTCTAAGCGTTCTCGTCTATAAAACGACGCTTTGGGATCGCCCGGAGACAAATCTGCGTAACATGCTTGTCTCAAGCTGGCTCCTCGTGGCCTTGGTACCTACACTTATCGGGGTAATAGGGACAGCAGCTCCCAGTATGCCATGGCTCTTGCAACGTGTGATACCGTACGCGCTGCGAAATCAAGATGGGCTGCGGTCGATACTTTATCTCGTCCTCCCTTTGTCCATACTTGCCTCAATGCTAGTTTTCAGACTGGCATATGAACCGCAGCCCCGCGTTCAAGGCGTGCGCCGAAGAGGAGATAAGAGGGCAATACGTTCGATTCTTATTATCATTTTTGTGGTTATTTCTATACTCTCCCCCGTCTTTCACATAGCCACCACCACTGCCCTTGCCTCTCATGCTCAAGATCCAAAGCTTACAAACAATGAAAAGGATACGCTGGTGTGGCTTAACAATCACACGTCGTCAAAAGACGGAGTATTGTCGGATCCAACGTTCCTCCAATACGTAAACACCTTTACTAACGCACAGGCAGTTTTGTCCACCGATTCGGAAAACTCATATGTGGTTACCCATCAGGTATCGCAACTTACCGACCTTTCTGCCTTTATGAACGGGTCCACGGATTCTGCCTCTAAGCTGCTCATTGCGAAAAAAATGAACATGACTTACTTTGTTTATGATCGTGTAAAGGCAAAATACTCGAGCGATCTTTGGCAATACCCACTGCCTGACTTTGTTCCCGATACCGGAATTATGACGGAAGTCTACAAAAACAGCGACGTTACAGTGTACAAAATTGACCAAAGCAAGCTCGCCTTAACGTCGACACAATATGCATCTATTAGCAATGTCGAAGTAAAAGGCGATTCGGCAGTTGTGTATGTAACTAATCACGGAAGCGACCCGATAAGCTTGCACATCGCCTGGCAAGATAGATACAAACCAGTCACGTTGAACGGCAGGGAAACAAAGCCAGTCACCATAGATATACCAAAAAGTAGCGGGTCGAGCAGACTCGGATTTATACCCACATTTGGGTCAACGAGTACGCTGTATGTGAGCCTGTGGATGGATCCGCCCTCCAGCACTAACTCAACGACACAGGAGATGTATGTTTATCCCGTCGATGCGGTCAATATCAATTCACAACAGCTCTTGTAGCTGCAGGGTGACCGAGACGCCCGGACAGTCAACTGCAGCATTTTGCTTTTTTTATTAATCGTTGATTCCGCGAGAATAATCTCTTCCAACCGAATAAACTTAAAAGACATTCTGAGCACCTCCAGCATTGAGGCGGGGTAACCTCTTTTTTCTTGCTGAAGCCCCGACTAACGGTTCACAAAGTTGACAGCACTGCGAGAATTATGGCAACAGCGCCGGATATTCCGCAAAACAGCCACATTAGTTTCACGAGCTCCGGCTCTTTCATTGATCTTCGGCTTAATATGTAATCAGACAAGTTCTTTCGGACAGAATATGATTTAGACGGGATCATGTATCCATCATCCTTAACTTGAGTGGCTGTGAATAGATGACTTTCTGTAACCTTTCCGACTGAGAACAGCACCATGGCATAGTTGATGATATAAGGCAAAACTGCGATGACAGCGAAAACTTCGATTTTTAGCGCTATTGCGCCGACAGCTATAGCACTACCTATACAGAGCGTCCCTATATCGCCTGTGAATATGCGGGCAGGGTACCTGTTGTATGGAAAAAAACCCACAAGTGCCCCGAGTAGCGCCGCCAATATTATTAGCCCCGCTATGTTACTCGTCGGCGACAGCATAACTCCGCCGACGATTATCAGACAAAAAGTCACTATAGCGCCACACCCGGTCTCCATTCCATTGAATCCGGCAAAGGTGTTTACAGCGTTAGCTCCAGCGGTAACGGCAAAGGGTATAAGAGGAATCCATACAAGCCCTAGCCAGATGGTTCCCACCAAAGGTACTAACAGATATGGATCGCTCCCCGCAACTAATATAAGCGGAATGCCCGCGAGATAACCGAGGAGGGGCTTTTCCCAAGCACCGAGGTGCATTACATCATCTAGGGTCCCTACCATTGCTGATAGGGTCACCACCAGCAGTGAGATCAATATCAGCTCTAAGCTAATGCCTAAAAAAGCAGCAACGATTAACGTCGTGGCTAACCCCGCATAAATTGCATAACCACCCATTTCAGAGATATGAGGCTTGGCCACTTTGTGAACGTCGATGCCTGCTACTCCTGCAGATTTCATTCTCGAGATGAGAGGCGGCGCTGTAGCAAACGCAATTACAAATGAAAGAAGGATGGAGATTATAAGCAAAAATAGCGTATAGCTATCGATCATCTAAAGCGTGATTTTTTTCAAGGTTCTTAAGTCTTCTTAGTTGCTCCAAATGTGCGCACTATCTGAGCTCGCGTTGTGTCTAGGGTGATGTTTCCCGTCTCGTCGAACATAGCCTGAACAGTACCCTCCGCTTGGGACGCGAAGCGCGTTCGCATACCCATAAAACCCTCAGAAAAACACGTTAGGTGGGTATAAAAACCTGTTTTTGATACTTGTGGGGAGATCGTGAGCCTTCCTTCTTCAAAAAGCTGAACGACTTTGGTTACAATTCGCTCTGACGATTTTCCGTCGTACAGGGGGTCATCTATTTTTTCTCCTGACGTTGTCGATCGTATGGCGTCAGTCAAGACACGAGCATCGGGACTCTTGCCTATTAACCGGTTCCATCCATTTTCAATCGTCTCAATATAGTAGGTACTATCAGAAAGTGTGATACACGGAGTTTGCAAAATCGCGCTTTCTTTCTGAGGGCCCCCAGAATCGGTGATTAGAACATCGCAATCTATCATTAGTCGTAAAAAATCTGTGTAAGGAAGAGGATTGATTAGATGGATATGATTGCACAACTCCAATTTGTCCATCAGACCAAACTTAATGAGGTGGTTTCGTGTGTTTGGATGAAGAAGAACGATGACGCTGTAATCGTCGAGACTGACTGCAGCTTCCACGATTCGACCTAGTGCCTCAGGGTTTCCAATATTCCACGGCAACCTCACAGCAAATGCAGCAAGCTGCTTTTCGCCTTCGCGATATGCATCAAAAGAGGACGCCTTTAATGCTCTTGGTTTGTAATCAAGGAGCGAATCTATCAGAGGATCGCCTAGATAGTGGACGTAATCAGGATCATAGCACTCTTCGAGCAAATTCAGGTAGGCCGTATTACATACGGGAAAAAAAAGCGTCGAGCACATTTCGATTACCTTTCTTCTTACATCACTATGCACATCGCGTAACGAACGATAACCCGACTCAATATGCCCAACTGGAACATATCTCATCGAAGACGCAATAGCTGCGCTAAACGAAGAGATGACATTGCCTTGAACGAATACGAAATCAGGTCGTGCTTTTTCTAATATATCGTCGATCTGACTGATCATTGCGGAGATCTGCTTATTATAACTCATATTCCCAAGCGAGAGGCTGTAATCGGGCTCTCTAAGACCCAAATCGATTAGCAGATCTTCATACATCTCGGGGTCAAAGTGCTGCCCGGTATGAGCGAAAATGAGTTCAGCCTCATCGTTCTTGTCAATTTCCTTGAGAAAAGAAGCCATCCCTATTAGCTCCGCTCGCGTTCCAACAAAAACAGCAATCCGCATAGCTCGTCTCCTTTGAGCTAAAAAGCGCCATCGGCTAAATAACTTATCATCTAAAAGTGAGTAGAACGCATTATCAGTTCGTGGCTCCTTTCCCTTCGATGTGCGAACCTGGCGGATATACTCCGGCAGCTAGTGCGCCAACGCCGACAATCGATCCGGGGCCTATCGACGTTCCGACATTTAACATGCTATTTATGCCGGTGTGTACGTCGTCGCCCATAATGACGCCAAGTTTTCGTCGTCCCGTGTGCACTCCAGCGACCTTAATGGGCTTTTCGTCAAAACGGAGGTTAGCTACCAATGTCCCTGCACCGAAATTACATCGCTGTCCGATGATGCTATCGCCAACGTAGGATAGGTGCCCAATTCGACTGTCGTCCATAATTATGCAGTTTTTTACTTCAACAGCGTTGCCGATCTTGACTCCGTTTCCGATACACGTATTAGGACGAATACAACAGTTTGGCCCTATCTCGCAGCGTTCTCCTATTATTGCCGGGCCCATTATATACGCGCCATTTCTGACAATTGAACCGCGTCCTATTTTCACGTTGCCTTCAATAGTAGCAAAGGGCTCGACGATACCTTCGTTTTCGCATTTAAGATTTTGGAAGAGGAGCTTATTTGCAAACAACAGATCCCAAGGCCTCCCAACGTCTATCCACTCTTCCTTGACGTTAAGATACCCTACTTTATCACCTTGGTCAATCAACAACTGTATCGCGTCTGTAATCTCGTACTCGCCTCTTACCGACTTAGGGATCCGAGCAATAGCGTCGAATATCATCGGCGTAAAAACGTACATGCCTAAGTTTGCCAAATCTGAAACAGGTCGATCAGGTTTTTCCGCTATTTTTAAAACAGCATCGCCGGCTACATCGATTATGCCATAGTTAGTGGGCTCTTTTACACTCTTAGCTGCGATAACAACTGCTAAATCTTGCCGGGTCTCAGCCAGCGATTTTAAAGTAAGAGGACTTATCAGACTGTCGCCATTGAGAGCAAGAAAGCGCTCATCAACGAGGTCTTTAACCTGGTTAATTGCGTCCGCCGTCCCGCACTGTTTGTCTTGCGTTACGTACTCAATTTGAGCTCCGTGCTGCACTTCATCGAAATGAGAGCGAATAACATCCTCTTTGTACCCCGTAACGATTATCACTCGCTTAAGGCGTGCCTCGACGCACGAGTTCACGATGTGTTCAATTATGGGGATCCCTAGCACCGGCAGCATGACTTTCGGACGGGTGTAAGTGAGCGGCCTCATCCGTGTCCCTTCGCCCGCGCCGAGTATGACCGCTAACATTACAGGTGCCTCTTTACAATGCTAAGAGCGGTTGTGTAGAGCTCTTTTGCGGTAGCCAAGTCTTGCGATTCAGCAGTTATCCTTAGCTTTGGCTCTGTTCCAGATTTTCTCACCAAGATCCAGCCTTCCTCAAAATCAAGCCTCACGCCGTCTATCGTCGTCATCTCGACGTAGTTAAGCGAGTGTAGTTCTTGAGCAATCGCAACCATTGGATCTTTGTCACGTTCGTGCTTGCAGGATCCCCGCAAAATGTGATACTTTGGAAACTGTGCGATGAGTTCAGAGATCGATTGTTCGGCTGAAATTGAAACAATTCTCGCCGCTGCATAGATGCCATCTGGACAATAAGAAACGTTGGGAAAAATCCAGCTGCCGCTGCTTTCACCTCCGAAGTCCGCTCCCGAACGCTTAACTTCTTCGGAGACATAAACGTCACCTATACGCGTTCGACGGACAGGGCAGGAGAGTACATCATCAACCACACGTGAGACATCAACGGGACAAACTGCCATCTTTTTCGCCTCGTGTACCCCGAACAAAGTGAGCATCTCGTCACCGGTTATGTACTTGCCACCGCGGTCTACCGCCATCATACGATCAGCATCACCGTCATGCGCTATGCCGATATCAGCATGAAAACTTCGCACAGCTTCTATGAGGAGGCTCAAGTTGCTCTCGGTGGGTTCAGGATTTCTTGCAGGAAAAAACCCATCGAGCTGCGCATTCAGAGTGATAACTTCACAACCCATTTCTCTGAGCACATATGGTGTGATGGTTGCGCCTGCCCCTGAGCCGCAGTCAACGACGACGCGACAGCTTACCTGGTTAAAATGCGTCAGTAGTTCCCTCTTATGATCGTTGATCGCGTTGTCGTAAGATGCGATTTTCCCGATTGCGTCCCAGTTAGCCCGATTTCCCGCGTACGTAGGACGCGACTGTGCTTCAGTGATTGATGATTCAATGTCTCTTTGCTGCTCGCTATTGAACGACGTGCCATCGGCATTCCACAATTTGATTCCAACGTATTCAGGTGGGTTGTGCGACGCCGTCACCATGATACCACAATCGTAATTGCGTGCTGCGTATGAGAGCGTCGGCGTCGACGCGAGGCCAATTCGTGTAACGTCGCACTCACAGGCGGTTAATCCTGAAATAAGGCCAAATTCGATCATCTCGCTTGCTATTCGAGGATCTCTGCCTATAACGGCAGACCTACATCTCGATCCGACCGCAAGTCCAACACTGACCGCTAACTCTGAGTTGAGGTCTTTATTTGCCACCCCGCGAATTCCCGAAGATCCAAACATGGTAAGCCTCTTCACTTTTAAACGTCGCAGTTCATCATCCAGCTAATAGCAAAAATCACAGTCAGAATCCTCTTTCCATTGAAATTAAATGTTTTGGTAAAACTATAAATCAAGAGCTATGCTTTCAATATTCCGTGCGTCGATTGACAGAGTACGCGGCATATGGACGCAATTCGATGTGGGGTTGGTCAAAAATCAGAAACCCCCTGAGAGTGGCCCTGAACTACTTGGTAATACGCATATCTGGCTTCTTGCCTTCACTGAAGATAAAAAACGCGCTCTATCGTTCATTAGGCGTTAAAGTTGGCAAGAATGTTGCAATCGGTTTAGAAGTCACTTTTGACATCTTTTTTCCTGAATTAATAGAAATCGGGGACAATTCCGTCATTGGATACCACTCTACTCTGCTTTGTCACGAGTTCTTAGTAGATAAATGGAAAAAGGGTCCGGTGAGCATCGGCAAAAATGTTTTGATAGGGGCACATACAACAGTGCTGGCCGGAGTTGTCATTGAAAGTGGTGCGACGGTCTCGGCCTGCTCGCTTGTCAACGCGGACGTTGCAAGAGACGCCCTTGTCGGTGGGGTGCCCGCTAGAGAGATCAGGAGTGAATCCGGGACGTGAGACTTCGTAGCTTAGTGGAAAACACTCCACTTATGATTGCGATTATTGTAATCAACATTGCCGGTTCGGTAGTCGGCCTATTCTACTACTGGGATCAGCTCGTATCTGCGAGCCCCTTTGCTTGGGTATTCATACCAGACTGCCCATTGTATACGATGTTAGTTGCCGTTGTTCTCGCCGTATATGCGAGCACAAAGCGTAGCTCCGATCTAATCAACTTCATTACAGCCGTCGGATTGGCAAAATATGGTACGTGGACTGTAGTTGTCGTTTTGGGGTTCAGCGCGTTCTATTTTTCTATCGACAGCAGCCTGTACACAGTGCTTGTTCTCATGCATATTGCAATGGCCGCTGAATTTATCCTTCCGCTACTGTTGATACGACAACTTAAATTTCGCGTACCCGCCGTTGCCCTTGTATGGTTTCTTGCAAACGATTTCGCCGACTACTTTTTAGGCACGCACCCACCCGTCCCAACAAGCGATATTTCGCAGATCGCTGCATTTACTTTCCTGCTCACGCCGCTTTTCATAATAATAGCTTACTGCTCAACTAGATTTTTAAATAATAG
>PMYA01000086.1:0-10619 GCA_003170935.1 Methanobacteriota archaeon
GACTATTATTTTGGTTTTGATCAAAAAAGGGATATAGTAACATTTAAGCGTAAAAGTTGAGTTTTACGTGTTTAAACTTCAAGTCAATGAAGGCGAAACGTATGATAAAAAAATTCGTAGCTATTGTCGTGCTCATTCTTGTTGCTACGCTATCGNNTGGCAGGCTGCACGTCGTCGAATAACTCGCCATCGCCGAGCGCACAAGCGACTTCCAGCGCGTTGAGCACGTCCGTTACTGGGAACGCGTCCACTTCACGTCAGGGGGTCGATATCTCCGTGAGTTACGTCGGGTCGCCGGAAAGCATTGGGCCGCTCAACGCAACGCCGAGCGACGGCTACAAGTGGTTCGTTTACAACGTCACGATCAAGGACATTAACGTGACAGATTACCTGGTGATGGACACCTCATTTATGATGAATCTGAGCAACGGTAACTACAGCTTAACGAATTACATTGTGAATTACACGGAAGCCCTGGGCGCCAACAACAGATCTTTGGATAACNNTCTTCGGTGAAGATATACGCACGTTTGACGCGTTAGCGATGTGACACCCCCCAAGAAGCACACCACACAACGAACTCGAGAACATCGCAAGATGGGGGTGTTGGCTTAAAACCACCTTACGCGCCGTCGGTTGGTGTTACGCTCACCGAACCATAAGATGTAAGCGGGCGCCATGATCAGGTCATCTTTGGATGTGCCCTCGGCGCCAAAGGTAAGGTATCCGACATCAGTTATCTTAAGCTCGAATCTTCTTGCTTAATCGCGACGTCGCCGCTTTTTAGTCCTTTCGGAGCCAGCAACGAAGTACCAAACGCGGGCGGCTCTCTCAATGCATCCAGGGGGCTGCCGCAGGATAAGATTTAAGCCACTCCAGCGTCTCCTTATTTGTTCAGTCTTTTGTCAACTAAACAAGGAGGTAAAAAAGGCGTTGGTTTCGCTAGCCGGAATAGTTTTCCTAATTGCTGGTGTGATTATTACAGCGATAGCATTATCCGCAGTATTATCAACTCACTGGGCATGGGGGGTACCTTTTGTATTTATTGGCGTAATGTGCCTAATCATTGGATTAGTCATCCCCTTACTACAATAGTAGAAAGAAAGTGAAACTACCAAGCAAGGGAGAGGACACATAATCTAACTGATTTCTGCCATGTCAAAGACCTCCGGTGGGATCTTCTTCTGCTTCTTGAGATGCTCAGCAACCAGCTCGGTTATGTAATCGCTTATAGAGACGCTCCTCCTCATTTTTTTGATTTTCTCAAACATGATCTCGGTCAACGTGACCGTCACCACTTTTGTAGGGGGGGCTTGTGACTTCTGTTCGATCGACGCCGTTTTACGCTTCAATGCCTCGCCACAGGCCACGCAGTACGCAGCGCCAGGGGAGGCGTGAGTGCCACACAGATCACATTTTTCTTATTCCACATCCACGTTTTTCACCTCCTTTTTAAGTCTATTTTGGATACTGTTATGCACCACAAATCCTAAAACGGCACGCTTGCATACAATTATGGCTAAACATTTGCTTGGGTCGAGGTAATCAAAAAGACCAAGATTAATAGCGCTGACAGTCACAAGGGAGGTTAAATGGACGCGATCAGGACCGCGATTGTAGCGTTTTTCCTAATCATCCTGCTAGTCTTAGCGATCCTCTTTGGCTTCATTCCACTTAGCATGCCATAAAAGCCTAAACTAACAAAGCGGATCGTGGCGACGCATCTGGGCGTTAAGTGTTGTTAAATAGCGGGAATGGCTAAAAAAATCCGCTTTTTGGTGAAAAAAATGGATAGTTCAAAGCGTTCTGAGGCTCCTGAAAAAAGTGTGAATAAGATCCACAAGGACATTGCAGTCGAATTCCTCAACTTGATTGGTTTAGGAAGGCCAAAAGAGGGACTGCGTTTCTTCACCCCTGACTGTAAGACCCACAATCCATACGTCATTGGTGGCATAGACGCATTGGTCGATGCTATGATTGCCGTGCAGAAAAAAGGAGCGGAAGGAATCAGAAAAGGGTCCCCGGCTGACTTTAAGCTTATCGTCAGGAATGTGCTTGCTGATGGAGACCTCGTTGCAGTGCATACGCAACTCTCAAGCTCCAATCCCAACAACGGAGGGCTGAGGCAAGTCCATCTTTTCCGTTTCAGTGATGACAAGATTGTCGAGTATTGGGATATTACACAACAAGTGCTGGAGAACGCATCTAATCCAGCTGGCGCTTTCTCTTAACGGACAATTGTGCTTCTCTCTGGTGAACGATGGTTTTACCTTTTTAAAGAAGCGATTAGCCAAAATAAGCCACTAAGTTGTCCCAATAGTATTCGACCCACCCAGTTTCGAGCTCTGCATAAAGATCTTCAGGGATATCGCTCTGGGTGAAATCTAATCTGGTCTCTTGGCCTTGGGCCCGCAGCTCGAACGTTACCATAGAATAGTGACCTTCGGGCCACTCAGCGGCCCGCCATTTTTGCACGATTTTCTTGTCCGGGATTAGTTCGAGGGTTGTTCCAGAGGCCCAGCCATCGAAGGCACTAAACTCCGCTCCGACTTCTCCACGTATAACCGCCGGCGAATGCGTAAACTCAGCGTGCTTCTTGGAATCCAACAGGGCCTCATAGACCTCGTGAGGAGTTGCTTTAAGCAAAACCGATTGACGAAGGGTTTTAGTTTTCATTTGCATCGCCATTTCACGAAAGCATGCTCTCTTTGCTGCAGCACGCCTATATTTTCCTATCGAACGTGTTGCGTGACTTTAGTCTTCTCCTTTGGAGTTCAATAGATGAAAGATTTGTGTGCGGATCAAGCGATAAATCGATACTTTCATGGAGCTCTCGTATAATGAAACCTTATTTGCGTGTATGTTGCTCCGCAACCAACCATCATTATAGCGGCAGTATACCATACCGTATGCTCGTTTGGTGGCTTGTTTTTCCACGTAATAGGCGATGAGTAAATCGAGCAGCCTAGGCACCTTACAACCTTCCAGTATCAGTCGAATTATTACTCAGCTTTTAATGAACGCCAGTAAGTCTGTGTTCAACTGATCTTGGCAGATAGTAGGCAGGCCGTGTGGTGCCCCTGCGTAGACCTTTAATGTCGCCCGCGGCGCGATTTCGACAGTACGAAGCGCTGAGAGTTGTATTGGGACTATCTGGTCATCGTCGCCGTGCACGACTAACGTCGGGACTACCATCTTTTTCAAATCCTCGGTAAAGTCAATCTCGGAAAATTGCTTGATGCACTCATACACGCCAGCGATGCCCGCCAACATTCCTTGTCGCCAGAAGGATTCGCACACACCTTCAGATATTTTGGCACCAGGTCGGTTATAACCGTAGAAGGCCAGCGTAAAGTCCTGGAAAAACTGTGCGCGGTTATCAAACACGTGTCTGCGCATGTCGTCAAACACAGCGAGCGGTAAGCCATCGGCATTATCTGTAGTTTTGAGCATCAATGGCGTAACCGCCCCGATAAGCACTGCCTTAGCAACGCGTGATGCGCCATGCCGCCCGATATAGCGAGCGACTTCACCACCTCCTGTTGAGTGGCCAACCATCATGATCTCGTGCAGGTCTAGGGCATTGATAAGATCGGCAAGATCGTCCGCATATTGATCCATCGTGTTGCCGTTCCACGTTTGTTCCGAACGACCGTGACTGCGGCGGTCGTGGGCAATCACGCGATAGCCGTTTTGCGCTAGAAACAGCATCTGGGCATCCCAAGCATCTGCACTGAGGGGCCAACCGTGGCTAAATACAATAGGCTGTCCGTTGCCCTAATCCTTGTAGTAGATCTGCGTACCGTCTTCGGTTTTAATTGTGCTCATTTTTTTTCCTTACAGCATAGTATGCAGCTGCAACAAAGACTTAGCGGCGGCGGTCTCGATAGTAGCGTTCTTCTTCAGGTGCGTACTCGTCATAATAGGAATCCTGCCATCCTATCAGCAGCGCTGCGATAATGACAGTAAGGAAAATGGTGACGACGGGGGAAAGGATCCACATCCACGCCGGGTATATCGCCATATCTACACCTGCGACAACTGAACCTGCAACAACAACTACGAACCCGATTATAACCAACGCGAGGAGTCCGATAACTACCAGTCGAAATTGCATACGCTTATGCAAGCAGCACACATGTTAGCTTAACCGTTCCTCTTCTTTTTCGCGTTCTACCCTACGAGGCGGCCCTGCAATCGAACTTTGAAGCGCCATCGGCGGTTGCAAATTTCTTTAAGCAGATCGTTGCACACGAAACGCCGATACCTTACCGCGGAGCTTCAGTCGGTTAATACACCGAACGGAAGGTTCTTTGACAGCTACATATCGAACACTTCACCGCACCACAAACTTATACCGTGCTTTCCGCGGCATAAAAGCATCTCGCACACGGTTCCCGGCCAATGTGTGTAAGTACCGACGCTACTAAGACTTGCAAAAAACCTTGCGGAGGATAATAATGCCACAAGGAAGAGTAATGTATTTTGAGCTGCCTGCCGACGATCCAAAGCGGGCGATAGCGTTTTACGAGAAGGTGTTTGGCTGGACCATCACAAAGTGGGAAGCGCCCATGGATTATTGGCTTGTCACCACGGGGCCTGACGACGAACCCGGAATCAACGGCGCGATAATGCCGCGCAGGATGCCTGAGCAGGTGACGGCGAACACGATCAGCGTGGCGTCTGTCGACGACTTTACGAAAAAGATCGTCGACGCCGGCGGAAACGTCATTATTTTGTGGGGGCCCGCAAACCACTCCTTAAGTGCGTAGAAGTTCTCGTTCTGTATCATCCTGCCACTTTTCAGTGTCAAGCGCTCTTCGAGGTTGAGCCTGTAGTCAACTATCCACGTGCGTCGTTGATCGTCCGTTAGTCGCTCGGTGATGTGCGCTTTTCCAGGGAAAAAGACACGATGCGCGAACTTCGCTATGGGCACTCCCAACCCAACGCCCTCTCCGGACAAATCAGTAGATCCGCACACCAGCACTGGTCCTTTCTGTATCTTGCTCGTTGGATAAGGGCCGTCGCTAACAGGCGCGCCAATCGAAAGTGATAAGCGCTGCGATAGCTGCGTGCGCGTCAAAGAAGGGACGCTTTCGTCAAGCATCGGGTCCTCATTAAGCTCTAGCTCAGAATTGGGGTCGAACTGCATTCGAGATCGTACGCGTTAGGCGTAGTAGATGGTGAGAAAAATATTAATGCCTAGGGCGAGGGCGACAAGCCATATACCAAGAGCAAGGCGCATCACGCTTTTGCGTTTGACAAGGGGGCGGACCACGCGCCCGACTTCGAGGTTGATATATACAAAGATTCCGATCAGCACAAGCCCCAAAATGTGATGCGTGAGGAGCTCGGGGTACAGGAAGGGAATCGGCGGAACGTTTTCGACGTATCCGAGCAGCGAGGGCAGCATTATCGCTAGTATCGAAATGATTTGGGCGATGATGGCACCTCGTACAATGGTGCAATGTCGAATGACTCTCCCCCTGCGCGCAAGGTAAACCGCACCAAAGACGAAGCCGATAAGAGCGAGCTGAACGAGGAGATCTACTATAGCTAGCGTCCGTATATCAATCGCCATATAACCCCCCCTCTATTCTTATCTCTCCCTATGAAAGCGTTGCGTTTCCCTCGCAGAGCTAGTACAAAGCATGGAAAGAACCCAGCGAGACGCGCAGTTTAGAGGAGTATCCATACGAATGCGACAAAAATGAAGTAGAAGATGCCATTGAAGACAAGCGATCCGGCGCTAAGCCGTTCCCGCGTCGCTTGAATGTAGAGTGTTAGGCTCGCGATGAACGTCAGCAGCACACTCACAAGTTCAAGGTTCCCTAACACCCACGGCGTAAAGGCAATGCCGAAGGCAACCGGGATACACGTCTGAAAGACCATCGCGCCAGTAATATTCCCGAGTGCGAGCGTATCCTTTCCCTGTCGGACCCAGAGGACACTGTTAACTTTTTCAGGAAGCTCCGTAGCAAACGGCGCGATTATAAGCGCAAGCACGGTCGCATTGATACCCAAACTCGCTGAGAGGTCAATGATTTCCCCGACGAAGATTTCGGCGCCGATAAGTATCAACACGAGCGCGAAGATGGTTTGGAGCGTCGTTCCCCGTAATGAGGGGTCAGTCGCTGTCCCGTGACGTCTCGCGCGCGCAACGAGTGAGCTAAGTTTGAGCGGTCCGATATCCGCTTCACGGTACGGGTCTTCAAACCTGACGACGATCACGAGGTATACGACGTAAACGACGATGAACAAAGGAGCGGCCGCTGACCGCACGCTGGCATTCGGGACGAGGGTCAGCGCCATCGCCATGAGAAAGACTAGAAGGAAGAAGCTGAGGTCAAGCCTCTTCGCAGACCCTCTGAGGATAAGTGAGGTGCCCTGCTCCCGCCGCTTACGAAAGAGGAGGATTGCTACGCCGGTCACAAACATCGCTAAGGTGCTTAGCATAAAAGGAGCGCCGAGAATTGCGCCCAATCCTGCGGCGTGCCCGCCCCCGCCGCCTATGAAAAAAATGGCGATGATGGGTATAATCGTCTCCGGAAGGGCCGTGCCGATTGCAGCCAGTATGCTTCCCACTACACTCTCCGAGAGCTTAAATTTGTGACCGATCCACTCTATGCCGTTTATGAAGAGGTCACAGCCGATGAAGACGAGGAGAATGCTGACTAGGAAGAGCGCAATATTCATGTTTGCCCCTCCTACGATGCAAACACCACTTAAATAGCTTTCTCGCCTCTGAACTGAAATTAAGAGCGGTAGTGTAGACTAACGATGATTCCGCGGGCAAACTTAAATAAAACGAGCAATAAATGACAGAGCACTCGAAAGTTTGTACAAAGAAATCTCTGTTGGAGAAGGAAAAATGAAAAAATACCCCATCTTGGTGGCCTTTGCTCTAGTGGCTGCAATGGTAGTGGTTGCCGGATGCACATCATCGTCGAATCCGAGTCCGGGCCCGGTGACGAGCACCGCAAGTCAAAATAACGTTTCGATTCAGAACTACGCCTTTAATCCATCGGCGATTTCTATCCAAAAAGGGGCGAACGTGACATGGAGAAATGATGATTCGGTCCAGCACACGATAGTCTCAGATACGCAGGCCTTTACATCCCCAACCCTCAACAAGGGCGATGCTTACACATTTCAGTTCAACAACACCGGGACGTATCCGTACCACTGCTCCATCCACACGTATATGACGGGAACGATTACGGTTGTTTAGGGAGGCTCAAAAAGGTCAAGAGAGTGCGCCTCGCGTCGCAAGAAAATGAGATGATGCAGTTGACCAAAAAACGGGTTTGCGCGTCAGCCGATTTGCGACGGGCAGGCTTATTTCCTTACCAAAATCAGCAGCGTAAATGATTGGAGGGGAGTGACTACTTAAATGGCGGGACTCCGGGATCTCCTTGTTATCTACTACGCAGCAAAACGATACACCAAACGGGCTTACGGCTCGGCCTCTAACCGCTACAACGAAGGCCTCGAGGAAATGCGGCCTACGTGGGAGCGTGTCGTTCAGCTGTCGTCACGCAGCTCGCGCTTTCAGCACTCGCACTAGGGAGTGCTTCGATTTAAATAGAGAAAGACTTTCCAGATCGTACAGCTCGAACCAACAAAATATGTTGGCATCTTAGTGACCTCCGCCTGATATAGACGGAGGATTTAGCGTTTTTAGAGGCATTTTCTGACCGCATCTCGCTTTCCATCTTCGACGAAAGCATCTTGGCGAACCCGCTTATTTAAGCGAGTGAGTGCCACTCATCGCTGTTACAGCTTTGAGAACCCACGCCATATTTCTGCCCGCATTCTTTGCTGCGGCGATACCTTCGTCGTCAGTGTCCACATCGCCGACCTCCCTCCCGACACCGACCGTCGGACGACCAGGAATGATGATGTCCTGGCTGAACAGGAAGTGATACAGCGTATCGAGTGAGTGAGTTGCGCCCGTCCGCCGCTGCGCGACGACGGCAGACCCCACCTTGCGCGTGAAGAGCCCGTCGTTTGCGAAGGACACGAACCCTGCCCGATCGACGAGCGCCTTCATCTCCGCCGTCACATCGGAGAAATACACCGGAGAACCCAGTATGATCCCGTCAGCCGCGGCCATCTTCTCGATGTATTCGTTGACTATATCGTCGTCGAAGACGCACCGCCGGTCTCTGTTTTCAAAGCATTTCATGCACGCTGTGCAGCCCCGAATCGTTTTGCCGGCAAGCTGGACCAGTTCGGTCTCAATGCCTTCGTTTTCGAGTTCCTCGAGCATGTGTCGAATCAGGATAGCAGTGTTCCCGTCCTTCCGTGCGCTTCCGTTGATAGCAATAACCTTTGTCATAATGCAACTCCTAACGCTGTGTTCCTGAGAGAAGAGAAAACCTCTTTAAAAGGTACATTTTCTACGTTAAAAAACCAGCTTCTAAGATGTTTCATAGAGCAAAGAACTCTTAACACTTCCATTACACTTACTTTGCCGCTGGCCTTGCGACGTTAAAGGACCCGTTTCAGTTCCTGCATGCATTAACTCTGAAAGCTCTTCGTGCATCTTCTTTTTCGCCCATTGGTCAAATCGATCTTCAGCCTCAGCAAACAGTTGCTTTGCGGTTTCGAAGTCGCCAAAGTGAGCTGCCTCAAAAGCCTTAGTGATCAACTGCGAGGTTTGCTGTCTGCTTCCATGCACTCGTACATCAATTCGCGCCCATCGCGCTCCGCCCATCCTGCTACAACCTTATCTATCTGATTTTCGTCAGAGGCCTTTGGAAGGACCCCGGTCGATTTGAGTATAGTCAGCATCTTCCCGTTCATGGCATCTATGGACTTAATGGCGGCTATCTGCACGCTCTCGCTCGCAGCGTCGTTTGCGATATCGAACAGCGCCTTTTTTAAAACAGTTTGTTCAGCGAGGACCGCATTCACTATACCGCGGATATCCCCGTGAGCAAACGCCGCTAAAAGCCCAGAGGCGCCTTGCCCTTCATCAAGCTCTGAGGGCGCAGTCGTCGAACTATCTATGCTCTCATGCGCTTGGAAGGAATCGCCGAAAGCTCCATACGAACGCTGAACGGATAAGCTTCGCATCTCCTTTTTAAGCTGCTCACTTGTCTGAGATCAAGCCCCATCAACTTCGCCGTTGGGATATCTGAAAGGTCACGCTTTTATTCCTCCTCGTGCAAGCGTTTCTGCCGTTCCCTAAGGAGATCGATTCGACCCCGCGACCTAGCTTACTTCTGCCCAAACAGCGGAACGAAGCTCTCATTTTGCTACGGCACGACAATAGTACGCTTTGCAACAAATGTAGCGATATCCTTGATTTGTCGTGCTTGTATTCCAGCCTGAGCGGCAGTACTAGATAATTATCAAGCCAAAAATTTACGCTCTATTTCTAGCCCAATAAATTTAATCTACGATCTTCGCGCCTACTATTTTAACCTCTTTCGCCGGACGGTCCATAGCGCCAGTCTTCACTTTGCCCATCTTTTTCACCACGTCCATTCCCTCAATAACCTTACCAAAGACTGGATGAGCTTTATCCAAGTAGTTGTTGTTTACCAGGTTAATGAAGAACTGGCTGCCGCCCGTGTTCGGGCCGGCGTTGGCCATAGCAACGGTTCCCCGATCGTTGCGGTTGCGATCAGTGAACTCATCCTTGATAGCGTAACCGGGTCCACCCCGGCCAGTGCCCGTGGGGTCCCCGCCCTGGATCATGAAGCCATCGATGATCCGGTGGAAGATGGTGCCGTTGTAGAATCCCTCTTCCACCAGCTTTCGGAAGTTTCCCGCGGTAATGGGCATATCATCAAAAAGCTCCAGGGTGATGTCACCCATGCTCGTGTTCAACAATACTTTGGTTCTGTCTCCCTGTGAAGTGTTTTTTGCCATGTCCTTATCCCTCAATCACGTATCTTGAATTCTCAATTTCTGGTTGATGAATCGTCATTCGGATTACCGATATAAAAAACTAAGGTCGACTGCGCCTGTTTATCCTCACTTCCTGCATATCTTAAAGATAGAGCCTTAGATAAATTGCCGTCTTATTGATGTTTGATACCCAACATTTGCTTTAAATGCATTATGTTTGTCCCGTGCCGCATGCTGTTAATAGCAAAACTGTGCCTGTAAGAGCGTATGGACGTCTCTCTGATTAGTGACCCATAATGCCTGACCCATCCTGCTGACCTACGCAAGTATATTAGGCTTCCGTATCAACCTCACTTCTGCCCAATACTGCATATACACATCGTAAACGTCCACAGGCAGCGGATGCGTATGGTAACCACTCGACTCGATCAGGAGCTGCTGTTGGAGCCAATATTAGGTTGCATGAGATGCTAGTCCCATCTGTCTTTAAGTCCTTCTAAGTACTTTTAGTGCCTATTTGGGGCAAATGCTGCTAAGTGGTCAGATCCGGCTTATTTTCCAGAGATAACGAACATGAACCGCTTCAATACGGCAAAGAAATAACTACAACCCTACGTATTTCTTCTATATAAAAAAGAAACGGAGGTGAAAACCATAGACGAAACCAAATGTCAACAATGCGGCGCCCGCGTTACCTGACGCTAAGTACTGCGAACAGTGTGGTGCTCAGTTACATGTTGAAGTCGAATCACAGCCAC
>PMYA01000086.1:10631-29740 GCA_003170935.1 Methanobacteriota archaeon
CATAATCATCTCTGTTATAGCAGGTCTCCTTGGGATCCTGATTAAATCCCAATTTTCTGGATGGGTATCGCTGCTGATCTTTTTGCTGTACTTTATTGTTCTCGAAGGTAATTACGGCCAAACAGTCGGCAAGATGGCAGTCAAGATCAAAGTCGTTCGGGAGGACGGGACGAAGATCGATTATACGGCCGCAGTCGTGCGTAACGTCCTACGGGTCATTGACCTCATACCGTACTTCATTCCTTACCTGCTTGGCGCCATCCTAATATGGACTTCAGACAAGAAGCAACGGCTTGGGGATCGCGTAGCGCACACAATCGTCGTGAAGGCATGAGGGTGAACCCTCTGCTTTTCCTTTTTTTGCAGGGAACTCCAATAGATACCCCAATCAAACGTATAACGACTTGAATTGAAACAATCAACAACGATATCCTTCCTGTTTTTGTTACAAAGCGATTATAGACTCTAAATCGCTAACAGGCGTTCTGATGCTATTTTAGAAGAAACCATCCCTAGCCCGAGCGCATATTACCAGTTTCGCTACCTATCCAATGCCCATGTGACGATAAACGGCACTGCCATAATAACCGCACCGCACACCACAAGAAGGGGTTGGTAAAATAGGCCAAATATCCCAAATATTACGACAATAGCAAGTTGTGCATCACGGTGTTCGTCACTGAATAAAATAGACTCTTTTGCCATATCCAGAACCGTAACATAGCGCGCTGTTTGCTTAAAAGTTACCTTTCTATCGCCTTGAAAAATTGAATGAATCGCCCCCCTTTGGCAGACAAACCTGAAGTCTTGGAAGGCTATAAACTAGAAAAAAAGAACGAAGAAGGGGCCGATGCCTGACCCTCACCCCCTTGCACTATAATTGTATTCTAACGATCTCAGCTGCAGACTCCGCGACGCATCGTGCACATACAGCGGCGTCAGCCTCTCCACTGGCGCATTCAGAATGGAGATCGAATTTACAGACGGTACCCTGCACGGTTTCAGTTAATAGTTCGTTCATTTTGTTTGACTCCCCTTTTTTGGTGTTGTGACAGCAATGACCTCACTGCTCCCACTAGCACCGACGACACGTCACTATGTAACCCAGCGTGACACAGAGTGTGCGTCACGGCAAGCAAGCGAGCCTAAACGTAGTTGTTTACATCCGACATGCGTAACTGGAGACTACCCTTGTTGTCGTATTGAAGCGGTGTCTTTGGGCGTGTTTTTTGAAAAATGGGCCGTTTCATCTCCCCTCTTTCTAAAAAGGTGACATATTCCCTACTCCGAGCCCGGGTCAAAAAAGCTGAGCGTAACAAGCACAACGTATTATAACTTGAAACGTTAGACGCTTGGCAAGGGCAGTGCACGTGCAAAAATCCTTTTTTGGGGGGGTAAATAACCCAAACAGTCCCTTTTTTAGGGCTTGAACAAATTAAAAATAGGGCTTTTTCATAGTTTCAGATACTTCAGAAACTACGCTCTTTATATGGGTGAAAACATTGGAAAAAGGTAGATATAATTGTGTTTTGTGATAATTACAAAGGGGGCTTAATCAATGGGAATTGGTTTCACCATGGTAAATGTTGTTCGTGGCACAGAATACGAAGTGTGGCAGGAACTCGTAAAGATTAGCGGAGTAACAAGCGTTGTGCATGTTTTTGGAGAGTTTGATTATATCATCATCATCGAAGTGAACGAACTTTCCGAATTGAACCGTGCGGTTGATGAAATAAGGCTCATTCAAGGGGTTACGACGACACACACGTTTGTTGAACATAAGCTTGCATTTATGAAATGAGGGGGAAGTATAACATTTACCCCCCCTTTCTAGGCGGGCTCTTTGTCGTTTGGGGTGCCGCGTAAGATAAGCCCCTGTTTATGGATGCTCTGAGGGGTCGCCTATTGTGACCCTGCTCAACACTTTACGAGCAGAACTCACTGCCGATGGCTAAATGTTGTCCACCGCTCATGACGTACGCAACGCATTAAGCAAAATCAAGAGAGTATACGGTCGAGTATGGACGCTAACTGTCGGTCGTGAAGCTCCCGAGCTTCGTCACGGTGGCGGCTTTACGGGCGTCGCCGCTCTCTACGCAAACGACGTTTTTTAACGATAGCCGGAGGTGAGGAGAACCTCCACATCGGTCGTGATTTTTTATTTCAGCTGAGCTCAGTCAATCCTCTTGAACCACTTCCCTTCACCGCCGCATACTGGGCACGTCGCTGGTGGCTCCTTTTCCACCGTATTCCCGCAATAAGGACAGACGTAATAAGGGTAAGTCTCCGTTGATTTGCCCTGGTTGGAAAGAAGCTTGTTGAAAAGCTGGGAATGGATCTTCTCCACCTCGTTGGCGTAGTGGAAGGACATTTCGGCGTCTTTTAGCTTCTCAGCTTTGGCCGTTTCAATCATCTCCGGATACATGCTCTCATACTCGTGATCCTCGCCAGAGATAGCCTCCTTTAGGTTCTCTGGAGTGGATAGGATGGCTTTCATAGGCCCCAGATGATTGTGGGCGTGAACTGCCTCTGCCTCAGAAGCTGCCCGAAACAGTTTAGCTGCCTGGGAGTATCCTTCTTTATCTGCTTTGGCTGCAAATGCCTGATATTTGCGGTTGGCCTGGGACTCGCCTGCAAATGCTTCTTTCAAAAATTCTTGAGTTTTAGACATATTCTACAATCTCCTTATTTGAATTACTAATTGATATCTATCTATCTTGCTGAACTAATATTGAGCTAACTTCTTTTAATGCCTATCGTGATTTTGTTTGGAGTACCTAGTTATGGTACGGTTGGTTGTGAATAAATCCGATAGCCGTGGCGTGTCCACTCCAAAAGTATCAGCCGCATCATATGGTGGGGGGTGAAATTACACGTATTTGTGACAAAGACAGATGAGCGCTGTTTATTAGTAGGACACGCGTATTAAATTGACTGCTTTAAGCGAGCCTTTTGTCAAAACCGCGTGTGAAAAATTATTCACGTGCTCTGTTGGTCTATAGTGCCTCGAAAACCGTAAAAATGACTAAAATAGGGATAATTGAAGGGACCTTAACGAAGCCTGAATATGGCAGTGTGTCTGATGAAAGCGATGAGACAAGAGTAGATAAGTTAGACACGGCAGACGGTACATGGCTTAAGGTTAGGGCCAAGCGTATTAAGCAACTCTTAGGTTCGGGAATCGCTTTGGTGCTTGCCTTTTGGGCTACATATATCGTCGTATCAAGTAAAGAGATGGATAGTGTTGATGTGATAGCCTTTGAATTAACAATAGCAATCATTATTTGTTTTGCTATAGCAGTGCACTTGCGCCGTACGAGTGTTCGCTGATTGGGAGGGGCGCTGCTATACTTGAAGTTGTTATACATCTAAACAGCCACTCCAAATGTTTTCAAGCCCGCTCTCGCCTATAGCGGTGCTCAAACTTAGCCTGCAAATAGACCAGAAGTCGAAATTTGAGAGCAGTGCTGACGCTTGTGTGCAAACCTTCAGGTGCCTCTCCCGTTTAAGAACATTTTCTATCGAACTACCCGACGTCATAACCACTCAAGAGCTCACGCAGCCAGCGCATCCCTATTTATAGCTTCAAACGCATTTACCAGGCATATGGCACTGAGGAGCAAGGAGATAACGAGGGGGCTCGCACGAGCACCGCAAAGGGCGCTTCTAAAAGCGCTCGGTCTAACAGACGACGATCTCGAACGCCCTTTTATCGGCATCGCCAACGCGTGGAACGAGATCGTACCTGGTCATTTGCATTTGCGGGACCTCGCTGAATTCGTCAAAAAGGGCGTGTACGCAGCAGGAGGCATAGCGTTCGAGTTCGGCACAATCGGTATCTGTGACGGCATTGCTATGGGGCACGAGGGCATGCGGTATGCCCTCCCGTCGCGCGAGAGCATTGCGGACTCGATAGAGCTCATGGCGCAAGCGCACCAGTTTGACGGCTTGGTCTTGGTGGGGTCGTGCGACAAGATCGTGCCAGGCATGTTAATGGCAGCGCTGCGGCTTGACCTGCCTGCAATGGTAGTAACAGGGGGGCCAATGCGCTCTGGGCAGTACCAAGGCACGGACCTGACCCTCGTGTCGACTTTTGAGGGGGTCGGCCGTGTGCAGGGCGGCACGATGACTGAAGCGGAGCTTGAGGAGCTTGTCAACCGTGCGTGTCCTGGGTGCGGGAGCTGCCAGGGCTTGTACACCGCCAACACAATGGCATGCTTGACCGAGGTCCTTGGCCTCGCGCTCCCTTATTGTGCAACGGCGCCCGCAGTTGATGCGAGACGGCGTCGGATCGCACAAAACACAGGCAAGCGGGTTGTTGAACTTATTCGCGACGAGGTCACGCCGCGTGCCATTGCCACAGAGGCGGCGTTTCGCAATGCGATCACGCTCGACATGCTCATCGGTGGTTCAACCAACACTGCACTGCACCTTCCAGCGATAGCAAACGAGGCGGGCATAAGGCTCCCCATAACGCTGTTTGACGAACTGAGCGCACGCACGCCCCATATCTCGTATATGAACCCTAGTGGCCCTTACACTATGAGTGATCTCGACGCGGCTGGGGGGATCCCGGCCATCATAAAACGCGCACGAATGCTGTTCAGTAACGAGATGACATGTTCAGGGATGACCATCCATGAGATCGCCGATAGCGCCTTTATATACCGTGACGATGTCATACGACCGCTTGACGATCCCGTGCATACTACAGGCGGCATTACAGTGCTTTACGGGAACATTGCACCCGACGGCGCCATCGTCAAGAGCGCCGGAGTGAGTGACGACATGCTCTCTAGTACGGGAACGGCGCGTGTGTTCAATTCTGAAGATGACGCGATGCACGCCATTCTGAGCGGTAATATCAAGGAAGGGCACGTCGTCGTCGTTCGTTACGAAGGACCGAAAGGCGGGCCCGGTATGCCTGAGATGCTCGCGCCAACCTCAGCACTCTCGGGAATGGGACTAAAGGTGCCCCTCATTACCGACGGCCGTTTTTCAGGCGGCACGCGTGGCGCCGCGATCGGACACATCTCGCCGGAAGCTGCTGAGGGTGGTCCGTTAGGGCTCTTGCTTGACGGTGATCGAATCACCATCGACATACCGAATCACCAGCTCACCGCACATGTTACAGACGACGAGCTTGTAGCGAGAAAGGCGACATGGAAGCCGCCAGAAAAAGACCTTAGTGGCTACCTGAAACGCTATGCAGCTTCGGTGAGCTCAGCAATTGAAGGTGCTATACTGCGGGCACCGTAGAGGAACGAGATAATTTTATCCCGACGCTGTTCTATACACGTAAGTGTCTCCGAATCTCGTAACTACGGTGTACCCATTTGATTTGAGGTAACTATCGAGGGTGTTTCGAGCGCTGTAGCCGAGGTTTTCGGAAAGGATTACGTAGTTGTAGAAGCCCTTGTCGCTCTGAATAGCCGCTAGTAACGTCGCGGTGTTGTTCGAGACCTCGTCCCTATATGCCATCGGGGTATAGTCGAACGCAGCCGGGTTTGAAGTGTAAAAGAGCGCGCTGCGTTGCGAGGAACTTGCGTTCACGTACGGGTCGTTCGGATTGACGTGAGCGAAAAATGCCAGCTTGGTGGTGTTGCTTGAAATCTGCCCCACGTACCGTATTGCGTTAAAGTCATCTTGGCTAATTATGGACGTATATTTGTCAGTAGCTACCGCCCCTGCTGCATTAGTCAAAATAATGAGGACTACCAGCATGATAGCAGCGATTCTACCAGGTGAAATGAGCGCCGTACGATGCCCGAACGATCGCTCTATCATTGAGACTCCGAGCGCCGCGGCGGGTATGAGCGCTGCCTGAGCGTACGCCACACCACGCCCGCGGAATATTTCGGCGGTGTCTGCGTTGTACGAGAAGTAGAGCGTTGAAAGCACCCAGCCTACAAATATGCCTAAAACGAACGCTATTAGAACGAGATGCGAGAGTTCCCACTCACGCGTCTCGATCCGAGAACCTATTGTCCCAACAATCGCGAGCGCTGCGATGAGCGGCGTTACGTAGAGGAGGACATAAGTCGGATCGGGGTACGCCAGCTGAAGTGCAAACAGCGGGATGATCGATTGCATCGCAAACGGTACAGCGCTGCGGGTGACGAGTCCAGGCGTGAAACTGGACGGTACGCCATTTTCAAGGAACCGCCAGGCAAAGAGCATAAGCCCAATCACATAGGTTGGAATAGAGGCGAACGCTGTAAGCGTATTTTGTCGTTTCATGAGCTGGGCGATCACCACGAAAATCAAAATGAAAGGGGTGTAGATCCCGTAGAGGATGTGTATGTCCATTGAGAGCCCGAGCACGAAGGCGCCGGAAAGCAATGAACCAACCTCTTGTGAAGCGCAGAGGTAGAGGCCAAGAAACAAGAAGTAGGTGCCGATAACCTGCATTATCGTGATATTCGTCCTCCAGAAAACCTCAAAGAGCGGTGACATAGAGCCAAACAAAAATAGCCCTACGACCTTGCCTAGCAGGCTTACTCCCAGCCGTTCCAAGACCGCAAGGAGCATGATTGAAGCGAGGATGCCGACGATTGGTCCGAACCAAATTGCTAGGTCCACCACTGAGACGTTCCCTATCATGGCAAACGATCCGAGGATGAATTCGAAGCTCCGTTCTCGTATCCAGTCGCCGCCGCCGCCTGCCAAAAATGAGGGGATACCGGTGAAACCTGTGTGGACGAAATAACTTGCACGAGTCGCCCAGTAGAGCGGATCAAAGTATGGGGTTGTGCCAACCGTCAATGGATACCAAATTCGTGTTAAGGCCCCAAAGAGGAGCATCGCGACGATTACGATGGTGCCGGGCTTAAAAAAGGAATTGAAGTCGATCAATGCCTCATCGCGTTTTAATGCTAGGCTAAAGACAAACATAAGCGTCGTCCACAAGAAGAGTGGCCCAACGATGGTTAGGAAATCCCCGGGGATTAATAGGGTCGTATAAACAACTTCAAGAACAGCTAGGAGCACGAAGCTGAAACCAATCGCCGTTCCGACCCTACCGGCGACGCTTTGTTTGGCGAGCAGTGCGAGCGACGTGAAGTATCCCGGGAAAAAGAACAGGATTGCCCCGGCGCAAAAGACCTGAATCGGTCCTCCAATAGACACGGCAACCGGTATGCAAAACGCTAGGAATAACAAATAGGCGAGAGTGGGGCGTCCTAGGCTCTGTACATTCATATTTGGGCGTTCTATACGTGTACGATTATATATGCTTTATCAAGTATGAGGGTTTAAACGTCTACCGCGTGTGGTGGGTTTGGCGCGTTCAATTTAGAGGCTTTAGGTCTGTCAGCCGGTGATCTGCGAAACCGTTGAACAGGCCCGTTCGCCGTTAGTATAAATGCTCTGTGTCGCAATGCCGAAAAGACAATGAGTTCGAGATGAGTACGAGGAGACGGATATTCAAGAATACCGCAGTTTTGGCTTCTGCGGATATATTCACCCGTCTGATGCGCTTTGCGCTTGCCATCGTTATCGCTCGAACGCTCGGTCCTGCCGGGTACGGCGTATATGCGTTTGCCTTCTCGTTTGCGGAGGTCTATGGCGTTATCTCTGATTTTGGTATGAGTAACCTCATCATCCGAGACACGTCACGGGAAAAGAAGTACCTCGCTCGTTACGTTGGAAACATCCTATTCGTTGAATCGGCGCTTTCTGTGGTCGCTTATGGTTTCTTATTCCTCCTCGTGGGCTTAATGGACCTTCCGCAGGAAAAGGCCGTGATCGTGTACATCGCCGTCCTCGCTTATATGCTGACCGCTCTCGCCCAGATCGTCAGAGCAACGTTCAAAGCTCATGAAAAAATGGAGTACGACGCCGTCCTGAATATCATACAACAGAGTGTGACGGTCGTTCTTGGCATCACCGTGCTGTATTTCGGGTACGGATTGAACGCGCTCGCCCTCGCGTTCGTCATCGGGAGCCTAGTCAACCTAGCGGGAAGTCTCGCACTGGCCTCTAAGAGGTTTACGCGTCCGAAGTTTAGGCTCAGACGGCGTTTCTTGACGTATTTAGCTAAGGAGGCTCCCTCCTTTGGGCTGATCGTGTTCTTTACGCTTATCTATTACAAGATAAGCACCCTGCTTCTGTCGTTTATTCAGGGGGATGCTGCGACTGGATGGTTCAACGCCGCGTACACCATGGCGTTTTCTTTGACGTTTGTGCCGGCGGCGTTTATGGGGGCGCTTTTTCCCGTCATATCTACGCTCCATATCTCTTCGCGGGACCTCACAAGGACCATATACAATGAGTCGTTCCGCTACATGCTAATCCTCGGGCTTCCTCTTGCTTTCGGCACAACGGTGCTCGCAGACAAGGTTATCGACATCGTTTATGGAAGCCAGTTCTACAACTCAGCCGTCGTGCTGCAAATCGTCATCTGGTCAATTGCAATTCTGTTTCTTAACTTCGTGCTTACAACAACGCTGACATCGATTAACTTGCAGCGAGTAGTGATGTATGCCACCGGATTAGGCGTGGTGGTAAATATTATTCTCAACCTTCTTGTTATCCCTACGTTCAGCTACGTTGGTGCAAGCTACGTCATGGTAGCAACTGAGCTCAGTACTTTTTCTATCTGTTTCTACTATGCCTCGAAGAGTCTATGCTTCATTCAGGTGCAGCGTGTCGTGCTCAAACCGCTTGTCGCGTCATTCGTGATGGCTGCGGTAGCATATTATCTCAGACCAATCAACATCTTCATCATATTCGGCGTCGTTGTGTGGGTGTACTTCGCCACACTGATCGCACTTAAGACTTTTACAAAGCAAGACATTGACGTCATTAAGAGCATAATCGGCAGAAGTTGACGTCGTGTCTCACGTACGCCAAGACGGTGATGAAGGAGGCATCCCCAATAAAAATCGCATTGTCCACGTTTGAATACGACCGTAACCTTATCGGCGGTGCCGGCGTTTACGCACTCGAGCTCAGCAGGTGGCTCCAAAAGCTTTGTGAGCTCACTGTATTTAGCTGCGGCGTGTATCAGTCGCCCCCAGACGCCTTTGCGGCCTCTTGGTACGGAACAGGAGCAGCAAATGTTCGATATCACCGTCTTCCAGCGTTTTTGCGGAGTCACGGTATTGCGGCCTTTTTTTATTACGCTCTTTCGCAAAAAGTGCCCGCAGGAAACGACGTTTTTCTGGTAAACGACCTTTCGCAGGGGCTCGCGGTTCACAGCGACATCCCGATCGTGCAGATACTCCATCACCTCCCTTCGTCAGATCTTGACAAGTCGCCGACGTCGACTAGGTGGCGTGTCGCAATTAGGACACAAGCTGCCTTGGAGAAACGCGCTATGAAACGGGCGCAAGCGATAATCTGTCAGAGCAGGGACACGATGGAGAATGCAGCAGCCCGGTATCCGGAACACGCGGCAAAATTCAGGGTAATACCGAACGGTGTTGACGTGTATCGTTTCGCACCCGCCAAAGGGAGTGCTGAGAGCACGGACAGTGAGGCCCCCCTTCTCTTGTGTGTCGCTCGGGGACTCGAAATTAGAAAAGGTTTAAGTTACTTGATTGAGGCGTTTGCAGCTGTGCAGCGTGTTTCTGCCGCCGAGCTCGTAATTGTCGGCAAAGACTCGCAGGGTTTGAGGGGGCAACTTCTGGCGCAAGCGCGTGCGCTTGGCGTCGCTGACTTAATAACGCTTATTGACTCTGTATCGCAGCGCGACCTCATTTCGCTCTACCAGCGCGCGACGATGACGGTTGTGCCGTCAGTGCTCGAAGGATTTAGCAGACCAGCCCTTGAATCTATGGCATGTGGATCCCCCGTTGTCGGATCGGCCGTCGGAGCAATTCCCGAGTTACTTGATGAAAACTCAGGAGTATTGATCCCCCCGGGAGACGCGCGCTCCCTCGCTTCTGCTATAACCGACTTGCTGCAGGATACGAAGAAAGCGAAACGCCTAGGGATCGCCGCGAGGGAACGCGCTGTCGCATGCTTTAGCTGGGATACCGTCGCGAAGCGTGTACTCAGCGTGTGTGAGCAAACAGTCTCAGGCTGAGACACGCTTGTATACTGCTTCGAGCTTTCGTATATGGGTACTCATGTCAAACATCGCTGCCGATTTGCGCGCGTTGTCATTTAGCTGATTAAGGAGTAACGGATCAGACGATAGCGTTTCTAGAAGGGCCGTCAACGCTTCAACGTCACCGGGCGGAAAAAGAAAACCATTGTATCCATCGCTGATGAATTCAGGAATCGCCCCTGCGCGGCTTCCGAGCACTGAGATACCCTGCCAAAAGTATTCGGGTATTACGAGCCCGAACGTCTCGCTGTAGATGGATGGCACCACACCCACGTCGGCTATGCCGTAGAGCTGTCGAAGCTTCTCAGGGGCTAAAAAGCCATAGAAACTTATACGTTCGTCGTCGCGCGCAGCACGCTTGAAACTCGCCACGTCACTGCCTTGGCCGACGATGTGCAATCGGGCACTGTTGAGATCTAAGCTCTTTATAGACTCTATAAGGACGTGAACGCCTTTGTGTTTTCCTAGGCGCCCTACGTAGAGTATGTCAAATGTACCGTTGTTAACCTTAGCTACGGGGTCGCCCCCCTCTATGCCAAGCGTAAGCTTCATCTTTTTGGTTGTGGTGAACAACCCGAAGCTGGAGAGGGTGTTAAGCACAAAGTTAGATGGGGCGATTATTAAGGCCGGTTCAATGCGCTTTGAGATCCAGCGATAGAGGCGGCATAAGCTGTGAGGGTTCACGCACGAGGTGTTTTTCCGCGTAAGCATTGTCGTTTTTGGACATATAAGGTTGTAGTCGTGCACTGTGTGAACCGTGGGAATGTGCAGATCATTGGCGGCACTAAACACCGATGCCGATAAGCCCTTGAAATTGTGCACGTGGACGACATCGGGGCGCTCTCGCTTGAGCACGTCTTTAACAAACGCATACGTGTGTGGATTCCACACGTCAACAGCGTGCCAGACTGGCTTAACGAGGAGGGGCTTTTCGGAATAGTGATACGAAGAGTAGAGGTTCAGTGGGTAAAACCTATAGACGCGCTCTCTTTGAGGGGTCTCGTGCTCGGAAGTTGCGCTCGAGTTTGTGTGAAATGGAGTGGTTGTTATTATCGAGATATCGTGTACGTTGCTCAGTCGTTGTGCGATATGATGGACGTACAGTTCAGCGCCACCGTGAACGTATGGCGGATAAAGATTTGATATCATACATATTTTCACAAAAACAACCTCAAAATCTGCACGCCAAAAAAAGCATTCGTGGTCACCCTACTTTTTTGAACTGACCTATATTAAGCCATCGTAAACGTCAATTGTGCGGGTAACTGCCTGAGCCCACGTAAAATGGTTCTTAACTCTCTCAAAGCCGTTCTGGCCGAGCGTTTCGGCTAGTGCGCTATCGCGCAAAATCGCCGCTATTGCTTGCTCAAGCCCCCGTACATCTCCCGGCTCTACTAGCAACCCGTTATGATGGTCCTCAATAACTGAGGGGATGCCGCCTACGTTCGTGCCTATGACTGGCCTACCGCAGGCATTTGCTTCGGCTAGAACCATGCCAAACCCTTCAGCATCGGTGTAGGTTGGAAGCACTGTGAGGTCTGCTCCACGGTAATAAAGGGGCATCTCTTCTTCGGGCACGATCCCGGCAAATACGATTCGACCTGCAACCCCGGCGTGTGCCGCGTCCGCTGCATAGTGCGAAAGCCAATTTCCGCCGCCGACGATGACGAGCGTTGTGCTGGGATCAAGATGCCGTAGCGCACTGATAAGTATATTAAGTCCCTTGTGACGATGTGATTTGCTTAGTTGGCCGACAAAGAGGATGACAGGCCCTTTTAGGCCGTACCTGTCTTTCAAAAAGCCGGCGTACACGTTTGGATTGAATCTCGCCAAATCGACACCAGGGGGGACAGTAGCGGTTTTGTTGAGGTACCCTCGAAGATACGGAGAACGCGCGGCATAGCGCTGAGAAATCGTAATGATGCGACTCGCTCGCTTAATAGTCTCTCTTCCCAAGATCTTATAATACGCGCGTACCAACAGCTTCGTCACGGTAGTGATGCCCACCGCGTCGTTGTAGTAAGTCAAGACGAACGGTCGATCACCACAGACCCTCGCGGCGACGTCAGCCATGTAGGGCACGGGTAAATGTCCGTTCACTATGTCAGGGTCAACCTCGTCGATAATCCTCTTGATGGATCCAAACCAGCCAAAACTGAACGGCGTATTAGAGATAGTCGTAAGTCGAGGAAGCGTAAGAACTGAGGGGCCGGACGTGTGTGGAACCCGTGAACACGTTAGGACCGTCGTATCGATTCCTGCATTGTGCAGTCCGACCGCTATTTTATACGTATACTGCTGCATTCCTCCAACGCCAGAATAATAGGGCGAAGCGATTAGCACTTTCATAAGGATTGCACTCGCGTACGTTCACGAACTAGTTATAGAAGACGGTTGAACAGCGCAGGTTAGGAAGCGGTTCGTTGCCATCAAACGGCCGTCCGTCAGCTGATTAGTTTCTCGTAGGTACCTATAACGCTTTTTGAGATATCGGACCATGCGTATTTCTTCGACATTTCGAATCCATTTTCGGCAAGTTGTTCTCGCAATGCATCGTCTGTGACGAGCTTCAAAATAGCCTCCGCAATTTCACGCGGGGAGATCTTGCCGATGAGGAAACCATTGACACCGTCTCTAACCAGCTCTCGCGCGGCACTCATTTCGTGCCTTATGCTGATCACCGGCAACTTACACGCATTTGCCTCGATGATAACGAGTCCGAACCCCTCGCGAACAGAAGGGAGGACAAATACCTTTGATGACTTCATGTGCGCGGTGAGCACATCTTGATCGACAAAGCCGGTAAAGGTGACGCTCTCGTCAAGTCCGAGCGTGGCCGCAAGGTCTTCGAGCGCACCTCGTTCTGGACCATCTCCGACAATCGCACAAGAAATCATCGGAACTTCCGTTTTTGCAATAGCTATCGCGTTCAGCAAAAGATCTACGCGTTTTTCGTGGATGAGTCGACCGGCAAACAGTACATCGGTAGTTCTCGCAGCAGGTGCGATTTTAATGATGCGTTCAAGATCGATGCCGACTGGTATAACGTCAATGCGTTCAGGTCTGACCTTGCATTTAATAAGATCGCCGCGCGTCTTTTGTGATATCGCCACAATGCCATCAGGAAGACGCATCGTCAGTCGTTCTATAACCCTACCGACGCTGCCACTAGTAGTCCCAAGGTATTCCGACCAATAAGCGCCCCACACTTCTAGCCACGTGATCACCAATGGTTTTCTTTTAACGATGGAGGCGATTTTGCAAGAGAAACACGGGAAATAAGGGAATTGGTTACAGTCGATCACGTCATAATCGGCCTTTAGCAGGGGCGGTAACACTTTCAACGAGAATATCAAAGCCTCTTTAATTGAGCGAACTCCTTGCTCGTTGTAGAGCTCGCTAACCTTGCAGACGCCGTGCAGGTGCACGTTGTCGGTCATGATTGTATCGGGCCCTTGCCACCATTTCATGCCGTAAATATGAACTTCGTGCTCGCCGTTTTCGGCAAGCTTGCGTGCAAGTTCCCAGAGACGTTTGTCAGCCCCTCCCATATTGTACGGATAAATTGCATCCATGACGTACGCAATTTTTATGGCTTTCGCCCCCTGCCAAGCGCCATCCATCGCTTTAATAAAAAAAATCCTATCTTCAGTCCGTCAGAGGTCGAACTTAGCTTCGGTCGATCAGCCCGTTTGTTATAATCAATTGTTACCTCTCCTATACTAAAGCCAAGACGCGAGCATTCGACAAACATGTCAGCTTCGAGCTCAAATCCGCGTGCAACAAGGTGCATGTGGTCAATGACGTGCCTGCGGTAGCCCCAGAATCCGGTACACAAGTCGGTCATCTCTTTTTTGAAAAGCGCGCACGCTACGGCCGTGAGCACACGATTGCCAAACAGGTTTGTTCGTGTCATAGCTCCGTTCTCGATATGGCCTTTCAAACGTGAGCCGAGGACGACGTCGTACGTTTGCAGAAGGCGTAGGAAATCCGTAATTCGCTCTGGCGGATAGGTATTATCTCCATCTATCATAATGTAGTAATCTGCGCGGATCGCTGAAAACGCGTGCTGCATTGCTGCCCCTTTTCCGGGCTGCGTGACAGGCAACACTACTGCGCCTTTTTCGAGCGCTTTTTGCTGAGTCCTATCCTCAGAATCGCCATCGATAACATAGATAGTAGTGTCGTATCCATCATTCGAGAGCGCGTGAACAGGAATCCTGTCGATCACGCGACCGATAGTGGCTTCTTCATTGAGCGTCGGAATGAGCACTGCTACTTGGGCTTTCATTGGAATCGGCCAACCTCATTTGCGGAGCAAAACCGCATACGAGTGAAGCTTTGCTTTTCGATCTTAAGTGTTGCGTTATGCGCGCCTCAATGCTAGCACAGTCAGCAAACCGTTCACCGCTCCATCCGAGGCTAGTTATATACCGTAGTTTCACATAGTCTCGTGCGAGATCAAGCGCACAAACGTTGCACGAGGTACTCCATGGAAGTTGTTCTGTCTGCTCTTCGATTTGTAATTGGGGCAGCGTTGTTCTTTTTCATTCCAGGGTCCATCTTAACCGTTCTATTATTCCCAAGAAAACAAGATCTATACATTTTAGAGAGGGCCCTAATAGCAGTCATTACAAGCATTATCGTCTCAATGGCTGATGCAACGTTTCTTCTGGTTACTGTAGGGTTAAATTATGTGACGCTCACATTTTCAATGTTTATTGTGTCTGCCGTGTTTGTAGTGCTTGCTTTCGTGCGTTGGAGAGGCGTAGCACAGTCTGATAGACTAGCAATCAACGGGAAGGGAAATTCTTTGTTGCTTCCGGCAATAGCGGGAACGATTTGTCTCGTTCTTGCTCTCAGCGGCGTAACGCTGCTTTTTTACCCTCATTCGAACGATGTGAGTTATAGTGAATTCTACGTTTTAGATAGCAACAGACAGACCGTAGACTATCCAACAAATGTGACTCAGGGGACGTCTTCTGCTTTAATCCTCGGTATTACAAACCACGAGAACAATGCTAATACTTATTCTGGAACGGTGAGCTTAAACAACAGCACGCTATATTCGTTTGACAATCTGACGTTGAGCTTGGGACAGAACATTGAAAAATCAATCGTTGTTTCATTCAACTCATCAGGGCAAAAGCAAAAGCTACAATTTACACTCACTGACTCATTCAATAAAACCTACGAACTGCACTTGTGGGTTAACGTCAATGAGAGTGCTTAGAACAGCTGCTTTTTGCGGGGCACACAGAAATACATCTATTGCCTCGACACCGGCGACTTTTGTATTCCACATTTTTATGTCAAACGTAGTTAGGCTCTGCTTAAAGTTTTTTTTGGTTATTTGAAGGCATCAAAGAGCGCAAGTCGCTCACGCACTAATTCCGGAATTCTATGGTACCCTCCAGCAGCTTTGACTTCTTTGTCGGTGATGTTGAACGTCTGCATTAGTTGCCCGCGTTTTGCTTCGCTATAATCGATTACGCGCGGATCGGCGTCTATCAGTTGGTTAAGTCTTTGTAAGCTCCTTTCGATTGATTTCGTGGTGCCAACGACAACGAACAAAACGTCAATATCTCCTTTGTGAACGCCAAAGTTGAGTGCTTTTTGGATTTGTCGGCAAGCGCTCAGGTGAAGGAGGATTTCGACACCGAGGTTTGTAGCGATGTTATGCCCATCTGTAAAAGACCCAAGTGCCTGATGCACAGCTTCATCAACGTGCTGTCTGTCCGCAACTTTTGTGGCGTCAATGGCTTGAATCGTCGCGTTGCTTGAACCTGCGATTTCGTCGATGTCGTGTAAAAACGTTTCAACCCTTGCAATGGTGGCTTTGCCAGCTAGAATCTCATAGTGCATGGTTGCTTCAGTCACTCCTGGGAAACTATTCTGCGAGTTGATCCTTTCCGTCGACCAACCTTTGGGCGGACCCTAGTTGTTCAAAGACATCTGCGGCTATTTTTGGACCAAGAAGTGTTGCGATCGTCGCAAACTGAGCATTTTTTACATCTTTGCGAGTTTGAAAACCGGCATCGAAGAGCTGTCGACCACGCACGCGGCCGATGTTTTTCAACTGGACGAGATCAAGGAGCTCGCGAGTTATCCCAAACTTGACGCGTTCGGTAAGATCCCGAGCCTGACTCTTTGCAGACGCCTTCAGATGGGCTGCGAGTTCCGCGAGTGCGTGACTTATCCACTGTACGGTGTCTACGAGATTTCTGATGTCTCCCGGTCCGACGTTGTAGTCCTCAGTGATCTCCTTCTCGCTTACCTCATTGATCCAGTCGTGGACGAGCATGGCTGTTTTAACCTCAGAAAGGAACCACTCGTAATCAACGTCTCTAAACCGATCGGGAAGCTCAACTAAGAACTCATCAAGGTGCTTGTTGACAAATTCAGTCACCGGATGATAGTCTTTGCTTCGCATATAAAGACGCCTAACGTCGGGGGTTGAGCAAATGAGCTGAAGAAGCGCAACGTCAGAGGCGTTCTCAGCATTTTCAAGTCCTCGTCTAATTTTCACAGCGGATAGCGGATCAATGTACAGCTTGGAAACGAGGTGTCCAAATGAAGTGGCTTTGACGTCTCCTCTCAAGTCTACTATCATCTCCTCATGCGCTAAAAACGCTAAGACGCTATCGATGACGTATGAAGTAAGGTTTAATGTGCTCTGCTGCTGGAATCCAAAGAACGTTGCACCAAAGAATCGTTCGAGCTCATCTCTTGTGCGTGCGAAACCGTTAGAAATGGTCGAGAGCACGTGCATGCGTAAAGCGGTCTCTGTTCCGAGCTTAGATATGACGTCTTCCGCCTCGTTCAGGATGTAGTGCTCGGCGAGTGCTTCACACTCGTTTGGCGATTTTGCTATTAGTATTGCCTCTCCGTAAGAATCGAATCCGGGCCTTCCTGCCCGTCCTGCCATCTGCTTATATTCGAGCACAGGGATATTCGTCATGCCATAGTTAGCGTCATAACGTTTGTAGTCTCTAATAATCACTCTTCGGGCGGGAAGGTTTAGTCCCGCTGCCAGTGTGGGGGTGGCGACAATGACCTTTATGCAGTTCTCTTTGAACCCTGCTTCGACAAGTTTGCGATCGTCGCTTGAAAGCCCCGCATGATGAAATGCGACCGAGTTCTGCACGCAATACTTGAGTTTCTCTTCTATTGCTGCATCCCCGTGAATCTTAGCCGCTAATTCTGTGCAATCATACCGTAGCGATTTCATCGCGGTCGCCATCTTCTTTGCTAGGCTTTCGGCATTTCTCCGCGTGTTAACGAAGACAAGACATTGTCCACCATCACTGAGGGTGTCGATTGATAGTGCAATAGACGGGTCGGTCTTACCATCAGAAATGGCTTTTTTTGACTTGTTTCGTTGAGGTGTGTGTGGCACAAATCTGATGGTAGCACTTTGTGGAAGGTAGAGGCCTTCGTGGAGCGCCACAGGTCGCCAGTCGCTTCGGACGACTTGCGCGCCAAGCCAATGCGCGATCTCATCTGCGTTAGAGACGGTAGCGCTGAGGGCGAGTATCTGGGTACGGGGATTCAGTTTTTTGAGTTTAGTCAGTGTTACTTCAAGAGTTGGACCCCTATCCATAGAGTCCAGTAGATGGATTTCGTCAGCCACGATAACGCTTAATTCGCGCATCCACTCTACGCCATTTCGCAGTAGCGAATCCGCTTTTTCTGAAGTCGTTACGATAATGTCATTATGCCCAATCTTGTCGTCACGAACGTCATAATCCCCGGTAGAAATACCTATTTTGACGCCAAACGTGGCAAAAAGCGAAAACCTGTCGAACTTTTCCGAAGCTAACGCCTTTAGCGGCACGATATAGAGACATTTGCCGCCTCGATAAATCGAATTGAGCATAGCAAACTCTGCCAGCAGCGTCTTTCCGGAGGCAGTGGGTGTAGCGACGACCAGGCTTGCACCGTCGAGCAGTCCACAGGCTATTGCTTCAGCTTGAGGCGGATAGAGTTCCGTGAAGCTGGAATGAGCGTAAAAACGGGTAATCGTCTCGGGTAAATCCTTTAAATCCATATTCTTCACTCTTATGAGCGTATTCCGATATTAATCGTGAAGAGATCGCACAATGCGATTTACATTTTCGTTCTGTAATATAAGTGACATCGTCTTGCTGCCTTTCCCACAAACGGGCCCTCCTTTGTAGTAACCTGGGGTGGCGAAAGTTTCAAATCACTCATTGAACGCCTTTTGTACTGTTTGGATGTTTAGTTGTATTGTTCCTTGATGAAAATGTATAAGAGAGCTCGTCTACGGAGATTGAACAATTGATTTTTGACCCTCATATTCATTCAAAATATTCTGGGGATAGCGCTATTGAACCGGCGATTATCCTCAAAGTCGCGAAGAAGATGGGATTGGACGGGATTGCTGTTACCGATCACCTCACAATCAAGGGCGGAATTGAAACGCGCAAGATGAATCTCGATCCTGACTTTTACGTTATAGTCGGCTCCGAAATTGAAACGAACAACAAGGAGGACCTCGTAGGGTTGTTTTTAACAGAAGAAATTAAGTCGAGAGACACAGAAGACGTTATTACGGAGATTAAAGCGCAGGGCGGCGTAGTTTTTTGGGCGCATCCTTTCCGATTTGGCAAAAACGTGTTACACAGCGACGCAATTGAACAACTTGATCTCATTGAGGGGTTCAATTCAAAAACGAGTGCATCGCGGAATATGCTCGCGCAACAACTCGCTCGCGAATATGATAAGCCTGTTGTAGGGGCAAGCGACGCGCACCAAGCCGTTGAAATAGGGAATGGAAAGACTCTTGTACATGACACTAGTTTTGACAAAATTAGGGAAGCCCTCGTCAGTGGCAAGACTCAGATAGTGGATTCTTGCTTATCATACGATTATCTTGATGATATGCTGTGACTAAGCCCAGTTTGTGTAGTAGCTCAACGCGGCTTCTTTTAAGGCCGGATGACGTTTGATTGGGCGACCTCGCTAGAAAGCATTTAGAGGATGTAAAGAACGTCACCCGAGTCTAGCTGTTTAGGAGTTGCCACTTTTAATA
>PMYA01000104.1:0-7442 GCA_003170935.1 Methanobacteriota archaeon
ATCATCGATGCCGGTACCTAATATATTTGGAGCTTCAATCTGATTTGAAGGAACGCGGGACCACTTATGACAGACGGTGGCGTTTCAAATGAAGTTAAAAATTGTTGTGCCAATTGTTGTCGCATTAATTGCCATAATACTAGGCGTTTCAGTATTTCAAGGTGTTCTAAACTCCCCCACTCCTGAGACGCAACATCTGTATAGTGTCAACGTTGCCTTTCCCAACGTTCAGTTCAAAGAACCAGTTGGAATCTACGCTGCAGATGATCAAAGTAATCGACTTTTCGTTGTCGAACAGGCAGGCTTAATCAAGGTATTTGAAAACAACGAGAGCGTGAACACCGCCGCCGTCTTTCTAAACATCAGCGATCGAGTTATTTCCGGCGGAGAGCTGGGCCTTTTGGGCTTGGCATTTCCCCGGCAATTCAACGAGAGTGGCTTTTTTTACGTATATTATACAACTGACAATCCGCTGCGCTCTATCGTCTCGCGCTTCTCTGTTTCACAAACCAACGCCAACCAAGCAGATGTTAATAGCGAAGAGGTTTTGCTGCAGGTCGGACAGCCTTTCTCCAACCACAATGGGGGACAAATATCGTTTGGACCTGACGGGTACCTCTATATAGGGTTAGGCGATGGTGGTGGTGCTGGAGATCCTTTGGGCAACGGGCAAAATCGTTCGACGTTGCTCGGCAAGATCTTGCGCATCGACGTTAATTCTGCGTCTGGCAGCTTAAAATACAGTATCCCTCGCGACAATCCTTTTGTTGGAAATAGCCAAGGGTTCCGTGAGGAGATTTACGCTTACGGCTTACGTAATCCGTGGCGGTTTAGCTTCGATCCCACGTTGGGTCTGCTGTGGGTAGGGGACGTGGGTCAAGACAGGATAGAAGAGGTTAACGTCGTTAAGATCGGCGGAAACTACGGCTGGAACATTATGGAAGGGAGTTCTTGTTATTCTCCTCCGTTAGGATGTAATCAAACCGGACTCTCGCTCCCGATCTGGGAATACAATCACTCCCTAGGATATTCCGTTACCGGAGGTTTCGTTTATCGAGGTGCCGCGTTCCCAGAGCTGGTGGGCGCCTACGTCTATGGGGATTATGGGTCGGGGAGGATTTGGGCGCTGCGGTATGACGGTGTGAACCGCACAAATAGTGAACTTGCGGCTACCGGCTTTCATATTACGTCCTTTGGACTCGACCAAAAGGGTGAGCTCTATGTCTGTGGATATGATGGCTACATTTATAGCTTGCAGCGTTCGACCGCGTAGTTCACATTTTAAGCTGGCTGATCGAAGGTAGGCTAGCGAGTTATTTGTACCAAGAGCGAACTAGCAAGGTTTCCAAAGTCGTCTAAGGCTTTTCCCCAACAACTATTATGCTTACCACAGCGCTGGCAACATTTTCCAACTCTTCAGGGGTCAGGTTTAGGTTGTTCCTAGCAGTTTGAACAGTCGGATCGTTTGCAAAGCAATCTAACGAAAGTGCAGACCCATCAACGATCTCCACACCCTCAAACCCGGACGCGAGTGCGGTCTCATCAACGATCTCCACACCCTCAAACCCGGCAGCGCGGATAGTTTCCAAGTAATCATCTTTCATAATCGCTCCTGAAAGACAGCCAACGTACGCGGCAACTGACTGCTTCACTGCGTCAGGGAGCTCCTTAAGCAAAACGATGTCAGAAACGGCAAACCGCCCCCCAGGTTTCAGCACGCGGAACGCTTCGTTAAAGACCGCAGCCTTGTCAGGCGTTAGGTTGATCACGCAGTTTGAGATAAGGACGTCAACTGAGTTGTCTGCTACCGGGAGATGCTCAAGCTCTCCGAGTCTAAAATCGACGTTTTTATAGCCGCCCTTACGCGCATTAGACCGCGCTTTATCGACCATTTCCGGGGTCATGTCAACACCGATTACCAGTCCAGCAGCGCCGACTTTATTGGCAGCGAGAAAACAATCGAAACCCGCACCCGCTCCAAGGTCAAGCACCGTTTCACCTTTTTCCAGCGAGGCCAATGCGGTAGGATTGCCGCAGCCAAGGCCAAGATTCGCCCCTTCTGGCACTGAGTTCAGCTCTTCTTTTTTGTAGCCCACTGCCAAGCTGATGTCACTCACAAAATTGCTGGTCCCGCTGCAGCACCGATTCACCGCGAAACTGCGGGGCTCGTCCTTTGCCACCTTCGCATAGGCGTCTCTAACGGCGCCCTTTATCTTCTCCTCTTCCACAACAATTCACTCCTGTCCTAAAGTATATCCTTAAAAATGGGGCCTAAAAGGCCTTTAACTGGTCCAGAAAGTTCCTCGACCTTGATGAGAGAGATGCAGCAGATGGTACCGTTTCGTTCACAGCCAACGACCGCCAGTTTGTCCCCTGCCTGTATTTGGGCGCGGTCGCGGATCTCTTTCGGCAATACCATCTGCCCACGCTCGTCCACGCTCACCACCGCTTCAACCTTGCAGGCATTCTTTTCAGAATCGCCAGGCACACAATACGAGGCGTGATTTCCCATAGCACCTACTATATCTTCTTTTGACTATTTATATTTTTTAGATAAATCAGAATAATCAGAAAAAAGTGTTTATGTTACATTCTGTAACTCTATAGAAGCATTAACATAGACACTGCGCAATGTGGCACGTGACTAAAGCCGATTCTAGCTCTCCCGAGGTGAACTGGATTTTATGAAAAAGATCTCCCTTGTTTTACTGATGAGCATGTTGTTACTCTCCACAGCGGCCGCTGCTGGATGCACGAGCAACGTGACGCCTTCGCCAAACGCAACGGCAACAACAACAACATTGCCCGCTTTGCAGCTCGAGCGGCCGATGTGGATACTTACATCGCTTGCGACCGAAACGGGCATGAACAACACGCTGCCCAACACAACAATCACCGCTACGTTTGAAGACGGAAATGTCACTGGCTCTTCTGGGTGCAACCGCTACTTTGGAAGCTATCAGCTCAACAAAACACAGATTAAAATCGGGCCGATAGGATCAACACTTATATTCTGCGCAGATCCGGATGGTGTAATGACGCAGGAAACCAGCTACCACCTGCTACTCCTTAACGTAACTTCGTATGCGATCAGCAACGACAAGTTGACCCTGTCAGACAGTCAAGGTAACCCTCAGCTCGTATTTGAAGCAGCACTTTACACGACGACCGTGACTGCAACGACCTAACCTCGTTTAACGATGCACGCTTGATGTAAGTGTTCGCATCGCCTTCATTACCTCATTCGGCTATATTAGGAGCGCCCATCAAGTAGCCGCCAAAACCTATGACCCAAAGAACAGATGGATAAACGATCCATCGTTCAGCACCTCCGTTGCCTATAGCCGAAAAGAGGGGGTTGGCATCCCCAAAGATGATGACCAGCACGAGACCTGCGAACGCGATGACCCCCAGTACAACTGAATGTAGCGAAATGGTGAACGCTCCCCGAAATAGGCCACTATAGCTGCTACCGCCCCGGCTAAGAAGGCGAGAAGCGCGAATAGAGTATGGGCAACAAGGCTCGCGTCGTTGCTCCCGTTAAAGAGGGCTGCTCCTATTGCGCCGACGCCAAAGAGCCCAAGAAAAAGTGCAAGAAGTCCAGACGACCTAGTGTGTCCAAAAGCCCGAAAGATGCAAAAGGCGCCACCGATTAAAAGCAGGCCTGATACCACGAGAGTCACGCCAAAGATAGTGGCAGCAGGTTGGTTGATTATGCTATTAGGCGGGCTTGTGGCTCCTAAATCGCTTATATCATTTTTTGCGGTGCTATAGCCAGGATACGTTGCTTCAGCGGTGATTATACCCATGATTGCGACGATACCTGCGATGAATAACAGCGCGCCAGCGACGCTTTTGCACTTCATATGAAGAACTAGCGACCTCACGGACTTAGTGTTTTCTCGCGAAAACTTCAGTGCCCAGAAAACGGATCAATGTGAAACCTATATCTTAAATGATCCTCTTCGGTTATTCACGCTAATAGAAGCCGCTTCTTCAACGGAGACGTGAATCCACTATGGAATCATCCGCTATCATTGCCCTCCTGACGTTCCTTATAGTGTACGGCATTTTAGCAACAGAGAAGATCAACAGGACAATCATCGTCGGTGCCGGAAGTATTGTCCTGCTCGTCCTCGGCGTCTTAGATCTGAACGAAGCAATCAACTACGTCAACTGGGAGACTATCGGCCTCCTGCTTGGGATGTTCGTCATCGTTATTGTGTTGTCCGATTCGGGGTTCTTTTCATATCTCTCGTTTGTCGTAGCAAAGAAGCTCAAGTACGACCCTCAGACGATGCTTATTGTGTTCCCGCTCCTCGCTGGGTTGCTCTCAGCCTTTATCGACAGCATCACCGTCATGCTTTTTTTAGCCGCACTCACTATTGAGATTGCAAAAATTCTGAAAATTGACCCGGTTCCACTCGTCGTCGGTGAGGTTGTCATCGCGAACATAGGTGGTTCGTCAACGCTCGTCGGAGATCCGCCTAACGTTATTCTCGGAACCCAACTCGGATTTGGATTTAACGCATTTGCAGTCAATAACGGTCCTATTGCCGTAGTCGCTGCTCTGGTCGCAGTCGGGGCGCTCTTTCTGATGCAGCGAAAAAACGTCACTTCTTCAGTTGCGATCGACACCTCTGCGCTCTCTGCGATTCGTGCGGAGCGCACAATCACCAACAAGTGGCTTCTCCGCCTCGGTCTTGGCGCCCTTGTTGCGGCAGTGACCCTCCTTATAACTCACGAATACATTCAGCAAGTGTGGCATATTCCGATAACCGTTCCCCTCGCTGCATTGATTCCAGCCTTTGTCCTCCTGCTCATTGGAGGACGAGAGACTGAGGATACCCTCAAAAAGGTCGACTATGACGTGCTGCTGTTCTTTATCGGTCTCTTCATCATCGTTGGAGGGCTTGAAAAAACGGGCGTCATAGCAACGTTTGCCAGTGGAATGGTGAACGCCGCAGCTGGCAACAATGCATTACTCATGTCTATGCTCCTTTGGGGATCCGGCTTTGCGAGCGGCGTGATCGACAACGTGCCATTTGCGCTGACCATGAGCTACGTCATCCGGGACATGTCGTTTGTTCCTTCGATCCTTGCGACGTCTTTGATGGTGTGGGCGGTGTCATTAGGCACTGACATCGGGGGCAATCTGACCCCCATTGGCGCATCGGCGAATGTCGTAGCTTACAGCTCACTGGAGAAGCACGGGACGCGCATGGGGTGGATTCGATGGATAAAAATTGCGGCTCCGCCTACATTGGTCGCTCTTGTGCTCTGCAATCTCCTCCTTTACGTAAAGTATCTTGTGGGGTTTTACTGATGGAACTTAGCCGTGGTGGTCATATAAAAGCCCTCATCTGCGTTGACGGATCACCAGTCACGAATGAGGGATTTAAGTGCGCAGTGAATGCGCTGCAGACCGATATCGAGTACACGCTCTTATACGTGCTTGAAGAGCATGGCATCTACGACAGCTACAAAAGAATCTTTAAAGAAGACCTAGAACGAATAGAAGAACTCTTTGAAGACGTCGATTCAGAAAAAGAGGCGGCAAAAAAGATCTTTGTTCTCCCATTGTGCGTATATATGCGCGAGTACGGCCTTACCGTGCGCGCGATCGTTCGGGAGGGTCCAGCTGGCGAAGAGATATTGGATGAGTTACGCGATGGTAAATACGATCTCGTGTTACTTGGAGATAGGAAAAGCCTCTCGCCAGCCAGGAGACTCTTGGGTGGGACGCTTACCGAAGTGATGGGTAATGCTGACTCGTGCGTTATGATCGTTCGGCCTCCTCGACCGTAGCGCTGTGTCCAAATAGCCAAGAGTAGGCTATGACTACGTTGTTTATTGACAAGAATAGTGAATAGTTACGTGGCGTTAACTGGCATCAATCGCTTACGTACTTCTTCTAATACAAAGATCGAAAGACATATGGCAAAGACAAACGCAAGCTCAGAGGGACCAACAGGGACCGTCCGAAAAGCAGACTGTAGGCCCGGCACATACACGACGGCGAGCTGCAGGGCGAGAGCGACCAGGACTGATATTATTAGCCAACGGTTGGAGAGGGCGCTTCTGTGTAAAACAGAGAGCTCTGATTTGCAGTTAAACGCATTCACAAGCTGAAAGATCGCAATCGTCAGAAACGCCATGGTGACCGCCTGTTCGCGGTTAGTGGATAGCACGTTAACGTACAGGAATAAGGTCCCGACGCTTATGATAGCTGCCATAAATGCTATCCGCTTAGTCATTAGCTTAGAGATGATTCCCTCTTTTGTCTCTCGCGGTCGCTGTTCCATGACGTCGCGCTCCGCCAGTTCCAGCCCAAGCGGAATGACACACACCCCGTCAGTGACGAGGTTGATCCATAGAATCTGAACCGGGTAGAGCGGAAGTGGCAGGCCGATTATTATCGCTGAGAAAATGAAGAGCAATTCAGCGATATTGGTCGAGAGGAGATACAGAATCACCTTTCTGATGTTTGCAAAGATTCGCCGGCCTTCGCTTACCGCCTTGATGATCGTCGCATAGTTGTCGTCAGTGAGGATCATATCAGCCGACTCTTTAGCAACGTCGGTTCCACCCTTACCCATAGCGACCCCAATATCCGCGCTTATAAGAGCGGGGGCATCATTGACCCCATCGCCTGTGACGGCCACGATATGTCCCTGTTTTTTGAACGCTTCGACGAGGCGACGCTTCTCTAAGGGTCGTATACGGGCAAACACCGATACCTCGTCTATTGATTTGGCGAGCTCAGCGTCACTCAACGCGTTGAGTTCGTCGCTCGTCAATATGGGGTCCATCTTTCCCGTAATGCCAAGCTGGACACCTATGGCCTTTGCCGTGTGGGGATTGTCCCCGGTAACCATGACCGTGCGAATCCCCGCCTTTCTGCTCACCTCGAGCGCGTCTTTCACCTCTGGTCGTGGCGGGTCTTTCAAGCCTACGAGGCCGAGAAACGTGAGTCCCACGAGAGATTCATCGTCGATTAGTGCCGTGCTGCTTGCGCTTCCGTTCGCGTGCTCGGAGGAAATGCCGCGCGTACCCGCCGCGAGCACCCGTAATCCGGTAGCTGCCATCGTTCGGTTGGCTTTCAAGATCTCTTGCACGACGTTTTCGTCGATGGTCATTTTCGATCCATTTGCTATGAGGGTTTCACAGCGAGCTATAATGACCTCCGGGGCCCCCTTGACGTAGATCCGGTCGCTGCTCGCGGCAGCCATATACAGCTTCTCCGGATCAAAGGGAATCTCGTCAACGCGCGGATGCACGTCTTCGAGCGCCCGTTTTTCAATATCTATCTCCGCTGCTGCTACTAGGAGCGCTAGTTCTGTGGGATCGCCAAAGGCGTTACCGTCGCCAAGCTGGGCATCATTAGCGTAAGCCATCGCTGTCAGTAAATCGCGCACACTTTCGTCTGTTTTCGCTGCCGT
>PMYA01000104.1:7507-25341 GCA_003170935.1 Methanobacteriota archaeon
GCCATCTTCCGAACCCCTACCGTCATTACTACGGTGATTACGGCGGGCAGTCCCTCGGGTATCGCTGACACTGCTTGGCTGACCGCTATAAGAAACATCTCAAAGAGCGAAAAATTGCGGAGCACGCCTACGACGAAGAGGATGCCAACGATTACAAGAACGAGGATGCCCATCCATTTTCCCAGCACTCCGAGATCTTTCTGCAGCGGTGTTTCTTCGCGTTCTGCGCTTTGGACAAACTCGGCTATTCTTCCGAATTCAGTAGCACGTCCCGTAGCGACGACAACGGCCTCCCCACGCCCCTCAGTGACACCCGTTCCGGAGTACACCATGTTCGACGTGTGAGCGTGCGTTTGTTTGACCACCGTCTCTGATTCGCCGGTAAGCATCGACTCGTCCACTTTCAGCGTTTTACAGGAAAACAACCGTGCGTCTGCTGGAACTCGATCTCCTGCTTGGAGCAGTATCACATCACCGGGTACTATCTGCCGCGTGTCGATCACTTCAGGAACGCCGGCTCTGACCGCCGTGCTCTTAGGGGCGGCAAGTTCCTTCAGGGTCTCAAGAACGTTTTCTGCCTTATTTTCCTGAAAAAAGCCGATAATAGCATTTACGACCAAGATGAGCGCAATGACGAGCGCGTCCACGATGGAACCAAAGAAGAGCGTGATCACGGCTGCGACAATCAAAATATAGATCAGCGGGCTTTTGAACTGCCTGAGGAACACAAGGAACTTGTTCGGCTTTTTCCCTTGCGGAAGTTCGTTCGTGCCAACCGTCGAGAGACGTTTGGAAGCTTCAGCCTGAGTAAGCCCTTGCGGACTTGAGCTTACCAGGTTGAACGTCTCTTCGAGACTCAGAGCGTGCCAGTCTTCAGGATATGTGGCTAATTTTATTCCTCCTGTTTCACGCAATGCATCTGCACTCTTTTTGATCCCCTCGTTTATGACCTTTTGCTGTGAGCTTTCGGTCGCGTTGAAGGCGTCGAAGTGAGATCATAAGCGCTTACGCCCCATAAGACAATCGTGTCGTTTAGAAGGCCACAATACTAAAACTCAAAAAAATATTAAAATGACGCCGATAACGGAGCACGCTACTATTAAATGGAGCGCAGACTGTTAAGGAGCGGGTATCACATGTCATTTTGCTGCTACAACAGCCAAAAACAGCTCGCGCGCAACGGGGTAAAGGGCGTTATTATATCGACGGAAAATGTGAAAGCCCGACCCGAAACGGTGCTCATAGACGCGAATAGCGTCTATGTCGTGATGACGTATGACACGATTTACGATGCGGTGCTCGGACATACCTATTGGTGTCATGAGGTAGCCGACGCGATAAAAAACCAAAATACTATTTCTAACGCGTGGTGCAAACAAATTACGTTAAAACCTCGCGACGAGAATGATCCCGAGTATTTAGAGGGTGTCAAAATACGTGCAGATAGCTTTAGTTATTAACAAAATTAGCGACCGTTCCAGGGGAGAAATTAGCTAAAAAAATCGTGGGAGCATTGTCCCTATCAGTTGAAGACCACGAACGAAGCTTAATTTATCATCTTGTGCTTCTTTGCTCAAAATCCTCACCTTTTGCCTTGCTATTTGCTATCATCTGATTGGATTGTGGGGAGAACATTGCCTGACAGATAAGGACGATCTTTTTTTCACTATTGAAACCGGCAACCTTTCAAAAAAATCAATAAAACAACGCGGAAAGGGTGCAGTGGCTAAATCTAACAATTGAACTTTTTTATACATTCACAACGCATGTAGTACTGACTATGTCCGATGAAATAAGAACTGCAGATGTCAAAGGTAGTAAAGTCCAGTGGGACCCGGCACAGATGCGCAAGATCCAGGAACATCCCTGCTTTTCCGAAAAAGCGTGCCACTCATTCGGGCGGTGTCATGTTCCGGTAGCACCCAAATGCAATATTCAATGTAACTATTGTATTCGTGACTTTGACTGTGTGAATGAAAGCCGCCCCGGCGTCACAACAAAAGTACTCAATCCTGATGAGTCTATGGAATTGGTTAAAGAAGCACTTGACAAATATGAATACATTAAGGTCATAGGGATCGCCGGGCCGGGTGAACCGCTCGCAAACGAAGAGACCTTTGAAACGCTTCGCCGCCTTCACGAACAGTATCCTAACGTTATCAAGTGCATCAGTACAAATGGACTATTGCTCCCCGAAAAGATCGACCTGCTCGAGAAATATGATGTGGGCAATATCACCGTCACCCTTAACGCCATTGACCCGGAGATCAGCGCAAAGATCTACCAGTTTATTACTTACAAGGGCAAAACCTATACGGGGATCGAAGCTGCAAAAATTCTTCTCTCCCAGCAGCTAAAAGGCATTGAAGAGGCGGTAAAGCGGCATATGATCGTGAAAATCAATACGGTCTATATCCCGGGCATCAACGACGAACATATTCCAGAGATTGCAAAAAAGGTAAGCGAAATGGGAGTGTACACGTTCAACGTTATCCCCCTTATTGCACAATACAAGTTTGCCGATATTACGCCGCCCACACCAGAGATGAAGCGTAAAATGCAGGACGAATGTTCAAAATACTTAAAACAAATGCGCCATTGCAAGCGATGCCGGGCAGATGCGATCGGAAAACTTGGAGAAGATGTTCAGTCCTGTCTATACGAAATAAAATGATACTTTTTTGCAAAAATTACAGCACAGGTATCCCGTTTTTAGAAAAATAATACGTTTCCTGAACGTCAGCAAGCGTCTGATCGCGATAGAAAGTCGCTTCTCTCGAACTGCTGTGAGCAATTGTGATTCGACATACTGTTATCTAACGTAATGTACGCAGCAAAGAACGCTGCACTCTTCTTTTTTTACGGCATTACGCGGCAAAATCCCGCTATCAGTTTTACGAGATTCGCCGGTTAGGCAGAGCGGATCACAAGGTGAGAGCTAAGCCAACGGGACTGGATAAGTCGGTTTCCCATGAGGTTATGTTATGGGTTCCCCGTTCAAGCCAACTGGCGAGTGTCGGTAAATATCCCTTGCTGATTGCCTTGCGGAGCACCGATTCAGCAAGGCCGTCGATCTCCAGAAATATTGTACCAACCTTATCCGTCTGAAGCCCCCCCACCTTTTTGACCTCCCTGCTTAAGATGTTACGGTAATACCAAGCATCATCATTATTCGTCAGGAGGCTTGCGAGAATAACGTTTATAGCTGCCAAGCCGATTGGGGTTAAGATGAGCGCCCACAGTCCTTCGACGCTGGCGCCTGGTACTAATTTGCTTGTGAGCCAAACCAGCAACGCATTCAGCAGCAACGCTCCTATGCCAAAGGTGTAAGTTAGGAACCGCAGCGTGGATCGGGTGAGAATTGGCCATAGGATTGCATTGACAATTCCTAGCACCACCACGAAGGCAATTGCTGCAGCAAAACTGTTGACGCTGAGTCCGGGAATAAAGTGAACCAGGAGGAGGAGGCCAACGGCCTCGCCGACCCAAATCACAAGGTTTCGAGAAACGTTGCGTAAATAATGCTTCGTCTTGTTCTCCATTTACGCCCCATCTGCGCAAGTTAAGGTAAAAACCGTAATCTCAGGTGGGCAGTTGACCCGTATCCAGAAGACATTGGTTCCAAGACCACGACTCGTGTATTGGACCATGTCGCCGACTTGATATCGACCCAGCGGGTATTTCTTAGCGTGAGGCGCTTTCACTAACGTTCCTATGTAAGGGATGATGAATTGGCCGCCGTGCGAATGACCCGAGATCTGTAGACTAAACCGCCCCGTCGTTGCGCTCACGTCAGCAAAGTCAGGTTCATGGGCCAACAGGATTGCAGGACCTGAGGGCGGAAGTTTACTGAGCACGACATCGAGGCGATGTTTGTGGAGGGAAACGCTGTCGACGCCGGCGATGTGTAACGCTGCCCCCCCTCGACGGAGCGTATAGACGTCATTACTAAGGTCGATGATGTTGCTTTGCTGTAATATCTCTCGAACTGCTGCCTCCCCTACCCAGTGATCGTGATTTCCGAGAACTGCGACACTCACGTCATTTGGGTTTAGTTTAGTAAATGATGCAATCGTCTCCGTGGAATATCGATCAACCTCGTATGAGAAGAGATCGCCAATAATTGCGATCAGATCAGGGTGTTGCTTGTTTATCATTCCAATTACGCCGTCTAAGCGTTTCGGGTTAAGCCATTGGCCGAGGTGGATATCTGCAATGCTTGCTATCCTGTAACCGTCGAAGGCGGGATTTAAGTCAGGAATGGTCACACATACGTGCTCGATCTGAAAAACGCCCGGCTCAAACCCGTCGTGTCCCGTTTTTTCAGATAACGCTGTCATGGCCATCTGTAGGTCTCTGCGAAAAGTGAGGATTCTCACGCGGCGTTTTCTCTTCATAATCTTCTGTGCTCGACTAAGGTTACGCTAATCGTGACCATTCTTAATATGCGGATCTTGTAGTATAAGGATATTTCAAGGCTTTTTGACTAGGCAGTCCTCAATAAGTGGATGTGGCTGCGAGATAAATCTGGCGTCTATTCACAGATTGAATCCGCTAAAGCAGTTCCACAGATTGGTCGGTGCCAAACGCCTCAGCAACATCGAAACTCTCATGCACCATAGGGGTAGAATAGAGCGAAGCATTCAACGCACGTATAGTCGTTCCTCCGTCTAACTCTTTGTGTGTTAAAACGATCTTTAAAAGAAACCCAATAACTAGAGCAACGCTGAAAAAAGGCGCGAAATTGACTCTTTTATTTTGACAGTAGAGGACCGGTCAGCATACCGTTGCGGAGTCAGCTCTGTGCAGGTTTCTAGATCTTTTTCGAACGCCTCTTTCAGGGATCGGGCCACTGTTTCATCATATATAATCGCGTTGGTCTCAAAATTCAACCCGAAGCTCCGAAGATCCCAGTTTGCACTCCCCACTGACGCGGCGACCTTATCCACGACGATCGTCTTTGCGTGAAGGAACCCATTTTCGTACGTATATCCTCGTACTCCTGATTCGAGCAGCAGCCCCACGAATGAAAGCCCTGCCCAATAGACAAAGGGATGATCTGGCCGGTTCGGAATCATAATCCGCACGTCAATCCCAGAAAGTGCTGCAATCCGTAGCGCGTCGCGCACGCTATCATCAGGGATAAAATAGGGCGTCTGTAGATATACTGACTCAGTCGCAGAATTGATCATCTTAAGGTATGCCTCTTTTATTGGGTTCCAGTAGGTATCTGGCCCACCTGAGACTACTTGCACCGCAGCTCCAGAAGACGGCGCGATATCAGGGAAATAGCGATGCTGGTATACCTGTCGCTCTCCTTTTGCCGCATAGTTCCAATCAAAGAAGAAGCGAAGCTGACAGGCCAAAGCTGCATTTCCTTCAATCCGTACGGCGGCGTCGCGCCAGTACCCCCACTTCTTGACTTTACCGAGATATTCATCACCGATGTTGAATCCTCCAACAAAGGCGGTCTTTCCATCGATGACCGCAATTTTTCGGTGGTTCCTAAAATTTGACCGCAGGTTCAGAAAGCGTATCCGTGAAGGGAAAAAGAATGCAACCTGCCCGCCCGCGCTCTTTAGGTTACAAAAAAAATTTCGCGGTAGCCGAGCACAGCCGAGGCCGTCGCACAAAACCCTGACTTCGACGCCCACCGATGCACGCTCAGTAAGCACATCTCTAAGCTCGTGGCTGAGTCCGTCATCCCTCCAAATATAGTATTCGAGGTGGACATGATCGCGCGCTCCTTTAATTGCGGCAACAAGGTCAGCAAATTTTTCACTGCCGTCAGTGTAAGGTTTAACCTGGTTGTTCGTCGAAAGCATCGAACCGTTGTCCTCAATAAGCATCAAAATCATGCGGCGGAAGACGCTAGACAAGTGATTGAGGGCCGGAATCTCGCGCGTTTTCAATTCGCTTTTCTGCTGTTCGATAAGGGTTCTTAAAGCCTCATCTGCGTCCTGCTTACTTTGAAACATCTTCTTTTTTCGATAATTCTGACCAAGGAAGACGTACAGAACAAACCCGACAACGGGTAAGAAGAAGAGGACCAAAAGCCAGGCCCAGACAGCGGCCGAATTTTTCCTCTCAAAAAAGACAATGGTAATAGCGAAAAGAAGATCCGAGATAAGAATTGCGATCAGTATGAGGTCAGTAATACTCATGTTTTCTTTTGAGGACTCGTCCGCAATGGCGCGCTGTGGCCGTGGTTTGAATGGTTTCAGAGCAGATAATCTCTTTGATTATGTTCGTGGAGCACCGCACGCTATGCAAGTGGCAGCTGAGCCGTGAGTCTGACGGGCCCCATTTTACCAGACGATTGGCACCTTGTTCATAATAAGCCCTATCAACATCTTCCGACTGGATCGGCCCGAGCCGCCGAAACTACTTCGATCAACGCTCAGTGACCGTATCATTTAGAAAGGAGTTGATCCGGTCATCAAAAGCTAAGGCTGCTCCAGCAGGTGAGCAACGAGGGCTCCGAATTTGCGCGCGCTCTGTTCATCAAGCTTGTTGACTTGCTTAATCAGTACCCCTATAAGTTTAGCAAAATCCTCTATGAGCTTCCTGTCTGTATCGGAGAGCTTGTTAACGTCGAGATATCCCCCAAACACCTCGATTGCTCGAACGCGCCCTTCAGCGCGCGCTTGCAAGTCTGCCACGTACCGATGCACGAGCTCCTCTTTAGGCACTGCCCCGTAGTCGACGCAGACAACGAAAAGCGCCACGTCTTTGTCGTTTAATTGATCGCGGTTTGCAGTAAGGAAGTTCACCACACTAGGCAGCGGATGCTCTTCGTAAATCGGAGAACCGATCACGATGAAGTCGAAACCGCCCGGATCAGCTTCGGCGACGTTCCGTACAACCACGTCGACGTGTCCTTCGCTCGCTGCCCCTTCAGCTATCCACCGCGCAACGGTTTTCGTGGAGCCGTATCGCGTGTCGTAAATGATTAGAATGCGAGCCATGCCGCCTGTTACACCGTCCGCATGAGTTCCAGCAATCACGTGTGCAGCTTCTTAAGGAGCCACGCCATATTCTTGCCAAGGGCGGTCATCGTCGCCAAGCCCTCCGCATCATTTTGCACTTCGCCAACAGCATGGCCAATCCCGATATTCCAGTAGCTCGATCCGGGAATGATCATCTGACTGATGAGAAAGAAGTGATTGATCGAGTCGAAAGTGTGGATGGCCCCAGCCCGTCTTACAGCAACGACTGCCGCACCGACTTTGCGCTGAAACATGTCGTCATTTGCCCGAGCCACGAAACCAGCTCGTTCAATAAGTGCTTTGAGTCCAGACGAGAGGTCAGCAAAGTAAGTCGGCGAACCCAGAATGATCCCGTCCGCTTCGACCATCTTATCGAGGTAATCATTCATAGAATCGCTAGTCACAGCGCAGCGCTGATCTTGGTTCTCCTTGCACTTGGAGCACGCGATACAGCCTTGGAGCTGTGTTCCTGCAAGTTGAACAAGCTCGGTCTCTATTCCTTCTTTTTCGAGTTCGCTAAGCACCTGCTTAATAAGAATTGCCGTGTTGCCATCCTTGCGTGCACTGCCGTTAATAGCTATAACCTTTATAGAAACTCCCCCTTCCTAAGGTCTTGTGAACGACCCTTCATGAGCAGCACTGAAAGACGCTTTATAACTGTTGCGTTGCTAATCTGAAGCCGTTCTAAAAAAAGCCTGTTGAGGCTGTATGCCTTTTATGGAAAAAACAACGCTGAAGTCTCCAGAATTGTGTCTGGATTCCCGAAGGAGCGTCGTTTATAAGAAGATCCGTGCGCTTCACGTCATTATCTTATCTATACTGTGAAGCTTTAGTCACGCTGAGGGCAACTGGACTAAAAGTCCAAAACTATCTCTTGTGCGTAAAAGCTATCAGCTTGATATCTTGCTTTCGGATGACCATACCTCGTGTTTCGCCGTGTGTTCATTTTTTTCTATGCAAAAGGGACACAAGGTGTAGCCATTAAAAGGGTTCATTCGTACCGGCTTGCCACAGAAGGTACATACTAACATTTCTGCCTCGGTCATATAGATAGCCCCCCTCTTCTTGCGAGATTTTTGGTATATATGTGCTTGTTTAAATCGACTCTTCACATTTAAATTTTTCGAAATCCAGTTTTTTTGCGATTAAAACGTTAATTGAGCCGTCTTTTGGCCACTGCAGCCATCAGTCTTAGCGAAGTCCGGTATCTATACGACGAGTTGGGTACATACTAGTGTAGCAAAAGGATGGTGGCAGGTTTGTTAAAGAGTGCAGCTAAGATTCCTCGCGCCACGTGTCAGCTCTTCGGTGCCATAAAGGTGATTAGCAACATTAGAGACAGCGTCATTTTGGTCCACGGCCCGAAAGGCTGCGTTTACCACATCAACTACATACTGGGTATGCGGGGCGACAAGACCTCGAACGTCTATTCGACCTGTATGGATGAAAAGGACGTCATTTTTGGCGCCGGAGATAAACTTAAAAGCGCAATCATTGAGCTGGACATCGAGTTTGGCCCCGCCCTTATCGCGGTGCTCTCGTGCTGTGCTTCCAGCATCATTGGTGAAGACGTTGAGAGTGTTGTAAAGGACGTACAGACAAGGGCTAAGGTACTAGGCATAGACGCTGGTGGTTTTGAAGGTGATAACCGAGCGGGCTACAGCGAGACGCTCAGGCGACTTGTTGAAGTGCTTGTTGAGCCCCCCCACACCCATGACAAGCTTTCGGTGAATTTAATTGGCCTGTTGAGGGCAGGCCCAGATCTCAGAGAGCTCAAGCGTGTCCTAGCGATTATCGGCGTCCAAGTCAACGCGGTTCTCACGGCAGGTGCTACTGTACGTCAGATCGAGCGCGCAGCCTCGGCAGCTCTGAATGTGGTTCTCTGCGAAGCCACCGGCAAGGATGCCGCAGAGCAGTTAGAAAAGCAGTTCGACATGCCATACATTATAGAAGAGCTCCCTATTGGCTATGAGGCAACCTTGCGCTTTCTTGCCCACGTAGCCGATGCGCTTAGTATCTCAATGGATCTGGACGATGTGTCTCCAAAGCACCGCATCGAAGTCCCTCAAATGATTGGAAAACGGGTTGCCGTGATCGGTGGTCCGACGCGGGCCATTTCCGTGACAAAATTCCTTAAGGAATACGGCGTTGAACCAGCCCTCGTCGTATCAGACTTTGATGTTAACACGGCCGAACGACTGAGCGGCATCGTAAGTGACCGATGCGAGGTACTTGTCGCTCCGGAACACGAGCTTATTCTCGAGCGATGCAAAGCGCAGCGAATCGATCTTATCCTTGGGGGGATGCTCGAGCGACCGATCGCGTCCCGTCTCGGTGTCGCGCATCTCGATATAATGCACGGAAGCGAAAAAACCGTCGGTTTTTCCGGTGCTGAAGCACTGCTCAAACGCTTAAAAGGTAAAGAGTAGACGTGATCTCAGAGGGGTGCTTAGTTAAAAGCAAAGCGATTCGCGGAACGGTCGGTGCGATTATCCCGTACAACGAGCGCACGTGCGCGATCACTGCAGGTCACGTTATCCGCTACGGTAGCGGCGCAGTCGGGACCAAAGTCGTCGTAGACGGATACGAAAGCACGGTTATACGCCTCTTCAACGACTACGATCTGGCGCTAATTGAGGTCCCCTCAGAGCACGCAACGCTCTCAGCAATAGGCCGAGCCTCCTTTGACCCAGCCGAACTTGTCACGTACGATAAACGCATAGCGTGTCGAGTAATCGACACGGGAAAAAACCTCAACCGATTTGCATTTCCTTGTGGGAATATGCCTATGCCTGGAGACAGTGGTTCCCCTATCATACAGGAAAGTGAGGTTATAGGGATGCTTTCGTCAGTGTTGTACAACAACTGCACCGGACTTGGAATCTCGTCTGAGGTCTTCGGCAATCCGTTGCGTTTGAGATAAACCGGCGACTACACACTCGATCCGGAAGCGGATAGGTGCTCATAACCTTCGGACCTCAGCTCATGGATGACCCCGTCGACATCGAGTTGCATCCCGGATTCCGTGACCTTGCCGATGATGGTATACGGAATGGGAATAGCGGTTAGCCGTTCGTGTCTCGCTGTAAAGAGAAGTTCATAGTCACCACCGCGGTATATGGAAAGCGTTAATTCATCCCATCGGTCCTCACTTACCGATTTAGCCTCCTCGCTTATGGGAAGCGCAGCCGCTTGTAGATAGAAGCCGCAGTTGCTAGATTTTGACAGCTCGTACAGCGAGAGACTGAGCCCATCGCTTGTGTCAATGAGTGCGGTCACCGCGCCCGAATCAGCGAGCGCCTGCCCATAGATAACTCTCGGCTGCGGTTCGAATAATTTCTTAAGAGCACTTTCCCGAAAGTGATTATCTGCATATCGACTATCGAGCAACATTCTGACGCCGGCGGCAGCGATGCCTAGTGTCCCTGTTACACATACAATATCTCCGACATTCGCCCCTGCACGCGTGAGCATCTTATGCTGATCTACACTGCCTATAGCCGTGCCGACGAGCGTGAGTTCCTCGTGTTCATCGGTGTCGCCACCAAGAAGTGTGGTTCCATTTTGCGCGCAGCACGCATTACAGCCACGCATAACGTCAAGAGCAAAAGCAACTTCAGTATCGCGGGGAATGCCAATGGCCATCGTCACACCGATAGGCGCTGCCCCCATCGCGGCGACGTCACTTAAAGTCGCGGCTGTGGCCATCCATCCAACCTGATAACCCGACATCTCGCGTGGAAAATGCGTTTTTTTATGCAACATATCGGTAGTGACGACCAAATACCGGTCACCGTACGCGATTGCCGAACAATCGTCAGCCCCTGGACAGAGCACTGCTGTACATTCAATCAACTCAGCTATCAGCTTTACCAGCGCCCGCTCACCAAGTTCGCCGACCTTCATCCGCTTTGTCACGTGAGCATTTATACCCGATAAGCGCTTCTACTCATCGGCGCAGTGAGCCCTAGGTCGATTGATATGAAGGTATTTCCCGAATGTATCCCGTGTCTCACATCGCGGGTGCTGTACGAAGCGAAATTATCAACGAACGATGTTAAAACGCAGCTCAAAGCTGAAGAGGCGGCAGCAAAAGCGATGTGCAGTAAGGGGTTTGATGGCCCCATAGCACTGCTTTCGACAGACGTGCACCGAGCTGTGTACAGAGTGCTTGGCAATGACGATCCTTACCGCGAGGTGAAACGACTCGCCAACGAGACCGCGGTCAAACTCTTACCGACGGTTCGGTCAAATATTCAAATGAGCCGCGATCCATTTCGCAGCGCTGTCATCGCCGCGATTATTGGGAATACCTTTGATTTTGGCGTACTCGGTTTTGAAGTAGCAACTGACAATTTTGAAAAGGAAGTCGCCACGATCTACCAACACGGGTTAGACATCGATGATACGGACGCCATCAAGGCGCTCATCAAAGATGTAGTATACGTCGCTGATAACGTCGGAGAGATCGTATACGACGGTCTTCTCATAGAGCAGCTGCGTAAGCTTGGCGGGCGCGTGACTCTCGTCGTACGCGGAGGTTATATCCTCACGGATGCCACGATTGAGGATGTTTGGGAGTTCGGACTAGACAAAGTCGCTGACCGAGTCCTGACGACGGGTTCAAACGCGATCGGCATCAAACTCGATGAGATCTCGACTGAGTTGAGCGAGATTTTGCCCCGAGCTTCGCTTATTATCGCAAAAGGGATGGCTAATTATGAAATGCTCTCTGAATATCCCTTTAAACCAGTCGCCTATTTGATGAGGGTAAAGTGCGCGCCAGTTGCAGAATCGGTGGGGGCCCACGTCGGTGATTTCATTGCGAAACTTGTGCGGTAAGATGGGCGCCTAACGCACAAACAGGAACGCAACCGCGTTGTTGAGCACGTGTAACGTAATTGGAGCCATTAGATTGCCTGTCTTCTCGTACACATATGCGAGAACGACACCAATGACGAATAACGGGACAGCGGCTAGCAGCTCTAAATGGATGACCGAAAAGAGCGCCGCGCTCAGAACGATTGCGTATGAAGGTTTGAAGCGATCCCTGAAAGCTTTGTAGAGGTACCCCCGAAACACGATCTCTTCTGCGATGGGGGCAATTATAACCCCAGATAAGAAGACGATGGGCAAAAGCCCCGGAACGGCGGCAGATACTGACAAAGCCTCCTGAGTCGGGTCGACGCCGAGCTGTTGTTGGATAGGATAGCCGACAATGCCAGCCAGGATAAAGGCAACAACGAATCCCACCACGCCGTAGAGGAGCGCTTTTGGAAGTTTATTCGTGGTAAATCCAAGTGAAGAGAGCCTCTCTTTGTAGAAACCGAGGACGACTGCTATGATGAGTGCAATGGAAACGATGTTTGCGATGTTCAGCAACCAGAAGGTCCCTGCGGTAATACTTCCAGTGGTTGTGCCGAGCTCTTCGCTAGAAATTATTATACCCATAGCGATGAGGATCGGTGGCAAGAACAGTGATACACTGAACTGACCAACCAAATACAGCAAAAGGCCCAGGACGATCGACCATTTCTTCCTTGGCGGTCCACGCGGCACATAGACGTCGTACGGACTCGTCGGATGGAACTCATCCCAATCGATGGCAGCTACAGGCTCTTCGTTTTTGTAATCTATGGGCATCTTGCTACTTTCGTAGCTAACATGCTGCTTATCTATATATCCTTGTGCCTTGCGCGGCTCGGCGCCCCCTGACGTGCGAATACAGCCCGTAATACGACTAAACCGACTGACGGTATCTTTATGAGCTTGAGCGATCATGTGTGATATATACGAATAATTAGGTGATTAATTAAAATGAGAGGCAAGTGGGGCAGTGATATCGGTCTTTCAGCGCGTATGCTGCTGACGATGGTTTTGCTTGGGCTCGTTTATGTCGCGTTCATTGGCATCATCTTACTTTACGTGCGTAACATCGCGATTGTAGCCATCTTTGTAGCGCTGTTTCTTGGAGCGCAGTATTATTTCTCCGACCGGTTAGTCCTCGCTGCGAGCGGCGCCCGCATCGTTAGCGAGGATGAGGCTTCCGAGCTCCACAGTGCGATTGAACGCCTGTGTGCAATGGCAGACCTGCCAAAGCCAAAGGTGGCCATAGCAAACAGCGCTGTTCCGAACGCTTTTGCGACCGGCAGAAATCAAAAGCACGCAGTAGTAGCGGTGACGAGTTCCCTCCTCCAACGACTCGAAGAGCCTGAAATAGAGGCCGTGCTGGCGCACGAGCTATCACACGTCAAAAACAGGGACATGTTGGTTATGACTGTCGCGAGCTTCGTCACGACGATTGCTGGCTTCCTCATGCGTTATTGGTTCTTTATTGGCGCAGGTGGCAACCGGAGAGACAACAATATAGTCATCTTCTTTGTTGCACTCGCTGCTATATGGATAATCAGCTTTTTGATCACGCGGGCGCTCTCGCGATACCGCGAGTATGCAGCTGACAGGGGCTCTGCCATTATAACAGCCCACCCCGCGAACCTCGCCAGTGCGCTCCTAAAAATCAGCGGCTGCATCGAACGCGTTCCGACGGAGGACATCCGTAAAGTTGAGGGCATAAGCCAATTCTTCATTATACCGGCGATATCGAGAGGCTCTGCACTGAGCCTTTTGTCGACCCATCCACCAATTGAAAAGCGGATTGAACGACTGCGGGAGATGGAGGCCCAGCTCGCCGGACAGAGCGCCTAGCGGGAATGAGTCGGTCTTTAAGAGTGTTGCTGCGTATTGAGTTAGACCATCTGTAAGACTTCCGCCATATCACGAATCTCAAAGTCAGGACACAATCCGTGCGTTGGAGTACGCCGTCTTTTGTTGTACCATATAGTTTTCAGCCCTGCTTTTTTTGCTCCGCAAATATCGGATATGATTGAATCTCCAACAAAAGCAGTCTTTTCACGCGCTATGCCCATCTTCTGGAGGGTCTCGTTGAATATTCGTGGATGTGGTTTGTAGACTTCGAGCTCTTCGGAGGTGATAATCACTTCAAAAAGGTCGGAGACCCCGTTGAGGTGGGCCGAAAGCTCCTCAGTGTCTCCGTTTGAAACCATTCCGAGCCGGAGGCCGTTTGCATAGAGAGTATCGAGCGTCTTTTTGACGTCCGGGAGGATCGTAACCGCTTCATCGAGCATTTTTTTATAGATATAGTTTAGCTCCTGAATATAAGCGTCCTGCACATGTATTCCATAACGATGAAAGACGTTCTTTGTGCTGATTCCATAAAGATCGCGCATATTTCTAAACTCGCCGCAGTAAGCGATCACGTCGTGAAAAGCGAGTTCAAACTCTTTATTCCAGTATGCGTTGAACTCGTCCACTGAGGTTGCGATGCCAAACAACGTTTTTGACTGTTGAACGACGTGTTGGGTGATGTCGCGGTGGTATGTACCGACATCGAGCACGGTGCCATAAGCGTCAAAGAGAATGGCTTCAGTCTCATTCATCAACTAACGGTTTGCTTGCTGAGGTAAATAGCTATTTGTAGGGGAAAACAGCCCTAAGATTCCTCAGGGCCAAGCATTATGCCGGTCTGTTTTCTCGACTAGTGTTTTAAATGCCGTCCTTATAACACTACTAACGAGTATGACCTCAGATTTACTAGGGGGGCATTTTTATCTACTGATGAGGCAACATGCGAGGCAAATAGATGTGCTCTGATCAGAAACACGTAAAGAGGGTAAAAATCCGCTTGCACGAGTTGCGAGAAGATTCGGATGCTGCTGAGCTCGTGAAGTTCCTTGCACAGCGAAAAGGCATAATAAAAGTCGAAGTAATCGCTGATTTGTTCACGATTTGCATCACTTACGATGAGGGGGTAACGACGCCAGGGCAGATCATTGCAGATTTGAGCGACATTCGTTTTATTCCAGAAGGCTCCTCTATATTAAACGGGTAGCATCATCGATGCAACGAGAATGAAACATCGCTAGGCGCATAAGCGCAGCCACCTTTCTCCGTGTGCGTAAAAAATTTCGACGACTAATGGTCAAATTGTCATGGGATTTCTGGATTCATTGCTAGGACGGACGAAGGGTATAGCCCCAAAAGTGGACAGTTTGTTTTCAATGGCAACTGCCTACATCACGCTCAGCACTGAGTTTAGCTTGAGCTCAACGGGGAAGGCGGGGATCTGCTTCAAGCCTGTTGAATCAGGCGACTTTGATCAGGTTGAGAACGAGATAGTAGAGTTGCTTAAAATAAGCGAAACCACTTTTGAGATCAAGCAAGATGAGTTTGGCTACGCGTGGGTTATCGTTGCTGACGCGCAGTTTGAGAATGTAGTTTCCGACATCCACGCAGTGAGCTCAACGCTTATCGACGGAGGATATGGCGAACAGGTCCTGTGTGCGGTTTTCCCATTTCGGAACCAAAAGAGTGTCTTTTGGATTTACAGTTACAAACGTGGAAAATTTTATCCCTTTGTGCCAGTAGAGCCAAAGCAACACAAGCGCGATTACGCCTATGAGTTCAGACTTCGGTCAGTCTTACAGCGCGAGCTGCCGATAGAGCAAGAGCTCGAGCGTTGGTACCCTCTTTGGGATGTGCCGCTTTAGTTGGTGGCTAGTCCGGAATAATGCCCTCTTTTGTGAACAACCTGCTTGCTTCTTTTAGTGTGATATCAGGCGACGGAACTATTAGATCTGAAGGACGGATTTCTGCTGGATCGAGTGGCGTGCCTTTCTCTCGAATGGTGTGAATCATCTCTTTAAGGCATCTGTTGAATTCATCGACCTCCTCATTGCTGAGGTGATCGACCAAGCTACTATCGAGCTCATTGAGTTTGTCGAGATACTTGCTGTCGAGCACGTACTGGTTGTCGCCGAGGATGCGCACTATCATTGTTGAGCCTCCTGGGTCTCTTCCGTCTTGGCTTTCTTCTTTGTGGTGACCTCTTGCTTAAGAATCTGAAGTTCTTGATCAACCTCGTCGCTCGACTTAATCTTGCTGAGCTCCTCTTCGACCTTCGTCTGATCGCTCGTCAAATCTTCGAGCGTACCGGAGTCAATAAGTTCATCAAGCGCCTGTGATCGCGCTTTCATCGATTCTGTCTTTTCCTCAGCACGTTGAACTGACATCCCGACGTCAGCCATTTCCTCGGAGATCCCAGTAACAGACTCGGTGATTTTGACCTGCGCTTCTGCAGCTGAATACTGCGCCTTTATGGTCTCCTTCTTCGTTCGGAACGCCTCAACTTTGGCAGAAAGCTTCCTTTCGGTGTTCACGAGCTTAGTCTGTTCATTTTCGAGATCAGCAATCTGTGCCGTGAGTGATTCGATCTGCGCCATTGAGTCTTTTTTCCGCTCGAGCGCAATACGGGCGAGATCGTCGCGTCCAAGGTTAACTGCCTCGCGTGCCTGATTGTTCAGGCTTTCGACGTTTGACTCAAGTTTTGCCTTCTGAAGTTCAAGCCTCTTTTTCGCCGTAACGACGTCGGCAATGCCGCGCTTTACATTGGTTAACAGCTCGAGCTGCTTTTCATAAGAGTAATCGAGTGTTTCACGTGGGTCCTCGTGCCGATCAAGCAACGAGCTGATCTTTGCCTTAATCATCGTCATGAGACGATCAAATATTCCCATTTTCTCCTCCTCCGTTTAGATATGTGGCGTATCTTACACAGTCTTATTCGTCAATTGTGCTTCTTGACTTAATAGTCGTTGTTGCGTAAGCGCGATAAAATCGAAATGCCTAAGCCCAATCCAATCATCTGTTCCCCTATGGAGCCCTCACATATAGCGAAGGAAGCAGCTGGAAGGTCAATCGCGGAAATGGTCGAAGACGGAATGGTTGTAGGGCTCGGGACCGGGACCACAGCGGCGCGTGCGATCGCCCATTTGGGGCGGCGTATCGTTGACGAGGGGCTTTCCATAGCGGGCGTTCCAACGTCCCATCAGTCGATGCTGCTTGCGGTAAAGCATCGTGTCCCGCTTACCACCTTGTACGAGCACAAAATCGTTGATATCGCCCTCGACGGCGCTGATCAGGTCGATGCACACCTTAACCTCATCAAAGGCGGCGGTGGAGCTCATACGCGTGAAAAAATCGTTGCCCGCTCAGCGAGGCGGTTTTGTGTTGCAGTCGATGCTTCAAAACGGGCGCCGCGTTTGAATCTGCCCGTACCTCTCGAAGTGTTGCCCGTTGCTTGTCCGCTCGTTCAGAACGAGGTCAATCAAATGGGGGCCACAGTAAAACTTCGGCAATCTGAGAAAAACAGCGTCTCTGTTACCGATCAAGGGAACCTCATACTTGATGCGGATTTCGGATTTATTATGGATCCAGAAAAGTTAGCGAATGAGCTTTCCACTATAACTGGGGTAGTGGAACATGGAATTTTCGTTGACGTCAGCGAGGTACACGTGGCGACACTTGCTGGAAAAGCTGCCTCCGTTGAGGTCTTGACGAGGTAATTCACACGCTGAGTGAACTATTTATCTACTCCAATGGTTCGTGAAAGACTTCTTAGCATAGCGATAGTCTCTTCGTCATGCTGTGCGTCGCGTTTTCGCGAGTCGTCAAGAGAGTCGATGATGTCGCAGAGTTGCGTGGAGAGCCGGTAACACTTAAGCGGGCGGCCTTTGCCCTCTTTTTTTTGTTCCCACTCTTCAATCCATCCGCGTTCCCTCATTTCGCGCATCGCGATGCTAACTTCAGGTTGTCGCAAGCCGGCACCAAGCTCAATATTGCGGGAAACCGATTCATTGACGTTTGCTAAGTACACCAATGCTTTTGCTAAGTTCCTCTTGACTCCGACATTGCAAAGAAGGCTAGCCATCACCTCATCATCTTGGTCGAACACCGGTACGGACTCGTCCCTCATTATATTCCCCTTAGTAT
>PMYA01000164.1 GCA_003170935.1 Methanobacteriota archaeon
TTCCTCTTTCGCAGTGAGCCGGGAAGCGGGTTCAATTTAGCGCGCTCTTCAGTCAGCGCCGAAATATGTTCGACGAGTTCGCTACTTTCGTGCAGCAAGTGCTTCACACGAATGATCTCTGAGTCGGCACGATTCTCCACGTCCAGTTCTCCTTCGTTTGAACCGATGCGGTAATTCACGAGCTTGATGCATTGCATTATCTGTTCTAACTCTATTTCAATCGATGCCCAAATTGGCAGCCTTCATTTTTGATGNNGCCCTCAACGCCACCACCGGGGCCAAACTCTGGAACTACACGACAGGAGGCGGCTATCCTGTGTCCCACGCCAAACCGTTTCGTTACTGTTTAAGACTACGAAGCCTTCACTAGTCCCCTTTTTGGTGACTGTCTCACGGAAAAACTTATCAGCTTCTTCCTTTGAACTCATCAATGTGTAAGTCTGTGAGGAGATGCTCGTCCAGTTGCCCGATCGGGAACTAATCGTGCCGTTATAAGTCGTTACGCCTCTAAATTGGAGATTGAGGGGACAAACGAATTGCAAGAAGCGCACGAAGCTTTAGACCAAGCTGTGCAGGCCGCTTATTTGTTTGGGTCGCCTCAAGAGAAAACCAACCTCAATCGCTTGGAATTCCTTCTAAAACTTAACAAACTTGTCTCTGCAGCGGAGAGGTCGGGCCATAAAGTCGTCGGGCCGGGCTTGCCTGATTTTTGCAAGGGTCAAAGTAAATTCTATTCTGATGATTGCGTAGAGTTTCAGTGAGTTTAAATCCAGTTTTCACCGTTTCAGCGCCCGCGCCTCACCAAATAGATTGAGTGCGAAGGATAAGAAAGAGGAAGTGAAAAAAGATGATAACACTTGAAGAAGCAAAAGAACTACTAGGCGGGCTGCCGAAAGAAGTAGACAAAGACAGTCCTGACTATGACGAGTATTACGTAAAGCCGTATCTTGAGAACACGGAATCATGTATAAGCAGTTATGGAACTCAGTGGTGCAAAGAACACGCTAAGATGCTCAACAGTCAGTGGGAGTAAGTCAAGACGTTAATGTAGTGAGTTAGAAAAGAAGAGGCGAGAAAATTGACAGCAGGTAGAATGCGGCATGCTGCCGAGCGCGAACGGAAACTCAAGTATAAGGTACGCGGCAGCCCCCATGAATATGTGCCGTCGGATGCAATGCTGACGCAGTATTGTCCTGAGCCGAATAAATCAATCTTGGAGGCTCGACAGACTCAGCACCACGCACAGCGCGCAGAGCGCGAACCGGAACCGAGACCTGAAACAGAATGGGACAAGCGACGGAGCGAAGCACAGAAGAATCTGCGGTGCATACAGGACGCATGCCCGTATTGGTTCGATTCATTACCTACGTTCTCTTGCACCATCACTGGTGAGCAACTTTGCTTAATGTCGATGCCGGATATGGAGATTATCGTGGAAAAGTGTCCTTACAGCGGAGCAAAAGGGATGGCAAAGTGGAATGCTCATTTGTTGAAATAAAGCATGTGGCAGTCCACTTTTAACACCCATTTATTGATAACCGTGCTAACCTTTGGACTTTTTTAACAGAGGGGACTTGTTTAACAAAGCCCCACATCACCATTCTTTTTTATAGCACTGCCAAAACAAGCCCAAAACGAGCCGCAAAACTGCCAAAACCCCCTAAGTGCTTGAAATAAATGATGTATTATTCCGCTCTTTGCTGTGCCTGCTTTACCCTCCCAAGCATAGGATGTAGTTAAATGGGCTTTTAATCGCATTAATAACGTATTATTTGTATTTCCTTTATTCTCACGCTTTTATAGCTAATTTAGAGAGGCCTTAGCGTGTTTTAATAATGGGAATAATGCGACATTACCTCGCAAATATACCGTAGTTTTACCGAGTTTTACAGGAGTTTTACAGGAGTTCTGCGGGATGTAGTTCACCGTCCCTAAGGGCTTAAATAGGGATCAAAGGCTTGATAATGCGCCTTTTTTGCCAGAGGATTTGTTATACTGCCTTTTTTCTTATTGCATCGTCTTTAATGTGTTTTAATGGCGAACCGTGGCTAAAATAAGGTGGGATAAAACCGACGTACTACGACGTGGGATGCGAACCTTAAGCGTGAGAGTGTGATTTAAATTTGCACACAACTCCACACCGGTGCGCGACAGACAATTGACCGTCCGCGGTGGCAAATCCTTATATCGCCGTTGCGGGCGAGTTGCTTGACCTTGTAATAGAGCTTATGATACGGCAACGGCAACGCTTTGTTCAGGTCGGCAAAAAGCACGCAGCCGTCATCGTTTGATATACACTCTATGCACTCGATTATTTGAAAGTCAACGTCATCCAGAACCCGCTCTACAACGTTCAGGTCTTTCTCAGTCATGATTTGATTCCGACTGTCTTTGTATAGCATGTTTGGTCTTCCGGTTTCTCTTAAGATTCTCATGCGTTCTCATTTGGTGATAATGGTTCATTGCCTTTATTTCGTCGATTAATTACTGCTTCGTTGTTCTTTGCATGCAATTCTCATATTCTCATACTTCTGCGGAGTGACCCCGCGCATGCGCGCGCATGACCCTCTGCAGTAAAACGTGAGAATATGAGAATTACGTATTTTATTATTCCGTATCTCATCTATCGAGTTATCAGAATTATAATTAAGGTTCATATTGAACTCCCTTTATTTTGTTCATTTTTCTCAATGGCATGAGAATCCGTGAGAATCGTGAGAATCGTGTCAAGACTTGGCAACCTATCTTCTAGGTCAACATCATCCGGTAAAATCGGTTCTTTAGGTTCGTGCTCTTCCATGTTGGCTATCGCATGGTTCGGCACCTCACCCAATACGGTTTGACCGAGTGCCGTTAGTTCGACAGCTAATTGACCGTTACTTTCAACATCGCGCACGTAACCGAGTTCGATTAGTTCGCCGCATTGACCTGATTCGTTCGGCTTACTCTGAAGCAATCGGTAAACGTGCGCTTGACTAACCTCGGATTCTTTGACCACTTCGCGCCGTGTCGGTCGCGTAGGTTCGTGTTCGATCTGAGGGTTCAACTCGTAGAGTTCATCATACTCTGCGCAAAGCCGTTTGATCGCTCTGAGCGTTTCGATGCCCTGTCGAGATGTCTTTGTAATCGTTTCGCGTTCAAACGTTGCGAGTAGATACCACGCTTCTTGAACATCCTCAACCTCAACGCGTGTATAACCACGATTAAACCGCTTCCAGAGCGCGATACATTCGCATAAGGAAAAGAACTGCTTTATGCTCGTTAATCCGTAACCGGCTTCGAGAAATAGCGCGTTAAGTTCTTGAATCAGCGCCCACGCATCATCCTCTACCTCTTCAAACACAACGGCTTGAGTAGAGAAGATAAGGTCAATACCTGCTTGCGCTATCGGCAAGCGTGGATCATCGCGTATATCCTTATGCCCTTTGAGAAGCGTTTCGATGAGTTCTAGCTTTTTCTCTTTATTTTCAAGCGTGTCCTCACTGACGCTGCCATGAATAAAACGCCGTTTAACCTGCGCATCGTTGACGCCCTCAACGCTTGTGGTTATCACGCAGCGAGGGCCGGTTATGGTCATGTCGATTGCGACGCCGTTGACCGTAGCCATGTGCGTGTATTCCGCTTGCTCCTCTGTCTCAGCAAGCGCTTTTAGTGCTGAATGTCCGGCAGCGTCTGCAACCTCAGTAATGATAATGATCTGGCCTTTGTACGTGTCCTTATTCGTGCGCACGTCAACGATCTTGCCGGTTCTGTTGTCGCGCACTCGCTCTATTGTCCTATATTGAAGCGCTGTCGGACTGACTGTCGAGAATAGTTCCAGATAATCTGACGGGATTAACGCCGCCACTCGGCTTACGAGGTCGTTTTTCCCAGCACCGCTTGACCCTGTGCAATCAAGATGCAAGAGCGCTGAGGACGGCATCGAATACCGCGCTCTCGTCATACTCAATAACGCGGTTTGCGTTAGTGACCTGTCGAGTGCGTGATAATCAAAGACGAGACGCGAGCAAAAGGTCAGAAAAACGCTGCCCTCAGCGTGTAGGTATTGACATGCGTTCCCGTACGCTTCGCGTTGATGATCCTCTATTTTATGACCGAGCACCTGTTCAATACTTTTGATAATCTCAGGTTCGCCATAGCCACCGTTCGCGCGTTCTTGCGCTCGGTTTTCGAGATAATCTTTAAAATCGGCATGAGTCTCACTGAGGTGAGCGTTTTTAGGCTGTTCACCGTTTGCGCTATAAAGAAGCAGCCCAACAGAACGGCTTATAAAATCCCACTTATAATGCCCCCCGTTAATATCAGCTTCGCCGCGCTCAGGGTAATAATAAGAGAGGTCGGTCATGCCTTACCCCCTTGAGACGTGGGGGATGATCTGAACGCCCACTGGTGGCTTTTGTCGCGAGCTAAAAAAATGGTGCGCGTTTTGTTTTGCCAATCCTTATATATTCTCCGTTCGATACCCTTTGTTGCTGACATTGGTTACTCCTGTGTCTATGCGGCTTGTTTCGCGCGTTCCGTCAAAACGCGCTTTTTCATTTTCTTGCAAGAACCACCATACTTGATGGTTTCTTGATCTCTGTTGGCCAACGATTCCTTTAGCCATCAACTGGAACATGCGGTAACGGATTGATGGAACCGTTATTCCCACCAGCTCAGCAAGTGCCCGAGTTTTGGCTTTGCCATGCACGACCATGTAGTCGTATATTTCAGAATCGCGCTCGTCTAGCTCTGCTATTGTATCAATAGTTGGTTTGTTCATAGCGAATTACATATATGTTAGAAACACACTATATGTGTTCTCAAATGTTCTTATAGTCTCGAATAAAGAACACTTATTTAAGATTGGAATTGAGATTGCACATAATTTCAATATTTATTTGAAAACAGACAGGAAGTGACGATG
>PMYA01000078.1 GCA_003170935.1 Methanobacteriota archaeon
TTGACGACGTTTATGATTCTCTCCATAGTTGGAGGGTCAAGTGTTGCTTTAGCACAGGTGTCTACTACGACAACTACTACGATAACTCAGACGGTAACTAGTGACGCAAATTTCGCAACCTTGGCAAGTTTACTTCAGCAAGCTAACTTGACAGCGACGCTCAACAATACGACGAAGAACTATACTCTTCTCGCGCCGAACGAAGCTGCTTTTGCGAAGCTCAACAACACAACCCTTGCCAACCTGAAGAGTAACAACACAACGCTCGCGGAGGTTCTTAAAAACCACGTAATACTCGGTAAACAGAACTTCAGTACGAACGGCACAGTCACAACATATGCGGGCAACGAGATCCCGTACACCGTGAACAACACAACAGTAACGTTCCTCGGTGGCTATAACGCAACGATATCCAAGACGAGCATTAACACAACGAACGGTCAAATCTACACGCTTGATAAAGTTCTAACGGCGCCAGCGGGTGTTTCGTCAACGAAAGCAGCGGTTGTATCAGCCGTTGCATCAGCAGCTGGGGGATTCCTTGGCTTGCCTGGTTTTGAGGCCTTGTACGCAGTAGCAGGACTCTTAGCTGTGGCGTATTTGGTGCTGCGACGCCGGAAGTAACGCTCTGAACCACACTTGAAGAGCTCGGTCTACGCTGGGCTCGCTCTTTTTTTTCTTATTTGCAGTAACTGCACAAGCGAAAGCCGCTGCGTTACACAGCTGCGGGATTCGTTAGCTTATCTGACTTTGAGGCGTTGTGTGAGGTAGCAGGGCTGGCAACTATTGCGTATTTGGCACTACGACGTCGGAAGTAGGGAAAAGCAAAGTTTATAGCATATAGAAAATCAAACAAACACAAGCAAAAGATATTCGAGGTAAAAAATGGTCAGCAAAAAGCTCTTTTCTGCTGTTTTGGCGGCATTAGTGATTCTCTCTATAATCGGACCGACCGTTGCTTTAGCGCAAACAGGAAATACAGTGACTACAAACGCGACTTTAAATGCGACGAAAACGGCGACGGCGAAAGCTACGCAGACTCTAGCACAAACTATAGCCAATAACACGAATCTTACAAACTTTACGAACCTATTGAAGAAAGCAAACCTCACAAACGTGTTGAACGGTCCAGGTAACTATACTGTATTCGCACCCGACAACACTGCTTTTTCCAAAGTTGACGCATCAACGCTTGCGCGTTGGCAAAACAACACAACAGAATTACAAAATGTGCTATACTATCACATTGTCCCAACGAAGTTGCTTTCAAACGACTTCATAGGTAATGGAACGCTTCCTCCTTCATTGAACGCATACACCTTACCGTACTCCGTTACCGGTACTACACTCAAAGTTGATAACGCGATTGTAACTAAACCGGATATCAACGCGACAAACGGTGTGATTCACATCATCGATAGTGTCATGATACCCCCAACGACAACGGCGACTGCCTCAGCCACAGCGGCGCCTGGATTCCTTGGAATGCCTGGATTTGAGGCGTTGTACGCAGTAGCAGGACTATTAGCTGTGGCGTATTTGGTGCTGCGACATAGGAAATAACGCTCAGAGCTTCGTTTAGTGAGTTCAGCAAAGCTGGGCTCACTCTTTGTTTTTTTTTACCGTTGAATGCTAAACGATTACACGCTTCGAACGCTGTTGGCGCCGGTTAAGTCGGACTAGTTAGCTTTTTATCCAGTTGCAGAGGTTATGCAAGCCTATTTCTAGATCGATCCTAGGCTTCCATCCAAACGAAGTAAAACATGATATGTCAGCCTGCGTTGATTCGATGTCACCTTCCCAAGATTTGCCTCCAGTCCAGCTGATATCGGGATGCAGGTCCAAAATTCGACAGATAGAACTAGCAATCTCATTGACAGTAATGGCCCTACCGCTTCCAACGTTGTAAGCTTCGCCCGGTATTCCCTTGTCATAAGCGAGCAAGAACGCGTCTATGACGTCGTCAATATAAACGTAGTCTTTCTTCTGGAGCCCAGATCCAAGTATTTCAAGGTGGCTGCCATCCAACTGCAGTTTCTTTATTAGGTCGTACATGACGCCCTTGGCATTGCCTGGCCCATAGACATTAAAAAGACGGAGAGAAGTCGCGGGCACTCCAAAAATGCCGTTAAACGCAGAGCAATAAAGCTCGCCTGCTGCTTTTGAAGCGCCATAGAATGATACGGGATGCATAGCGTGTTCTTCAGTTGTCGGGGGGGCAGCAGTTCCATAAACCGTGCTTGTTGACGCATACACAAACGTAGCTTCAGAAGCACACGAAAGCACGTTGAAGGTACCTTGCGCATTAACGAGGAAGTCGTAACTTGGATCTTGAGTTGAGTCAGGAACCTTTGTTTGCGCTGCGAGGTGAAAGATGCCGTCAGGTTTGACCACACTTGCGCGAAGTCTTTCCAGATCGAGGATGTCCCCTTGCACGAAATCGAAATTAACGTGAGTGTAAGCTGGTATGACTAAATCGTAACCGGTCACCATATGCCCTTCGTCCAGGAGACGCTTGACAAGATGCGTGCCGATAAAACCACTACAACCAGTTACAAAGAACTCTAAACTGGGTTCGCGCAATTCGACTTCTGAACCGAGAATTAAGAGCTCCTCTAAAGCCATATTCCGTTTCCGAGTAAGTTAGAAAGCTCGAGACTCCTTGGCCATTAGCAGCCTTTGGTCATGTTCATGCCTAGTTCCAGTAGGTCGTGGGCCCTTGTCTCTGTTTCCGCCTCGACAAAAATCCGAATGATTGGCTCTGTTCCAGAGGGGCGGATAAGCAGCCAACCGTCATCATACCATATTTTAACACCGTCAGTCGTGTCGACGTTACCGTGAGCTGATGACTGAATGTGTTGCATGGCTGCGTCTCTATCGCGACACGTGACCTTCGTTTTATCCATATATCGCTTCGGAATTTCGGCAGCGAGCTCAGAAAGCTTTCTACCACGTTCGTTCATTATTTCAAGCACTTTGGCCACTGTCATCGCCCCGTCACGGCAGTACTGATGTTCTGGGAAAATAATACCTCCGTTACCCTCCCCGCCTATGACAGCATTCACTTGCATCATTACACGCGCTACGTGAATGCTGCCGACTGGGGTCCAGATGACCTGGCAACCGGCTGCTTCAGCTACATCAGCGATGCGCTGCGACGAACTGACGGGTGTGACTACTGGTCCTGGCGTCTTTGAAAGTACATGTTTTACGACGATCGCGAGCAAAACGTCTTCTTTAACGAAATTCCCGTTTTCGTCGATGAAAACAGCCCTATCAGCGTCGCCGTCGTGAGCGACTCCCAAATCGGCGCCATTAGAGACGACGATTTTTCCAAGATCGGTGAGTACATCCTCTGTCGGTTCTGGGTTCCGACTCGGGAACGTGCCATCTATCTGCGCATTGATCGTCGTTACCTTGCAGTTTAATTTACTGAGCAAGAATGGCGTTACAATGCTGCCGGCGCCAGAACCTGTGTCGACTGCGACAATGAACCTGCGTTTTGCAATGTCTAGCGCACTCACGTTCTGCATGACCCCCTCAATGTAAGCAGGGATGATGTCAGTGTGTGAAAGGTCGCCTGTCTCGCGCCAATCAGCAAGCTTGAGCGCTTCACCGTAGTATATATCCTCCACGGCGAGTTCCCCTTCAATTCCAAATTCCGTTCCATCACCGGCGATTAGTTTCAGTCCATTGTATTCCCGCGGATTGTGCGAAGCAGTTATAACAATGCCCGCATCGGCGTTATCACGTACGAAGTATTGCACGGCGGGAGTCGGAGCTATGCCGACGTTAATAACCTTACAACCTGTTGCGAGCAGTCCGGCAATTGCTGCATAGCTGAGCATGTTGCCCGACGTCCGAGTATCCCGTCCGACCGCAACGGTGCCCTTTGTTACTGTCCCCAAGCTCATAGCGAGTTTTAGTGCAAGATCTGCAGTCAGATCGCGGTTTACTACCCCCCTCACACCATTTGTTCCAAAAAGCTTCATAAAAACTCCCTGTTTTACATTTGCCGTTCCAGCCTCGCGCCGATCGACAGAAAGCCCCGCTTATCATTTTTGACTTCGCAGCTTACCCACACCTTCAAACACCGATCCATTTTTCACCTTGTTCGGTAAGCTCCTTTTTCCAGAGGGGGACTTCCTTCTTTATCCGTTCTATTGCATCCCTAAGTGCCTTAAACCCCTCTTGTCGATGTGCAGCTGCAACAACAATATAGACTATGTCTTCGCCTCGTCTGACACGCCCTGATTTATGGTGTATCTTTACCTCCACTATGCCCTCTGCAGCCTTCAGATCGCGAACGATTAACGAAAGTCGCTGCTGCGCTTCCCGTTCGTAAATGTCAAACTCAAGAGCAAAAGCTTCCCCGCGAACCATTCCAGTGAATGTAAGTATCGCCCCAGCTTTGTGAATGTCAGGATGCGAACGTACGTTTCTTACCAGAGCGCCAAGCGTGATCCATTCTGGAAATTTCTTTAGCGCTTCAAGATGCTTTTCAAAGTTTGCAGAGCCCGCTAGCTGAACCTCATAAACCTCACGAGATGAGACAATCCGTGACGTGAGCTCGCCCCCCTCTACAACGGCAAAGTCAACGTCCTCTTTTTCTCCCAGACGATCTAACTCTCTTGGGATTTGATCTGGGTTTTCGTCGATGCAGGGCGTTAAAACGTATCTCGTCGGCGATTTGATGCAAAGGAGTGTATCCGAGTCTCCCTTCTTAGCAAACGTACGTGCATTCTCTCGTTGCCGACGAAGAATCGCCACCTTGTGCTCACGCGTTAGTGCCGCTATAAACTGTTCGCAGCGTTCTGCTTGACCGGTGAGTGCAATAACCCTCACATACTTAAACAATACACAACGAAATAAATACGTATTGATGAAGTCACCACAAACGACGCCTCAATGCTTGGAGCCGGAGAACACCCTAACGGCGCTGTCCAGCGGTTAAAAGCTTGATCGTTGCTGTTCCTGCAGGTTACGGCGAACCAAGATCCGCCTTGCCACTGGCTAGTCCCTCGCCTCAGTCACGTTAGAAGCGGGTTCGTTGGACATAAAGAGCAAAGGGCTCATAAGCGCTACGGCATCGACAAGCCCAGAAGCGGGGCCGCTTTTTTTACTATACCAAACTGTAACTGCGTGCTTAACCTGTAAACCGTCAATCTCGTCTAAATGAGTCCTACGGATTAAAACAACTATTCAATAATTGCGAGATCGCTTTAGGAAGCACGAATCACTGACCAGCGGGAAAATTAGCTTTGAGCACCTAGATGCACTTTCAGTGGTCGGCGAATTTGATTCGCCCAGCACAATAAGAACAGACCCAAAGAACGCTTTCTCCTTTTTTTTCGCGTCTTAAGATCTTAATTCGACCTATTTCTGATTTTTCAAAGTTGCGCTGGCAGAGTTTACAGACTGTGGTGTTGTCCGGTTGACCCATCTCTTGCTCCTTGTATATCCGAATTCTTCCGGCGTTAAAGCCACTGTTCGAGTAGTAATAGGACGTCGAAGGTACTAAATAACACTTGCTTGTGGTCCTAAAGCATACTGGTTTTACGTGCAAATTAACATTTACGGAGCTAATTAACTGTTTCTCAAGTCATCAGCGATTTTAACTGTCTACCCTGCAGTTTATTTTGTGTTCAGTGCAATTACTAGTAATGATTGAGATTGATGGTAGCATCGGTGAAGGCGGCGGACAAGTGCTGCGTATATGTCTAGCGCTCTCCGCGTTAACACAAAAGCCTGTTACTATCAAAAATATAAGGTTAAACCGGAAAAATCCCGGGCTTCGCAGCCAACATTTGACTGCGATACGCGCGTTAGCTGAGGTCACGGCCGCGAAGGTGGGCAGACTTGCGATAGGCTCCTCTAAGCTAGTTTTCTCCCCGGGACCGATACGCGGGGGAACTTTTCACTTTGACGTTAAGACGGCCGGCAGCACTACCCTCGTTTTACAGGCTCTTTTGCCTGTCCTCGCATTCGCCGATCAGCGTTCATCTGTTACTCTTGTCGGCGGCACTAACAACCCATTAGCACCACAAGCCGATTACGTGATCAACGTCCTTAATCCCGTAATAGTTAGCATGGGATTTAAGCACCGATTTCGTCTAATAAAAAGGGGGTTCTATCCTCGCGGTGGGGGATTGATAAACGTCCTCACAGAGCCCGTCAACGAGCTGCATCCTGTTGATATCGTCAATATGGGGACTGTCGAAGGAATAAGCGGTATATCGCATTCGTGTAATCTACCTACACACGTTGTCGAACGACAAGCAAACGCGGCCAAACGCAGCTGCTCGCGAGCTGGCTTTCAAACCACGGGCTTCGTGTGTGACCCTGGTCTTGCGACTAAAGATCCGTCCACAGGAAGTGGCGTTGTGCTATGGGCAGAGACTTCAACCGGGGGAAAACTAGCAGGCGACTCACTAGGAGCGCCAGGTAAACCTGCAGAACGTGTTGGAGAAGAGGCTGCAGCTAAGCTCTTATCGCAATTGTCCATTGGGGCACCGATCGACACACATCTTAGCGATCAACTAATTGTGTGGCTAGCACTCGCAAAAGGACGCTCTAGAATTAAGACGACCATGCTGACGCTCCACGCAATCACTGCCATAAAGGTAACAGAAAAATTGACTAGTAGTCAATTTAAAATCCGCGGCAAGGTTGGGGAGTCGGGAATAATTCAGTGTATATCAGGCGTGGCTTAAGAACAGCATTATTAGCCTCTTCTCCCCGGAGATCCACCAAGAATGGTTGTGAAAATTTCAAAGTCATTCTAGCTTTCGGAGCACGGTGCTTTGAGTTATCACGCCGACCATAGTGTCAGTCAGATCTAGGATCGGGACTCCCTCAACGTCGTGTTTCAACATGAGGTCGACCACTTCTGCACATGGTGTATTAGTACGCGCAAACACGACATCTGCGACCATTATATCCCCTACGAGTAGTTTCCGCACGCGTGAATCTTGATACTGAGATCGTACGACGTCTCTGAACTGGCTCATGGCCTTCGCTATGTCGTTCTCCGTTATGATGCCAACAAGCTTTTCATCCTCGACGACCGCCATCCACCACACATTTTCATCAATCATCCTCCTTCTGGTGTGAGATACGCGATCAACAGGAGAGCAAGTCAATGGAGGTTCCATTATGTCGCCTGCAACTCCCTCCGGTCTGCTCACTTTCACGATCTCTTTGTAAGTGATCCACCTTACAGGCTGCCCATTTGCAACGACTATGACCCCCGACGATTCCAATAGACGGGAGACCTCGCCAACGGGAAGAGCTCCACTAATTACAGTGAAAGTGTCATTCATTGCTTTTGTCACGTGCAGGGATGAAGCGGGCTTGGCGATGTCATCAATTGCGCCTAATGTGCGCGCAATACCTTGTTTTGTCAAAATCCCAACTACTTCTCCATCATTCATCACGAGTAATTGGCTCACCTTGTTTTTTTCCATAAGATCCAAGGCGTGTGAAATCCGATCGGATTTGTTTACAAAGCACGCATCTGATGCCAGATCAGACGCTGTTGTAAACGTGAAATTGTTGTAACGCATTTTACACCTTACTTGTGAAGCTGACGCTGGCCGTCCTATCCTGCGATCTTTCTCGTTATGTCAGTCTTAGAAATGATGCCTACAAGTGACTCGTCTTTAACGACGGGAATGGCGTCTATCCTGTTCTTAACCATCACGCGTGCAGCATCTACCGCTTTCGAATCATCTTGTATCGTAATAAGCGGTTCAGACATAATATCCTCTGCAACTTGTAGCACCTTTCGCACATACCTGTTCTTTTGCACGCCAGCACGATCGGCTTTCCTCACCATCACGATGTCCTTTGAATCGACGGACGGCTCTTGGGCAAACGTCAGATTGGTGTGCGTGATTATACCTACGGGTACGCCATTCCCCTCTTGAACTATGGTACGAAAAATGTGGTTCCTATCCATGTCACGTAAAACATGGTTTATTGAATGATGGCGGTGGCAAGTGAGAAAAGCATCAGCCATAATAGTTTTGACTTGAACCTTTGTGCTCGTAGTTGCAAAATGTGTCACTAAGTCAGTCTCTGTAAAAATGCCAAGCAGATCGCCGTCCTTTACTACCGGAAGACAGCCAATTTCGTTGGTGATCATCTCTCGAGCGGCCTCTCCAATTAAAGTTTTAGGCGATGTTGTGATCAGATTCTCTGACATTATCGTCTTAGCAAGCGTTCTGTCCTGATTTCGCCTTCGCCAACCTGCTTCGGATGACTCAAGCATCTTTACAAGGTCGTATTTAGCAATAACGCCAACAAGAGCCCCTTCGTAAGCTACTGCTACTCTGCCAATCTTATGCTTCAGCATCACATTCTTTACGTGGCCAACCGTGTCTTCGGGTGAAACGGAATATACAGGGGCATTCATCAAATCGACAACTTGCATGTCACTACCTCGCTTCCACTCTTTAATGTCTATATTTATAACTCTATTTTGGAACACTCTCAGAGCTTAGTAACGAGCTTAAGCTCGTGAAACATAGTTATGCTATTAATTATACGCCCTCTTTGCTAAAGCCTTGGCCGCATTTATAGCGCGAATCAAGCAGCTAGATGGAAAGTATTTACTGCGGCTGTTTAATCAGCTTGCGGTCAACCACAATGTAATCCTTTATCGCTCTTACAGCGTCAAATGGTAGAAATATGAAGTCGTTTTCTGTCCTAAACTCTTGCACATTTAAGTCGGGATCGGGCTTCACTTTGAGATCAAGGATATCGCCGGTATTTTCATCAATAATAAGATCATAGAGCGTGCCGATATCAGAACCATCGCTCCCCATCACTTGCTTATTAGACAGATTCTTTGCGAAAATCTCCTTTTTCATCGCTGCTTGCTATGTATTTATAATATAAAGGGTTTCGTATCCCCCACGTCTATTGATAGCTTATGTGCGTCGTCGGTTCAGCAGGGCGACCCCCTGCGAATCTCTGTTTTATCTGCTCGTAATACTGCATAGCACGTTCATCAATCGCAGGTCGGACTTTCTTCAGTGCTTCTCTGAAATGCCGCATTTCAATGGAACGAATGTCCTTCGCTTCTCGCAAAGCGAGCATCCCAGCTTCTTTACAAAGTGTTTCCAAATCGCTGCCGACATACCATTCGGTAAGATCCGCAAGCTCTTCGATGTCAACATCGTCTGAGAGTGGCATAGTCCGCGTGTGGATATTCAAAATCGACACTCTTGCACTCTTCTGCGGCGCGCCAAGCAGTATCATTCTGTCAAATCGTCCTGATCGCAGGAGGGCAGGATCGATTATGTCAGGGCGATTCGTAGCAGCGATCACGACAATGTCCTTTAGATCTTGTAAACCGTCTAGCTCTGTTAGAAGGGTGTTCACGACCCTTTCGGAAACTCGCGAGGTATCCTCTACGCCCCGCATTGGAGCGAGCGCATCGAGCTCATCAAGGAAGACAACGACGGGGGCAACTTGCCGAGCTTTCTTGAAAACGCTCCTAACTGCACGCTCAGATTCGCCTACCCATTTGCTCATAAGCTCCGGACCACGCACGCTTATGAAATTCGCTTCAGTTTCATTCGCTACTGCCCTAACGATGAGCGTCTTACCCGTTCCAGGCGGTCCATAGAGCAGAATACCACGAGGTGGTTTGATCCCCATTCTTCTAAACGATTGCGGGTCTTTAAGCGGCCACTCTATTGCCTCGATCAACTCCTGCCGAGCTTCCTCAAGCCCCCCAACGTCGTTCCAGCTCGTATTGGGTATTTCGACCAAGATTTCACGTAACGCGCTCGGCTGAATTTCTCTAAATGCTTCGCTGAAATCGTCACCTGTAATTTTCATCTTAGTAAGGATCTCTTCAGGTATATCCTTATCAAGATCGATATCGGGCATATACCTCCTCAACGCGCGCATGGCTGCCTCTTTTGTCACTGAGAGAAGATCCGCACCAACGAAGCCGTGCGTGATTCTGGCAAGCTCTTCAAGCTTTACGTCTTTGGCGAGCGGCATATCGCGCGTATGAATTTGGAGTATCTCCTTCCTACCGTCATAGTCAGGAACAGATATCTCAATCTCCCTGTCAAACCTTCCCGGACGTCTCAAAGCAGGGTCGATTGCATCTATCCTGTTCGTGGCGCCGACGATTATTATCTCACCCCTCTCCTCAAGCCCATCCATTATAGTAAGCAATTGGGCAACAACGCGTCGCTCGACTTCTCCCGTTACATCCCCTCGTCGTGGCGCGATTGAATCGAGCTCATCGATAAAAACGATCGAGGGAGTTCGGTCGCGCGCTTCGTCGAAGATTTCACGCAGTCGCTGCTCGCTTTCACCGTAATATTTGCTCATAATCTCGGGCCCCGCGATAGAATAAAACGATGCACCCGACTCATTTGCCACTGCTTTTGCTATGAGCGTCTTTCCGGTACCAGGAGGACCGTGAAGCAAAACACCACTCGGCGGCGAGATACCAAGCGTTTGAAAAACCTCTGGATGCTTCATCGGGAGCTCAATCATCTCTCTTATGCGTTGTATCTCTTCTCCCAAACCACCTATGTCCTCATATGAGGTGCCAGTGGCGTGCACTGATTCAAACCCTTTGACGGGCTTGTCTCGTAGATCAAGCTGTGTTTTCTCAGTAATGAAAACTACACCAAGTGGACTTGTGCTTACCACGACGAGAGGTACTGCTTGGCCTGGCACTCGCAGAAGAGGGTGCGACGCAACGCTCAAAACGGGCACGATGTCCCCTTGAACCACGGGACGCTTCAGCAGCTGACGGTGCACGGCGTCCGTCATGTCTGCGAGTTGTTGTGTGACCGTCCCCTCGGGAGGGGCTAGTACAACCTTTTGCGCCTCGTTCGCCTTCGGTTTGCGTACAAGCACCCGCTCCCCCATGCCAACACCGGCGTTTTGGCGAATGAATCCATCGATGCGAATGATGCCTTCGTGCCAATCTTGACGATCCGCACGCCAGACTTTAGCAGCCGTGCTGGTCTTGCCTACGATTTCTATGATTTCTCCAGGAGATAGTTGAAGCTTAAGAAGCGTATCTGGATCGAGCCTAGCAATACCTCTGCCTGAATCATTCGGGTATGCTTTGGCAACCTTTAACTGAATCTCAAGAGGCATACGAAAACCTAAGCTTATATGATGACATGGTGGTATATAAGGGTGGCTAAAAGAGCCCCATTTACGAACGTTATGACAATACTTGCATTTCAGCCTTTTTCTGGCGCTTCAGGAGATATGATCGTCGGAAGTCTCATCGATCTTGGCGCCGACGCATCCACCGTCCAAGAGAGCATGGAAGCTGCTGCCAACGTCAAAGTTGAGATCCACAAGGTGATCAAATCGGGGATACGTGCAACGCAAGTCAACGTCGTCGCCGAGGAGAAGCCGCTTGCTTATCGAGAGCTTATAAACGTGCTTAGATCTTGCAAGCTTAATTCAAGAATAGTCGCTGACGCGAACGCGATATTTGAGATTATTGCGAACGCAGAAGCAGTGACGCATGGTGTGAAAAAAGACGAGCTCAAGTTCCATAAGATAGGTGCTCAAGATGCTATTGCAGACATAGTCGGTGCTTGCACGGCTGTGTCACTTCTCAACGTTGATTCAATATTCACAACCCCTATATTTGTCGGCGGCGGGTCGTTAGAGACTGATCATGGGCTTCTCCCTATCCCAGCTCCTGCAACTGCTGCAATACTTTCCAAACATCACTTAATAACACGCGGGGGGCCTGTGGAAGGAGAGCTGCTGACCCCTACGGGTGCGGCTATTCTTGCCTTTTTTACGGGAACTTCAGACGTTTTTTTGCCCCAAATGACCATTGAACGCGTGGGTTATGGCGCAGGATTTCGAGACCTTCCTCACTCAAACGTTCTTCGTGCTACGCTTGGCCAGAGTGATGATGGTCTGCTTCGAGATGACGTACAAGTGCTCGAAACTAACGTGGACGATGTGACGGGAGAGGTGCTTGGCAATCTGATCGAGGGGCTCCTCGAAATAGGCGCTCTGGACGTCGCCATAATACCCACAACTGGAAAAAAAAGTAGAACCGGGCACCTTATCCAAGTGATAGCCCGCCCCGCCGACTCCCATAGATTGATAAAAAAGATAATCGAAGAAACGGGCAGTTTGGGTGTGCGGATCATGCCGACACGTCACAGACTCATTGCTTTAAGGCGAAGTGAAGCCGTAACGGTTCGTATCTGCAGCGAATTCCACACGATCAGCGTTAAAATTGCAACAGATCAACACGGCACCGTGCTGAACGTCGCTGCTGAGTTTGGCGAAGCTGCGAAACTTGCCAAAAGACTCGGCATCCCAGTCAAACACGTTATTAGAGTAGCTGAGCAAGAGGCATGGGCTCAACTAAACACAAGTAAGCACGATTAGTTCTGTTTTTTGTGTTTATGCTCAATTAGCGCTTCGTTAATCGTTATTTCACCTATCGCGACTCTTTTCGCAAGCGGTCTCGAGATCGTTGTTCGCCCCCCTGAGAGTTCCCTGCTCCTTTCCTGAATCCACCTGATCTCGCCCTTCGACGGGAGGATTTCTTGGTGCCCCACGCGTACGCCTTGCGTATACGCGATATTAATAGCGGCGACTATATCAGAGATAACGGCCCCACCTGTGCCCTTTCCAAGATACGGAGAAGTGCCGCTTTCATTAACGAGTTCGACCGGTATCCCCTGGGCTACTATTGAGTTTGCTAAACGCACGCTTGCCAGACGAGCCCCGTGTCCAATGCGTACTAGTATGTCAGAATATGTCTGCTTAATTCTCTCAATTACGCCAACGGCTTGCCTCAATGGAACACGATAAACCGCTTCGACGATGCCATTTGAGACAACGGCTATCCCAGGCTCTTCTCCGGGATCAATGCCTATAACGGCGCACCCACGCAAGTCGCCATTCCTGAGAATTCTAATTGCTTTATTCACCGTCATCTCAGGATCTGACGCTACAACGACGTTGGGAAAAGTGATCGAGCTCGCCTCCTCTTTAGAAGTTATCACGACACCGATTTCACGTCCTATCGCGTCGCTTGGCGCAATAGTTACAAATTTAAGCCCCTTTTCGCGAAGCGTTTTGGTGATATCCTGGAAAAGCGCGAAGTCTGTTGTTGCTAGGGCGATGTGAATTCTTGCCCCTCCATTTTATATTTGAGGGACGAAGCTTTATACCCCTAACTCTCCATTAGGCTATAGTTTGACAGCAACGCGTCGTTTCTCTCGATCGGATTTGCTTTGAGGTTCTAAACACTGATGCTTTATCCCAGCGGCTGCCACAATCTAGACGCCCTGATTGGTGGCGGATTTCCTACTAGAGCCGTCTCACATATTTTCGGAGAGCCAGGAAGCGGTAAAACTACTTTAGGAATACAACTTGCTGTTAACGTCATTAGACGCGAAAAACGCGTCATCTTTGTTGCTGCCGACCAGTTTCCAGGAGAAAGGTTCGCTCAAATCGCCGGAGCAGACATGGAATCCATCGGTCAGAGGCTGCTCGTCTTCGAGGTTAAAAGCTTCGATCAGCAGCGTGCCACGCTCCGCAACATTGAGAAAGTAGCAAAGGAGAATGTAGGGCTTGTCGTTCTCGACGCGGCAACAACGCTTTATCGACTAGAGCAGTCAAAGAACACTGAAATTGCGTTACAGCACGCTCTCGTCAATCAACTGCTTTTACTAATTGGATTGGCTAAAAAATTAGATTTAGGTGTGGTTGTAACCAACCAAGTCTACGCCGACATCGATACTGACGAGGTGTTGCCCGTTGCAGGGTATCTAATTGATAACCTTTCGAAAGTCGTTGTGCAATTTGCAAAAACCGATAGCGGGCGCAGGTCTGCGATTCTAAAAAAACATCCGACGCTGTCGCGCGATGTACACACTTATTTCAACATTACTGGCGATGGGCTCACAGATGCCTAACCTTTCTTAAGCAGATAAGTACCTTTATAGACCATTTCTGCAGGCCCTTCCATAAAAGCACCGTGTTTTTTCAACGAAATTTTTAGAGAGCCGCCTAGCGTGTTGACCGTCACCCTCGTGCCGATCAGACCCATCTGGTTCGCAACAGCAGCAGCGGCGACGGCACCCGTTCCACAGCTGAGCGTCTCGTGTTCGACGCCGCGCTCGTATGTGCGAACAAAGAGTGTATTGCCGTCTATCTTAACAAAATCGACGTTCGCACCGTGCGGAAATATGGGATCAAATCGAATCTTCGCCGCCAAATCGGCGATATCATCGTTAGCTATGTCATCGAAGACCACCGCATGAGGAACCCCAGTATTGACGGCAGAAACTACAACGCCGTGCATATTTTCGACGAATACGTCGCCTGTTCCCCGGGCCGGTATCGCTGAGCGAGCAAACTGAGGCTTGCCCATGTCGACGATTACCGAGGTTTTCTTAGCCGTGACTTTACGAACTCCTGCCTTAGTTTTTACTGTGACAGTGCCGTGTCTGACGTAACCAGCGTCAACCGCGTACAAGGCCAGGCACCTAATGCCGTTGCCGCACATTTCCGCTTCGGAGCCGTCAGGTTGAAACAACCGCATGCCGAGGTCTGTAGCGCTTGGTCGCGATAAGAAAAGAACTCCGTCAGCACCTATGCCAAATCTACGATCACACGCCTTTGCAGCGAAACTTGACTTGCTTTTAATTGGACCGTCCTTGCTCTCGTCAACGATAATGAAGTCGTTACCGTTCCCGTGCATCTTGACAAATGGTATCGTTTTCATGTTAATCCTTAGAGCAAGCGGGGGGGGATATTCTGCCCCATCAGAAGATCCCCATAAGACTCCCGCGCCCGAATAAGTTCCGCCTCGCCCTCGTTGACAAGAACTTCGCTTGCACGTGTCCTGCCATTGTACTGAGAGCTCATGGCAAATCCGTATGCCCCTGTGTCGAGGACCGCGATGAGATCCCCCTTTTCAACGCGGGGAAGGCGCCGATCTCTTGCTAGTATATCACCACTCTCGCAGATCGGACCAGCGATTGTGTACGTGTGATCAGACGTCTTGTCAAGCTTGTTTGCTACGATCACCTCGTGGTACGAGTCATACATAGTCGGGCGGAGAAGCAAGTTGAAACCGGCATCGACACCCACAAAAGTACTGTAAGCCTCTTTGACGGTGTTTACCGTACAGAGCAGAAGTGAAGTGTCTCCAACGATGTATCTTCCCGGTTCTAGTACCAACTTGGGTCGGATGCCAAGGGCGCTAGCGCGCTCGAAAAAGATCGGGAGCACCGTGTTAGCGAGGTCGATCGGGGTCGGAGCCGTGCCCGTGTAAGGTATGCCGAGTCCACTGCCAATATCGACAAAATCAAGTTCGAGCTTAAGCTTATTTTTTAACCCCTCAACAAGATCCATCATCCGTATCATCATTTCTGCGAATGGACTAAGCTCGAGAATCTGTGAACCGATGTGGCAATGGATGCCTACAGGTCGGACGCCCTCAAGCGAAAGCGCTTCTTCGTAGCACGCGAGTACTTTATCGTGAGGGATTCCGAACTTTGATTGCGCCAAGCCCGTAGCAATCTTAGGATGCGTCGCTGGTGACACGTCAGGGTTAACCCTAAAGGCAATTTCAACCTCTTTGTTATCTTCTGAGGCGATTCGGGAGAGATTTTTCAGTTCCTCAAGTGAATCGACAGAAACTCGAACGCCGGTTTCGCACGCCATGCGAAGTTCAGCATCAGTTTTTGAGTTCCCATTGAAGAGAATTCGGTCAGGGAGGATGCCTGCAAGAAGAGCGGCATAAAGCTCACCATCAGAGAAAACGTCAGCGCCGGCACCCTCTTGGGCAAGCACGCGCAGCACTGCGAGGTTGCCGTTTGCCTTAGCGGCATAGTAGATGTCCGCGTCTGGGAACGCTGCTGCAAAGCGTCTGTAGTTACTCCGAATGCGCCCCTCATCAATGACGTATAACGGCGTGCCGTACTCTTGTGTAAGATCGATTACGTCGGCGCCACCAATCGTAAGGTGCCCATTTTTCTCGTCAAGGTGATCGCGCGTTCCGAAATTCATCTTAGACAACCTCCTCAAGCCGCCTTATAGCTTCTTTAATCGTGTTGACAGGCACTGTTAACGCAAATCTGATATAGCCCTCGCCATACTCTCCAAAGCCAATGCCTGGCGTAGCAACTATTCCCGCGTCTAGCAGCTTCAATGAGAACTCCACTGAGGGACTGCCGTCTGGGACAGGAGCCCAGACATAAAACGTCGCTTTTGGCTTCTCGACGGACCAGCCGATGTTCCTTAGACCGTCAACTAGCGCATCCCTCCGTTCAACATAGAGTTTTCTGAGGGCGTGGATCATGTCCTGCGGTCCCGTCATGGCAGTGATCCCGGCCTCTTGTACCGCTTGGAACGCGCCTGAGTCAAGGTTCGACTTAACCTTCTTGAGCCCCGCGATGATGTCAGCGTTTCCCACTGCAAAACCCATTCGCCAGCCCGTCATGTTGTATGCTTTAGAAAGGCTGTTGATTTCAATTCCTACTTCCATCGCGCCCGGCACGGATAGAAACGACGGCGCTTCGTAACCGTCAAACGTCAGCTCCATATAGGCTGCATCGTGGCAGACGATAACGTCATTGTCTTGAGCATAGTCGACGACAGTTCGGAAAAAGGCTTTATCAGCAACAGCCGCAGTGGGGTTATTTGGATAGTTTATATAGAGCAACTTAGCGTCGGGTGCGGCTTTTTCTATGTCAGGCAAGAAACCATTGTCGGCAGTTAGCGGCAAAGTCACCGGCTTACCGTCTGCGAGGATAGTAGCGATCCTGTAAACAGGATATGCTGGATCCGGAACAAGCACTTTTTCTCCCCGATTGACGAAAGCTAAAGGCAAATGCGCGAGGCCTTCCTTCGACCCAATGAGCGCCAATACCTCGCTCGTAGGATCGAGGTCGATGCTTTTCTGTGCGTACCACTCGCTCACCGCTTGCCGGTACGACAGTAGACCTTCCGAGGAAGGGTACCGATGATTCGCCTCTTTGTGCGCTGCGTGCACGAGTGAATCGACGATATGGGCAGGCGTCGGCTGATCCGGATCACCCACACCAAGATCAATGATATCGATGCCCTGTGCCGCCCTTTCTGCCTTCAGTGCATCGATTTGTGCGAAAAGGTACGGAGGCAGCACGTCAAGTCTCGTTGAATATTTACTTATATGGTCCGCCATGTGTCTACCTTATTGACGGCTGCAAGCCTATTAAGCGTAAGCGCAGCTTCTTAAACGATGATTCAAACAAACCGCGAGGATTAACGATTCGCTCCTCTTTATTGAAGTTGCTTTTCGAATAAAGACTTATTGGGGCGCGACTAACCCGCTAACCACAATGTGCTTCCATTCAATAAGCTGCAAACTGGGATGCAAACCTTTATTTTCTAGCAGATTTTCATGTAGGCGAGAACTGATATGATGAATAATCGCAATCTAATCACCGCGCTAGCGGTTGTCGCGCTGTTAACATTAGCAGCGATAACAGCAGGCTGCGCGACTAGTACCACTCCTTCGCCAACTCCTGCGCCGATCTCTGCAACGCAGACGACGGTCGGGAACAACACGACGTTTTCGAGCGCTGCGGGTTTCAACATCACATACCCAAAAAATCTGAAGACAGATAATTCCTCAGATGCATCAACTCCAGTTAGGGTGTATATCTATCTGAGCCCAAATGAAACAGCTGACGGCGTTCTAGTGGCCGCAAAAAGTCTTAGCGCCGGTCAAACGCTAAGTGACTTTGCAAATAGTGAAGTTGCACAGCTTAAAAACAACAATACAACAGGGAATTTCAAGAACTTTACGGTTCTCAACGATACCAACTTAACTTTTGCTGGAAAACCCGCGCGCACTATCGTTTGGTCTGGAATTGTCCCTATACAATATAACCAGACAACAGCGACTAACAAATCGGTCAAAGTGATGCAGACTTACGTCGTCAACAACAATACGGGCTATGTTATAACGTACAAAGCTATTTCCAGCGACTACGATACATATCTAGCGCAAGCACAACGAATAATGAACTCGTTTGTCCTGACGTAAGGACCCAGTTTTTGACGGGGGGCGAGAAAGGATGCTCGCCTGCTCTAATTTTTCTTTGTTGGAACACTTATTCGTACGGCTTACTGCGAGGTAACAAAGTCCTTAAGTTACGAAAATTCATTAAACAACTTGATCTAGTTTTTCATGAAAAAGAGATTGTAAGAAACGCTGGCTGTCTGAAACAGTACAGCCAGCTGACTTACTTGGTCGTATCGACCAACTTACATTAAAAAACACTTCCGATGTTATGCTGTGCTGTTTGATTTAGCCGGTCACCTCACAAAGTTTAGTAAAAAAAGTCTTTATTTTACTCCTATTTGTATTTTGCCATTATTAAACGTTAATAATAACAAAAGTGGCAACTCTTAAACAGCTTAACTCGGGTGACGTTCTATAACATCCTCCAACCGCTTAATAGCGAGGTCGCCCAGCCAAACATCATCCGGCCTTAAAAGAAGCTGCGT
>PMYA01000120.1 GCA_003170935.1 Methanobacteriota archaeon
AGGATTTACCAATCTGCGCGACCCCAAAAGGCAGTCTGTCTCTGAAAAACCTCAAAAGCCTCGGAAAGTCAGAAAAGATACCTTGGGCCGTCTCAGGTCGAAGGTATCCCTTTCGCTGGGTCCCGGGCCCTATGTGGGTGGCAAACATCAAGTTGAAGTCACTCACCTCCCCGAGAGGACCCCCACAATCCGGGCACGTAATTCCGTAAAAATCAATGAGTTCTTGGGTCTTCTTTCTCGAAGGGACGCACGCTTCCGCAATATTAGGCTCACAGAGATCTGCAGCTATCCCTTTATCCCTAAGATAATCATTCACAACATGATCCGCCCTTAGAGTGACGTGGCAGTTGACACATTCAACGATAAGGTCTACGAAGTTTGACAAGTGCCCAGAAGCGAGAAACACCTCTTCGACGCTAATAGTTGGTGTGTCAATTGGGAACGCACCTTCCCCCACGACAAAAATCTCGCGCCACGCGTTTTCGACGTTTTGTTTCAGCAGTGTACCCAAGGGACCGTAATCCCACAATCCTGCGACTCCACCGTAAATCTCATATGAGGGCCAGAGAAACCCTCGTCTCTTAGCTAACTCCAAAACCCTTTCTTTTAAGTCGTCGACAGTTTTTTCACGGTATTCTTCGTGCTCCATTACGAACCTCTTACTCTAAGTAAAATGAGCTGCAAACCACCTGTTTCAAGAAAATTGCGCTTTTTCAAGGCTACTGCCACACGTACTCCTGAATCTCTATTACCCAACGCGACGTGAGTTGCTCGCGAGAGAGTCGAGCCCACGGGCAAACTGAATAATTCGAAGCCCTCGCTCTATACATTCAAGCTGCACTTGAATTCGAGCTAAGTCCGTTTCCGTACTCATTTTAGCGGCTAAATTTGAGACGAACTCGGCTATCGTTTCGTCCAAGAGTAAGCTTTGACGGGCGGGTGATGATTGCGCTGCTTGAGCGGATTGCGTCTCGACTGCCGTAGCACGTTCTGTTTTTCTGACAGGTGTTTGCGCCGCTCTGTATGAACAAACAGGACACGTCACTTTGCCTTCAAATTTGAATAACGGAGAGTGACAGGTTTCACAATGGTCTGCTAGCATTTTGCCACCACGTTCAAGCAACTTTGATATCTGCTCGAGCTCTCGATCTTCTAACGGCATAGTAATTCTAGATAGTGATTGTTGTTGAAAAGCTTTATGAAGGGCGAAAAGGGCTGCCCAAGCAGTGCGATCCCCCCGCCTGATGGGGCTCGCTTATCCACTTTCAAGCTATAGCAGCACGATTGAAAACTTCGAGAAGGGCCAGAGCGTGTTTGTTTTGCGGATCTAACTTCAAGGCAATCGTAAGGTCGTATAGACCTTCGCCGATTTGGTCAAGCGCCAAGAAACACATACTACGAACAACATAAAATGCGCCTTTAACCAAACCCGTAGAAATACAGCGATCAACGCAAGTCAAAGCTCCCGTGTAGTCGCCTAATGCGATCAGTGAGAGAGCTTTGTTGTTTAACGTCTCAAATAAACCTGCGCGTATCGACTCCACTTTATCAAAGCAATCGATTGCTGCTCCAAACTCATCAAGTCTCTGCAAAGCGCAGCCTTTATTGTTAAGCGACTCGAGATACCGCGAGTTCAAGGAGCTGGCTTTGTCAAAGCAACTGATGGCGCGACTATAGCGCTCCAAAAAATAGTTGCATAACCCTTTTTGATTCCACGCGTGGATGTACTCTGGTTCCAACCTAAGCACCTCATCAAATCGCCCGAGGCTTTCGAGATACTTGCCCGATAGAGCTAACGTATAAGCTTGGTAGTAGATCCAACCAACTCGCCTGTCTGCGAGCTTGTTGCTCGTGTAGACATGAGGAGTTGATTTATGCTTTTTTACGGTGGCAACGCTCGACATGATAAAGCACGTGTCGCGAGCAATCGTTCTAAAATCAACAGAAAAACACCGTTCGAGATACTCATTACCTTGAAAGTCTTGAAGAGGCTTTTTCAGCATGTTGAGTCTCTAGCAGAGATCGATTGGGGTTTATTTTCTTGGCAATCTCAAATAACTGTAAAAGGCGCTTATCAGACGTAATCACGTTCCGTTCGAAAATATGTCGCTGAAGTCTGAGGTCCAAAAGTCGATCCCTAACTTCTTAAAGTCCTTTTCTTTCATTTTATGGACCGGCACGATCAGTGCATTATTCGCAACGTTGCATCCCGTGCAGCCATCGTTAGACGATATCTTTCTTGATCTGGACATGTGTGCTCCTGCTTAACTGGTAACGTACGGTCGATCGCCCACCATAAATATGAGCCAGTTCTTCGGATCTTTCAAACGAATAAGCTCATATACGCCCTCGAGCTTGCTACCGAGGAGGGCCACTTTAATCTTGTCCTCTTTCATTTCGAGCAAGTAGTAATCCCCTGAGTCAAATATCCTAACGGTCCCCGCACCGTATTGGCCCTCCGCAATCTCTCCCTCAAAGCCAATGTAATCCAAGTTGTGATCGTCGACTTGCACGGCGAGGCGCTTAACTTTTCGAACTTGAGGGACGTCTTTTGGAATTGCCCAGCTCTTTAACGTTCCGTCCATTTCGAGGCGAAAGTCATAGTGATGATGCCGAGCGAAATGCTCCTGCACAACAAAACGATTGCGAGGATAACGCATCATGAGAATTATGTGAATAATGCGCAATAAACGCTTGCACAGCAATTTTGGAGTGATATGTCACAGACGCGCGCATCCAGTACGCTTTTGCGCCCTGTAGATATTTCGAACCAGAAATCAACGCACGTCGATGCTGCCCCTGATAAGTCTAAGGTCACAGAAGCGCACTGAGTTTTAATAGCCCTATTTTTAGAAACAGAAAGATATAATAGCGGACGATGCTAAGGGATGATAAAATGTTGGAAGGTGTAAAATGAAGGTAAATGGTGTAAAGATTGACGATACCTACGCAGAGGCATTCCCTGTATCTGTAGCACGCGTTTTGATTACGGCCGCAACCACCGCGCTTGCAGAAACTGCTGCAATCGTTGCGACTGGATTTGCTACTTCAGTTATCGGTTGCAGCGCAGAAGCTGGAATAGATCGCTATGTACAACCACACGAGACTCCCGATGGCAGACCGGGTGTCATAATTATGATTGTTCACCCATCCAAGAAACAGATAAAAAGCAACCTCATTGAAAGGATTGGAGAATGCGTTCTCACCGCCGCCACAACCGCTGTGTTCAACGCGTTGGAATCAGAAGACACAGTGCCGGTGAAGCTCCACTTCTTTGGAGACGGATACGAATATCAGACCACCGTCGGTGGTCGGAGCGTGTGGGCGATCCCCATTCTTGAGGGTGAGTTCATTTGTGAAGAGACCTATGGTGTGCAAAAGGGTGTCGCCGGCGGCAATTTCTTTATCTACGGAGAGACGCAAGGTTCAGCGCTCTTGGCAGCGCAAGCTGCTGTTGGAGCTATCAAATCTGTTGAAGGAACAATAACCCCGTTCCCAGGAGGGATTGTTGCGTCCGGGTCCAAGGTGGGTTGTCCAACATACTCGACTTTTATGAAGGCTTCTACCCACCACAGACTTGCTCCAACGCTCAAAGACAAGATCCCTGATTCATTTGTCCCAGACGGCGTGAAAGCAATTTACGAAATTGTAATTTGCGGTCTCGACGAGGACGTTATCGCTGAAGCGATGAAGCGGGGCATGCTCGCTGCTGCACATGCGCAAGGAGTTAAAAGTATATCAGCCGGGAACTACGGAGGGGAGCTTGGACCGTTTAAGTTCGACCTTCACGAGATTCTCAGCGATTATGCTGATCAAGAATGATCGCTACGAGTTCCGTTTGTCGATAGCAGCCTGTGAAAGCCACAGTCTAACTCGTAACCAAAAGAGCTATATCCTCTCCTAACTTAAGAAGGAAGTGGCCCGGCGAGAGCTACAGCTTAGCTTTTAAAGGTTATAGGTGAATTAAATATGGTAAAATTAGGAATCGCGAAAATAGGTAACATCGTCAGCGGTTTAATGACAGATCTGCTGCTTGACGAGCGCGCAGACCGTGATGATTTTGAAGCAGTGACCGTCACGAGCGGCACGAAGATGAAAGAAGAAGATGCAGAAAAGGTTGTAGAAGCACTGCTGAAATTTGAACCGGATTTGTGTGTCGTTGTGTCTCCAAACGCAGCGCAACCAGGCCCAACTAAAGCTCGAACTTTGTTAAAGGCCGCAGGTAAGAAGGTTGTTGTCATAACAGACTCTGGAAAGCTGAAGGACAAGCTTGAAGAGGAAGGGGGATTCGGATATATCCTCATCAACGCCGATGCGATGATCGGTGCACGAAGAGAGTGGCTAGACCCTATAGAGATGGCCATTTACAACGCAGACTTAATGAAGGTCCTTGCAGCAACTGGCACCTTCAGAGTGCTCCACACAGCGCTTGACACTTGTCTTACCGCTATTAAAGAAGGCAAAGAATGCGAGCTACCTAAGATCGTAATGACTGCAGAAAAGGCGACTATCAATGAGTTCAGCAACCCCTACGCGCGGGCAAAAGCGATCGCCGCGTACGAAATGGCAGCAAAAGTCGCTGACGTCAACGTTAAAGCCTGCTTCATGACAAAAGAGTGGGAGAAGTATGTCCCCCTGACAGCGGCGTCTCACGATATGATGCGCACCGCGGCCAAACTCGTTGATGAAGCGCGTGAAATGGAAAAGGCTGACGACACTGTAAAAAGAGCGCCCCACTCGAGAGACGGAGTCATACTTAACAAGACTAAACTTTTAACGAAACCAGAGTAATAGTCCCACCTATTTCTCTTCTCTTTTTTCTTTTTTAACAATACGAAATAGCAAACGCTAACGTCTTTTGTCAATAGCCTGTCAAAAAAACGTCCGTCTGCAAAAGAGTTAATCGAGGATGAATGGACTGACGTAAAGGCCATCGATCCGTATGAGGCGCTTTATCGAATCCGCCTTAAATGGGATTCTCCATGCTTTTTCCAAGCTATCCCATTGAGCCCCTGGAACTAGTTTTAAATTGGCTTCTATCTCGTGAGCGTCCCCTAGTACCTTGATCCATTTCTTATTGCGTGTACCTACTGCCCACGTGTTTTGTGAAGAAGTATTTAAACTCTGCACAGTAGGGTGGAGGACAACGCCATTGTCCCTAAGGCTTTCAAAAGAGTCTCGATTGACGGGGAATCGCCACATCCTCGTCTGCTCATCCCAGTGACCGCCCTTAATTGCACTAAGCCTATGACTTGGGCTAAGGGAACTTCCGCGGACGATTAAAGTCGTGGAATCGTCGTCAAGTTCGCAAAGAAGCCCAGTGTCAGCGTGATTGTATTCGCGTTGTTGCTTTTTTATCGCGTTTCTCTTGGATTCAGGATGAGGGCCGTTTTCTCGCCTATCGCTAGTCCTCTCAATTTGGCTTTCTTGAGAGGTGTTAAGCGTTTTTAGAGCGATCTTTGCATGCAATCTAACGTCCTCGAACGCATTCTGCGTCGCCGCTAACATTAAACCATCGCGAGCTGACGAGTCTGCATCGCCTGAAGCAAGGGCGACCGCTTCTAGCGCGTCGACTGCTTTGAATCGCTGGTGCTCGTTTTCGTCATTTAATGCCTTTAAAAGTACGTCAACTCTTCTATACCGAGTCAGGCGGTCGAAGTCGTATTCACCCATTTTATCACTAGCGATTATTCTTCTATTTTAAATGTACGGGAGTAAAATATAAATATTTACCTAAACGGTGCACGCAATACGCTCATATGCCATCTAAACGGTCTAAAACACGATGCTGGATACCAAATCTTTTAGTGAACTCTTAATCGGTGTAGCTAACTTAAAGGCGCACACGTAAGG
>PMYA01000070.1 GCA_003170935.1 Methanobacteriota archaeon
AGTTTTAACATGGTTTTCATCAAAAAAAATAAGAAACTGCAGTACAATGTTTCCTAAAGTTGCAGCTTATTACAGACAGCTAACTTTCAAAACTAGTTAAAGTTCGATATGAGGGATTATGCGAGTATTGATAACTGGCGGCGCTGGATTCATAGGTAGTAATTTTGTACGTTACATGCTCAACACACACCAGTCCACGGAACTTGTGGTCCTAGATAAACTTACGTACGCCGGGAACATGGACAACCTGAAAGATGTGTTAGCTAGCATAGAATTCGTCAAAGGTGACATTTGCGATGAGAAATCCGTAAAACTTGTAATGAATGACTGCGACTGCGTGATTAACTTTGCAGCTGAGACGCATGTCGACAAGTCTATTGTTAGTTCCGCTGCATTCGTCCAAACAGACGTCTTAGGAGCTCAAGTCTTGCTTGAAGCGGCGAAGGAACACCAGATTGAGCGGTTCATTCAAGTATCTACAGATGAAGTTTACGGCAGCATTCGTAGGGGGTCCTTCAGCGAGTCAGATAAGTTAAATCCTTCAAGCCCTTATGCAGCAAGCAAAGCAGGGGCAGATCTTCTGCTGTCATCCTATTTTACAACTTACAACTTTCCTTGCATCATTACCCGCAGTGCTAACAACTATGGGCTCTATCAGCATCCCGAGAAACTGATTCCGCACTTTATTACCAGTGCTATGAGAAACTGCAAGCTGACAGTTTATGGCAAAGGAGACAACATCCGAGATTGGATACACGTTGAAGATAACTGCAAAGCCATAGACTACGTTCGTCAGATGGGCAAAACCGGAGAAATTTACAACATTGGCGCTGGTAATGAGAAGAGTAATTTAGACATAACGAAAGCTATCCTACAACTTCTGGATAAGCCTTTATCGCTCATGACGTTCGTTAATGACCGTCTGGGACACGACTATAGGTATTCTCTAGACTGTTCGAAGATTACGGCTCTCGGATGGAAGCCCAAAATTTCATTTGAAGAAGGATTAGCGCAGACTGTTCTATGGTACCAAGAGCACGAACCGTGGTGGTCTTCGCTAGTTTAAAAAACGCTTAGGCGAGTTTGACAGAAAAAAGGTTCCGAGGGAGCTGAGAGTCAGAGTGATTTAATATATCTGATCATCGATTCAAAGACTGCATTCCCATCCAGAGAGCCCAGACGTTTCTCTGAGGCTCGTTCCGGGTGTGGCATCATAGCTAACACGTTTTTTTCCAAATTGCTAATCGCTGCAATGTTATCTTGCGATCCGTTTGGGTTTGCAGCAGAAGTCGGGCATCCTTTATCATCGACGTACTTAAAAACGACCTGATCATTTTCGTAAAGCTCTTTTAGTAGTCTCGGGGGAACGACGTATCGTCCTTCTTTGTGAGCTATAGGAAGCTTCACTACCTCGCTTGAAAGTGATGTAAAGGGAGATCTGCCAATTTTAAGAAGTTTCACCCACTTACAGATGAACTTCGGATACTGATTTAATGTAAACGTGCCCGGCACAAGGTTTGATTCACTAAGGATTTGAGCCCCGTTACATATACCAAGGACGGGTTTCCCATCCGCAGCCATCTCCTGAACCGACTGCATAATCTTAGTTCGAGCGGCAATGGCACCTGCTCTTAAGTAGTCCCCGTATGAAAAGCCTCCTGGGATGATCGCGCCATCAAACCCCTCTAAGACTTCTTTGTACCAAACGAGTTCTGCGTGAACGCCTAGATTATTCAAAGCTTTTTGTACGTCTAGATCGCAGTTGCTGCCACCGAAACGAAGAATCGCAATCTTCATTAGCACCGTCGTAGCTCCTATTCGAGCACTACGCTGTAATCGTGTATGATGGGATTCGCGAGCAGTCTCTGGCACATTCCTTGGGCGACTTCAGTTGCATTCTGGCGCGAATCTGCTTCGAATTCAAGCTCAAAGACTGATGCTTGTTTCAAGGATCGACATTCAAATCCAAGATGCTTAAGGGCTTTCGTTATTGTAGTAGCTTCAGGATCCAACATGCCATCCTTGAGCTTCACGGTTATCTCGGCGCGGAAAAGCATACGATGACTGTTGGATCGTAATAGTAAATATTAGTTGTTAATAGGCCGAAGTCTGGCGATGTGATCGATCTAACGCGACCGCGCGCAAAAAACGGTGTGCCAAAAAATGATCTAAGTGCCGTCATACACATAGGCCTCGTTCGACGTCAATCCGAATAACTTTAAGCCCACGTTCATTGTGGTCGGGAATGCGCTACCGGAACCTCTGACTAACTAGCATTATGGCAACAGCGATCATTACACCAGCTAATGCAGGGATCGCTTCAAAACCAGGCACTCCTGCAGCTTTGCCTGTATTGCTTTGGCCCGCCATAGAGGTATTCGATGTAGGCGCCGGGGTGTTTGACGGATTCGTAGTCGGAGAATGAGCGGCAAAAGGAGCTTCCGCGAGTACCTTGCGTTGCAGAGCAGTCACCTCGGAAGCCGATAGTTCCGTATTGTATTTCTCCAAGACTTTGCCTTGCGGGTCAGTGAGTACGACCAATGGCGGCTTGCTATAATTATATAAGGTACCTTGTTCAGTCCCAAGGACGTTGATGTTTATGAAGCTTGATGAAAGCGCAACAACTTCTGTGTTGTTCCATGTGTTTTGATCCATGTTTTTGCATTTCGAACACCATTGTTCATGGACATATATCAACACGGGCTTGTTTTTTTCGGCTGCTGTTTTCATCCCCGTTGGATAATCATAAACCCACGCGACTTCGTTTTGCGCTTTGACGCTGGCTGTGAGAGGGCAGGTTATTATTAAAAGAAGAATGGCAACAACGGATAATAGCGTTGCAGAACGAATTGGAAATGACATAATTATTTACAATGTCACTGTGCTATTTAATTCTTCCAATATTGGACGTTAGAAAACCCATAAGCCGCTTTCTACGACCCGATCTATTCGACGGTGCGAAAAGGTTTCTAAATTCTTTGGTACAGAGCTGTCCAAAAGAAGTCGACGCGAGCGATTAAATTTCACGATAAATTATTCAACTCTTAAGCGCACAATAAGGTGAATTTGCGTGAGAATCATCCAAGCCTCCTCGTATTTCTATCCACATATTGGTGGTGTAGAGACTCATGTCTTAGAGCTAGCTAAAAGCTTGCAGGATATGGGACATGAAGTCATCGTGTTGTGCGCTGCTGTCCCGAAATCAGATCCTGAGGAGGTCCTGAACGGGCTCCACATCTACCGATTTCCCGCTCTAGATCTCCCATATGTTCCCTTCATTTATGCGCTGCGACGGCGGTTTGCGCAGTTCCGTGCTGATGTGATCCATTCGCATTATCCGCCGCCATTCATGTCTTATGGCGCAGTTAAGGGGTTGCCCCAAGTCCCACACGTGCTTACATATCACTGTGATCTGGAGATCCCTGATCATATCGCAAACCTAAGAATCCCGAGTGTCTTGAAACACTCTATTCAAAGGGTAAATAATAGCCTTTATGCAAAGCCCGTCCTCGATGCGGTTAACCAGATAATTGCTACAACTCAATCCTACGCAGAAAGCTCCCCGCTGCTGCAAAACTACCAGTACGAGATCGTGCCAAATGGGGTCAGGCTGGAGGCTTTTGACAGCCTGCACGACGCAAGTGAGAGAAAGGTTAAGCAAGTGCTCTTTGTCGGTCGGCTAAGCTCCGTCAAAGGTATCGACTATCTCATCAAAGCTGCGAAAATCGTGCTGAAGCAGCATAAGGATGCAACGTTCCTGATCGTTGGCGATGGAGAAGAGCGACAAAGCCTCAAGGCGCTCACCAAAGGCTATGAAAATTGCATCAAGTTTTGCGGACATATATCGAGACGTGCTCTCGTGGAACTTTATAAGAGCTCTGCGGTGCTCGTCCTTCCATCTTTTACACGACTTGAAGCTTTTGGTGTCGTCCTTTTGGAAGCAATGGCGTGCGAAACGCCAGTTATTGCGTCTCAAATCCCAGGCGTACTCGACGTGATCGGCGAGGGAGGTTTTTTAGTAAAGCCGTGTAGCCCACAATCTATAGCAACCGCTATTCAAAACATTTTTGAAAATCCAGCAGATGCGAGGCGAATGGGCAAAAAAGGTAGAAAGCTTGTCGAACAGAAGTATGACTGGAAAATCGTCGCGCAGCAGATCCTAGGCGTGTACGCAAATGTTCAAGACTAACCTTGAAAACAAAAGCAAAGCGCGATTGCGACGATTTAATATACGTTAATCGAATTCCCTTCTGAGATGAAAATCTGCGCCATTGTCCCAATAGCGCCATCTGAACCGTTCACACTTGTCGAAAAATCGATCAAGAGCCTAAATGACCTGGACTGCAGCAGGCTAGATTTTGAAGCCTATTACGTCATTGATAGCGGCGGAGGAGATGATAAAGCTCTATATCACGTGCTACCTCCACATTTTCATATAATTGTAAGAAATGACAATAGAGGTCGGCGGGCAGGTGCCATCAATGACGTTCTTAACGTCATTGAGGGAGCGGAATACATAGCATTGTTTGATGTTGATAGCCGCCCCAACATTGATTTCTTGACTGAGTGTGTGTCTGCGCTGACGGAAGCGAGCAATGGCGTGCTTGCAAGCGGTTGTCGCTTCGTCACCAATAAAGAGAGCACACTCACAAAGATTATTTCTATCGAGTACAAGTTCTTCTGTGACATCTATCGTCTCGGTAGGTGGTCAGGGGGTTTCATTCAATTCAACGGATTAATAGGGGTTTCAAAAGCGGCCTTTCTTCGAAGCACGGTTTTTAACGAACGCTGTGCTTGCGAGGACGTAGACATTACCCAACAGATCTATCTCTCAGGGAGCTCCGCGCTCCTCGTTAATTCACAAGTTGGCGAACAAGCCCCCACTTCAATTCAAGATTTGTACCATCAAAGAGTCCGGTGGTTCCGAGGAGCAGTCGAAGGACTGCGAAAATATTTCGCCCAGATGTTGACAGCAAGCGTGCCGATCGTAGTAAAAATCACGTGGTTTGGCTCGCTCACGGTTCCATTTTTTTCCTTCTTGCTAGCACCTTTTGTTCCGTTATACTTACGTGCAATAAGGGCAGAAAGTGATTCTCTGTCGGAATCACTTAGGATCTTATTTGGCGTAATAGGCTATATGTGCTTAATGACGCTCTGTGGCGCCGTGGCAATCGGACAATATATCACTTCCCGAAAGAGCGAGTGGGCTGCGATGACCCGATCGGAGGTCTAGTTGAGGGGAAATGTATCGTGAAGGGTTCACGTAAGTGGCTTGCGGTTTCGTTAAGTTTCAGCGTAGTCTCAATTCTTGCGCTCCTACTGCTTACAATCACACCAGGCCAACTCCGCAGCCTCATTCAAATCCATCCAGCCTTCTTAGCTGCCGCGTTGATTGTTCAGCTCTGTTCTTGGCTTGTTTGGGGTGCCCGAATAAAGGTCATGTCAGAAGCACTCGGGGGGGAGGTTCCTTTCAAAAAATCAGTCGAGATAGTATTGTCAAATGAGTTTGCCGCATCAATCACCCCTGGGCACGTAGGCGGGGAAATAACTAGAGTGCAGTTGTTAAGAAGCTGCAACCTCTCTGTGGGGGATGCCTCTGCTGTCGTTCTAGGAGAGAGAATGTTGGATGCGCTTTTCTTAGGCATAGCCGCGCCGATCGGATTTGTGTTATTTACCAAGTACGTCGAGAGTGGCGCAGGTTTGATGGCCCTTTTTGGCGGCGCAGCCCTAGTTTTCGGTATACTCTTTTTTATCCTCCTCTACGTCATAATAAAGCCAAGAAAATTGAAGTCTCTCGTTAAGAGAGCACGTTGGTTGTTCGTCAAAGTGAAAGGCGCTGACAAAGCTGACCAGTCTATACAAAAATTCTTGCGAGAGATCGATGTCTTTCACAATAGCACTAAACTGTATCTGAAGGATGAACGAAAAGCTTTAGCCAAAGGTTTTCTTTTTACGACGGTGTTTTGGCTTCTGCAGTTTTCTATTGCTTCTCTCATCCTCGTTGGCCTCGGATCACCTCCGTGGATTTTGGCGTCCTTTTCTGCCCAAACAGTACTGATGATGATCGCCACGATCCCGCTTACCCCCGGAAACAGCGGTATAGCTGAACTGAGTACCGCAACGATTTATTCAACCTTCGTGAGCACCTCTGTGTTGGGCATCTTCATTCTCGGGTGGAGAATCGTCACGTATTATCTAAATATAGTCGTGGGCGGACTGGTTAGTATAAGGATCTTGCGAGGAAGCGCCGTAGTGGAAGGAGCAGTTGACGGCGTCACCTCAAAGCATTAAGATGGCTCAATGCCTAGGGGTGAGGACCTGCCACTTAATAAGCACACCATCCCCTATTTGACGTATTTGCCTCAGTTTGAGCTTGACGAAGTCAGAAGTCAGGCCATCGCCATCGGCGAGCGTCGGGGCTAAACTGCCTCCGATTATGATATTCCCAATATAGGCATAAAGCTCATCAACTAATCCTAAACTCAGAAGGGCGAAATTGAGCGTTGCGCCACCTTCAACCAGCACAGAGTCTACCCCTCGATCTTTCAATCTCGCAAGGAGTGCGCTCAGATCTACCTTGCGCTCTCCAACAACAATTACCTCGGCCTTTGTACTAAGTTCTTCGACTTTGTGATGTGGGGCTTGTTGCGCTACCGCTATGAGCGCGTTTGGCCCGAGAAATGCCGCGGTCGATGGAGTTCGCGCATTGCTATCAACCACGATTCGTAGCGGATTTTCAGCTCTCCCCTTCGCTACTCGTTCACGCTTGAGCATATCTGACTTAACAGTCAGCTTCGGATCGTCCGCGAGCACGGTTCCGATTCCGACCATAACCGCATCGGTGCGTGCTTTTAACGCATCAACGCGTTGCATGTCCTCTTTTCCAGAGATTCGCACCTGTCTTCTCGCTACCGTTGAGATCTTACCGTCAGCACTCATAGCTGAATTGATAATGACGTACGGTCTCATTGAGTCACCCCAGCTGATGAATGTATATTAACTTGTGGTTCATATCCTACACGATAACAGCATGCTAAAATACGAATTTGTTGAGCACACAGCCGATCTCACTTTTAAGGCTTGCGGAAGAGACTTGAACCAACTATTCGAGAATGCGGCAGAAGCCCTTGAAAGCACGCTTGTTATGCTCGAAAGCGTGGCGCTTAGAGACACCACCACAATCGAGATGACTTCCGACAGTTGTGAGGACTTGCTTTACGATTGGCTTGCGGATCTTCTCGTTACGTTCGAAGTCAATCGCTTCGCCGTCAAAAAGTGTATCGTCAAGATCGCTGGCTTATCGTTGAATGTAGAGTGCTGGGGCGAGCGAATCGATCCTAACAAACACATACTAAACACGGAAGTGAAAGCAGTGACATATCACAACCTACAAATAAAGAAGAATAACGTCTACCACGCAGAAGTAACGCTTGACGTATAGGAGGTTGGATGACACTCGCAGAATTGGTCAGGGAAGACGAGTACATTTGGGAGGTCCCAGAGGGTACCGCGCCAGGAATGCGCGTCCCTGGGCGAATATTCTTATCAGACGCTCTTATGAAATACCTCGAGCCTGGAGCGATCCAGCAGGTGGCTAATGTTGCGACGCTTCCTGGGATCCAGAGATGGTCACTAGCGATGCCAGATGTGCACACCGGGTATGGCTTCCCCATTGGCGGCGTTGCTGCTTTTGACGCTACCGAAGGTGTATTATCCCCGGGAGGGGTCGGTTTCGATATTAACTGCGGGACTAGGCTTTTAGCAACGACGTTATTCAAGGAAGAGGTTGAGCAAAGAATTGATGAATTCCTAGCAGCTTTATTTCAAGCGATTCCTTCAGGACTCGGTTCGAAAGGACCGCTACGGCTCTCCGAAACGGAGCTAGACAACGTATTCTCTAGCGGCGCAAAATGGGCCGTCAATCATGGATATGGAGACGCTAAAGATCTTACACATTGTGAGAGCGATGGGTGTTTGGATGGTGCCGATCCCTCTAAAGTGAGCCCGCTGGCGAAAAAAAGAGGCAAGCCGCAACTTGGAAGCTTAGGAAGCGGAAATCATTTCTTAGAGATTCAATACGTCGATCAGATTTGTGAGAGACACGCCGCGAACTTGTTTGGTTTGAAAGAAGAACAAGTTTGTATCATGCTTCATTCGGGGTCACGAGGGGCGGGCCATCAAATCTGCACGGACTACTTGAAAGTTTTTCAAGGGGCGAGCCGTAAGTATGACATCAAACTTCCCGATAAGCAACTTGCTTGTGTTCCTGCAGAGTCACCAGAAGGTCGAAATTATTTCGGCGCCATGGCAGCAGCTGCAAACTATGCGTGGACAAATAGACAAATGATGTCTTTTTGGGTGCGAAATGTCGTTGAACAGAAGTTTGGTGCAACTGCTACCCTCGTATACGATGTTGCACACAATATCGCCAAGCTTGAAAGACATTCAGTTGGGGAAGCACGTAAGGAAGTGTATGTGCACCGCAAAGGCGCTACAAGGGCATTCGATAAGGACTCGAGTTACGGAATTGGGCAACCAGTGCTCATCCCCGGCAGTATGGGGACCGCTTCATACGTCCTACACGGCACAAAAAAAGCAATGACCACAACTTTCGGTTCAACCTGCCATGGAGCAGGCCGTGTCCTCAGCCGCAAGGCTGCGAAAAGATCACTGACTTGGAAAACAGTTATAGAAAATCTAAGGCAAAAACATATCACCATAAAAACTGATGATTTGTCGGCTGTGCCAGAGGAGGCACCGGAAGCTTACAAGCCAATAGATGAAGTCATTGAAGTCGTTTCTAAGCTCGGCATTTCGAAAGCCGTTGCGCGGCTCGCCCCTATAGGTGTCATCAAGGGGTAATGAGATCGCCGTGCTTACGTCAGTCCAATTCGACTAGACCTTTATTAAAGATTAGAAACGCGCCCAGCGATAATTTTATGGATGATATAGTCGTATATTAGCTGGGCTAGCTTGGATGGCTCGGCGTCATCTGTAACCCAAAAACGTCGATAAGTGGGGAGCGAAGCAGAAGGAAGGCATTTTGACAGTTTGACCATCTAACAAGTCAGACGATGAAATTCCGTCCTGCGGGGTCAACGGCAGTATACCATTGATTGGAGAACCAATGATATGCGCTTACCGTGAGCACCGGTTCAGGCCCGGAAGGGAGCAAACCTATTGCGGACGCGTGACGCTCGGAGGGGTGCGGGATAGAGAATGAGTTGGGAGCTCTGACAAGCTGCGAGGTGACGACCTTTCTGTACGCCCACACAGTAATGTTGGGGTAGCCAAGCTTGGTCTACGGCGCTGGTTTGCTAAACCAGTGTCCCTCCGGGACTCGTGGGTTCAAATCCCACCCCCAGCGTTTCTGCGCGTTTCATTTCGGCTAAGCTGCAGCGCTCCTGCGAGCTATCGCAAAAAAGGCGCACCTAGCGTGCCTACTTATAAATACGATGATAGGTTAAAAACCACACACACGAGGTATTAATGTGCCCAAGGGTGACACGGAATCGGCTGAACACGAGATTAAGTATATAGTAAGAATCGCCCAAACAGACCTGGACGGCAAAAAAGCAGTTCAGTATGCGCTTACAGGATTGAAAGGGGTTGGGATACGAACGGCGCGGATTCTGACTCAACGCGCAAGTCTAGACCCCGACGACACTATGGGTTATTTGGAAGATGAACAAGTAGAACGGCTAAGAGAGTCAGTAGCTAACTTTAACCAGAACGTTCCTACGTGGATGTTCAACTATCGAAAAAACCCTGTTACTGGTGAAAACCAACACCTGCTTGGGTCTCAAGTGGATTTGACGCTTCGAGAGACTCTCAATCTAATGAAAAAAACGCGAAGCTATACTGGTATTCGCCATGAGCGTGGACACAAAGTCCGTGGACAGAGAACCAAATCGACGGGAAGAAGAGGTGCAACCGTCGGTGTCCAACGTAAGAAACGCTAATCGAAAAGGTGCTAATTATGGGGTATCCAGGGAAAAGCAGAAAAGCGTTTGACACGCCACGTCACCCATGGCAGGCAACAAGAATCAGCGAAGAAGCTGAGGTCGTAAAGACGTTCGGGTTGAAGAACAAAAGAGAGGTCTGGAAAGTCGCCACAACGTTGAGGAAATATAGGCGTGAGGCACGACAATTGCTCTTCGACATTCAAGAGGTAGGGGAGCGCGGCGAGCACGCCAAGTTTGAGACAGAGAAATTCCTCGACAGACTACGGCGCATAGGGCTCATTAAATATGACTCCTCGTTGGATGACGTGCTTACGCTCGCGCCTGAGGATCTACTAGAAAGGCGACTACAAACACAGGTGCAGAAGCGAGGTCTTGCCAATTCAGCGAAGCAAGCGAGGCAACTAGTTGTTCACGGACATATAGCAGTGGCAGGACGAAGGGTCACTGTCCCCAGCTATATCATCCCAACAAATGAGCAGGAGCTTATTGGGTACTATGAGGGGTCGCCGCTGCGACAAGCTGGCGATTCCGAAAAGAAAGTGAGCAACGGAGGGTGATGTAGATCATGGCTGAGAGAAAGTGGGGTATAGCGCACATCTTTGCGTCGTTTAATAATACGATCATAACCATCACAGATTTAACCGGGGCAGAGACGATTGCCAAATCCACAGGCGGCATGGTTGTCAAGCAAGACCGTAACGAAAGTTCACCATACGCTGCCATGCAGCTTGCCACGAGCGCAGCTGAACAGGCACTTGATAAAGGAGTGATGGGCGTTCATGTAAGAGTAAGAGCACCGGGTGGAAATGGACAGAGAAGCCCAGGTCCAGGAGCGCAAGCTGCGATTAGAGCACTCTCAAGAGCTGGATTGAAAATAGGGAGAATAGAAGATGTAACCCCCATTCCTCACGATGGCACTCGATCACCCGGAGGAAGACGGGGACGCAGGATATAGTAACTTTGTGTATAACATGGATTTGAAATTCCTCGAGCTTACAGACAGACAAGCGCGTTTTATAATCTCAGGCACAACACCAGCACTTGTGAACAGCATTAGACGCAGCTTGATAGCTGACGTGCCTTCTATGTCGATTGATGATGTGAACTTCTACAACAATACATCGGTCCTCTTCGACGAGATGATGGCACTTCGTCTAGGGCTTATACCGCTCAAAGGAGGGAAACACTATGTTTCCCAATCAGAGTGTTCGTGCGGCGGAGAGGGGTGTTTTCAGTGTCAAGTATCCCTTACGCTAAACGTACAGGGGCCAGCTACAGTCTATTCAAGGGATTTGACATCGGCAGACGCCGAAGTGATTCCCGCAGACGGCAATATACCTATCATTAAACTATTCAAAGATCAAGAATTGATGCTTGAAGCAATTGCACGAAAAGGTAGTTCCAAAACGCACGCGAAATTCCAGTCTGCGATCGCGACAAGTTACAAGTATTTGCCAAAGTTTGCCATAAACGAATGCAACGGATGCAAGAAGTGTATCGAAGCCTGCCCAAAAGGCATTTTAAGATATGAAGATGGATCAGTGCACGTTATAGACGAGCTTAAATGCACCCTCTGTAATTTGTGCGCTGAGGCGTGTGAAGAAGGAGCGATTACAGTAACTGGTGATCCGGAGTCCTTTGTGTTTTATACGGAGTCAGACGGTTCAATCAGCTGCACAGACCTANNGCCAAGCCAGGTCAAAGGCGCTAGGTTGAGGGCCTAGTCTCACAGGAGTTCGTGCGTTCAAATCGCACCCCCCGCATTTGTGATCAAAAATGCCAAATAGGAGATAGCATGGCAAAGAAAAAAACAGAGAAGGCCAACCCTCAGTTGAAACCGCTCATAGAGAAGCTGAAAGCGTACGCGAGAGAGCATCAAGCAGATGTTTGGAAGGAGGTGGCCAGAAGGTTGGAAGCGCCTTCTAACAACTATGCTAAGGTAAATTTGAGTCGCCTCAACCGATATACGAATTCAGGCGACGTCGTCATTATCCCAGGCAAGGTCCTTGGCGCGGGGTCAATAGATCACCCAATATCGGTTAGCGCGCTTAATTTCAGCGCTAACGCGCGACTTAAACTCCTTGCAGCATCGGGAACTGTTATGACGATTGACGAGATCCTCGACAGATCTCCAAAAGGCAGCAATGTAAAGATCATACGATGATAGGTATGTAGGAATGGTGAATTTGTGACGGTAATCGATGCTAACGGTTTAATACTCGGGCGTCTCGCAAGCATAGTAGCTCATAGGTTGTTGTCTGGAGAACAGATCGATATCATTAATGCAGAAAAAGCGCTCGTCTCAGGATCGCCAGAGACAACAGTGTCAAAGTACAAGACAATGCGTAGAAAAGGTTCGAAAGAGAGGGGACCTTATTTCCCCAAACGTTCAGATATGATTTTGCGGCGAACTATTCGAGGAATGTTACCTTATAAGAAAGCTTTTGGCAAGGCGGCATTTAGTCGACTTCGCGTTTATATGGGTATCCCAAAAGAGCTAACAGATGTAGAGGTAGAAACGCTCAATAGCGCGCATAAATCGAGGTTAAGCACTATCAAAGTCACTGACTTAGAGAAAGTCTCCCAACGATTAGGGGCAAAGAATCGGGTGAGATAATTGGCGAAAAAAACTATTAGTTCAAGTGGAAAACGCAAAACCTCAATCGCGCGAGCGTCTTTTAAAGAAGGACCAGGCATTGTACGGATCAACAAGAAACTTCTAGACGTCGTGGAGCCAGCACTTGTGCGAGAGAAGATTCAACAACCGCTATATCTCGCCGGTGACCTCGCAAAACGACTAAATATCTCGGTGACCATTCGTGGTGGCGGAGTGATGGGACAGGCAGATGCAGCACGAACAGCAATCGCACGTGGGTTAATCGACTGGACCAATGATCTCAATTTGAAGGATCTTTTCCTCAAACAAGATCGTTCTCTGCTCGTCAACGATTATCGACAAAAAGAACCGAAGAAATTTGGCGGCAAAGGGGCACGCGCACGGCGACAAAAATCCTATAGGTAACAAGGCAAACGATGATACCCATAAGATGTTTCACATGTGGCGCGGTGATCTCCAAACACTGGGACGAATATAAAGACAGAATAAGTGCCGGAGAAGACCAAAAGACGGTGCTCGATGATCTGGGCGTAAAGCGATATTGTTGTCGCAGGATGCTCCTAACACACAAGGAGCTTGTTGATATTTTTGCTCCATATCAATGATAAGGGGTTGTGGGGTAGCCTGGATATCCTACGGCGTTCGGGACGCCGTAACCTGAGTTCGAATCTCAGCAACCCCATGCAGAGGCCCTAGAAAGGAGGAGAGTCGTTGAAAGAAGTTGTTGAAGAACTTACTCGTTATGAAAGGGCCAGAATCGTCGGGGCGCGCGCTTTACAGCTTTCCATGGGCGCTCCAACGTTGATTGAATCTAACACAACAGATCCAATCGACATGGCGCTTGATGAGCTCAAGAAAGGGGTTATCCCAATAACAATTAAGCGCCGCGGGACCCCGAGATGAACTCGATTGAAGCAATATCAGTCGGCAAGATATTTGATGAAAACCCGATAGCCGTAACAGAAGTGGAGATAGTAACGACCCGCGGCTGATGTCTATGTTCTTATCCGGTCCGACGCGACACAGTCAAAAAAGCACGAGAACAAGTTATAGCGCTTATTGGCTCAGAATTGAATCAGCAGGCAGAAATCGACGAGTTGCGCAAGCGATCTTTTCATTGCATAATATAAGGCGAGGGGACTACTCTGGCACTGATAGCACTAAAAACGGTTTCGAGCGTTTTTGAGGATTATGCCAGTGAGAAGGCTAAAGGACACTGCTATGAGTGCACACAGACAAATCGACGACCTGCGAAACAGAAACTTTACGTGTCGCAGTTGCATTGCCCGCCCCCATTCATTAAGCTGAACGTTAAGGGCGGTTAAAGTACAGCAAAACGATTGAACTAATACGCATAGAACAAGAACTATTTGACGGAAAAAACTATAGGATAACAAATAAACCGAACTAACGAGAGGTGGAGCGATGGAAGAAGTCACAGAATACGAATCAATCATACCGGTGGACGAGTACCTAGCTGCTGGGGTCCATATTGGCACTCAGCAAAAAACAGAAGATATGAAGCGTTTTGTTTACCGCGTCCGAGCAGATGGACTTTACGTGCTGGACGTCAAGGCCACAGATGACCGTATAAAAACTGCTGCTAAGTTTCTAAGCAAATTCGACCCAGCACGTATACTAGTGGTTTCGGCACGACAATACGGCCAATTCCCGGCTACGATGTTTGCCAAAGTGATAGGGGCAAAATCAATGGTAGGACGCTTTATACCGGGCACGCTTACAAATCCTGAATATAGAGACTTTGTAGAGCCAGATGTAGTGGTTGTTACAGACCCTATAGGAGATTTACAGGCAGTCAAGGAGGCCGTCGATATTGGAGTTCCGGTAGTCGCAATGTGCGACACGAATAACATGACGATGCATATTGACGTAGTTATTCCGACCAACAACAAAGGGCGGAAAGCTTTAGCGCTTATCTATTGGCTGCTGGCGCAGGAGATTGCTAAGCTTCGCGGCCAACAAATGGACTACGCCTTAAACGATTTCGAAATCGAGATCTAAAGAGTACTAATGAGGAAGCCTGCAAAAGCAGGATCGTGGTATCCCGGTGACCCTCGAGCACTGGAAGAACTCCTGCATAGTTTCATTCAAAAGCGAGAACCGCGTAAAATCAACAGCGTAGTAGTTCCTCACGCTGGCTATGCTTGTTCTGGGGCAACCGCGGGAAAAGTTTTCTCCGTTCTTCCTCATGCAGATACTTACATTATCATAGGGCCCAACCACCAATACCCTATTGTCTCAGTTTCGAACGAACCTTGGCTTACGCCTTTCGGCAAAGTACGCGTTAATACACAGATCATCGAAGAGCTCGATATCGAAATAGCAAATGAGGCAAACAAAGAGGATAATTCTATAGAACTTCAGCTACCGTTTCTTCAGTTTCTTTTCGAAGACTTTCAGATAGTCCCAATTACTATGGGGGTTCAAGGGCCTGAAAGCATAAAACAGGTTGTAGACGCTGTTCGACGGGTTGCAGACGAAAACACTGTGGTTATTGCCTCTAGCGATTTTACGCATTACGAGCCGGAGTTTACTGCCAAGAAAGTTGACAAATGGGTTATAGAACCAATTTTAGAGCTGAACTCGCAAGAATTTCTCGCACGGTCTCGCTCAACTTCTCTTTGCGGCTATGGACCTATAGCAGTCGCAATAGAGTTCGCTAAACATAAAGGCAGCGAGCTGGGGGAACTTGTCGATTATTCAACTAGTGCAGACACGTGCGGTGACTCGGCAGCAGTAGTTGGATATGCTGGAATAGTTATAGCGTGACGCTCGAGAGCGCTTTGAAGGGGAAGTTTACACATAAATCTATAGATGGTAACGTGTTCGGCGCCTGGTAAAGTCTATCTGTTTGGTGAGCACGCTGTTGTCTACGGAGAGCCAGCGATAGCTTGCGCGATAAACCTGCGAATAAGCACATCAGCAAAGCTCGTGTCATCAGGAAAAATTAAGATAGATGCGATGGGCAAGCGCCTAAACTGTATGAGTGAAGAATTTAAGTACGTCTGTTGTGCTGCGCAAACCATAAAACGTCTATTTAATACAGACTTTGGCGCAGAAATCTCGATAAAATCACAACTTCCCCCTCGTCAAGGGTTAGGCTCCTCAGCGGCCGTGACTGTCTCGACGATAAAAGCTCTTGCTGAATGTCTAGGTATAGACCTGAAAAATGAAGCAGTAGCAAAAATAGGACATCAAGTAGAAACCGCTGTTCAGGGAATAGCCAGTCCTGCAGACACCTTTGTCTCTTCAACGGGAGGCGTTGTGTTAATAGAGCAGACTAAAACTCGCCATCTTTCATCGCTCAATATACCGATCTTAATCGGCGCAACAGGTATTGAAAGGTCAACCAGTGATGTCATTGCCTCAGTAACAAGATTAAAACAGACGTATCCTACTTTAATCACAAACGTCTTGTCTTCAATAGGGGACATAACACGTTTAGGAACACAGAAGCTTGCTAACGAAGACTTTGTCGGCTTAGGCGAACTTATGAATATCAATCAAGGATTACTCGAGTCAATCGGAGTGAGTGACGAAGCGCTGAGCAGACTTGTTTACGCGTCGAGAACTGCAGGAGCATTCGGGGCCAAAATTACAGGCGCCGGACGAGGAGGCTGTATGCTGGCAATTACGCCAGATGAAAACGTCAAGAAGGTCTCGCAAGCCATCGCAAAGCACGATGCCAAGGTGCTAAACACAGCGTTCTCTGATTCAGGTCTTCAGACAGAGTGAAAAAAGTGTGATTCAATGTGATTCTGCTTAAAATCGGTGGCTCTGTCTTGACGGACAAAGCGCGAGCGAGCACTGTGCGAAAAGACTTTTTGCGCATGGTGGCTCAACAGATAGCCAACGCGAAGAGAGATGATCTCGTGCTTGTCCACGGCGCTGGCTCATTCGGACACCCGCAAGCAGCGGCTTACTTGTCTAAAGGCCGAAGCATTAGTGATGCGTGGAAGACCCATCGAGCGGTATCCTCATTGAACACTTTGTTCATAAACGAGTTACATTCCCAACGCGTGCCTGCACTGCCTATTCACCCGCTAGACAGCATCACACTAGATGGTGGCAGAATCGCGCGTTTTGACATGGCTGTGTTAGGCCTCATGCTCGAAAACGACATCATTCCGGTTCTTCATGGCGACATCGTTTTGGATAGCGCTGACGGTTTCAATATATTATCTGGTGATCAAATAGTTGCATTTCTAGCACAAAGGATGCAACCTGAAAAAATAGGTATCGGGACGGACGTTGACGGGATTATTTACAAAGGAGAAAAAATATCCCACCTCAACGCTAACGAGTTTGAAAATTATCGCAAAGAGATCGTCGGTTCAAGCGTCGTAGACGTCACAGGAGGTATGCTCCGTAAAGTCTCAGAACTTGTGGAAATCGCAAAAGCCGGCATTCAATCTGAAATATTCAACGCTACGCGTGGCGGCAACATAGCTAAGTTCTTGATATCAAACCAACAGGTAGGGACGATTATATCCATAGGTACAAAATGATAACGAACAGAAAAATCGAGCACTTAATGGTTTGCGCTGCTGAAGACGTGGAATCAGGAAAAACCGGCCTCGAAGATGTTAGATTCATTCACAATGCAGTTCCGGAAATTGCGAAGTCAAAAATTGATGTGACTGCTGAATTCTTAGGAAGACGTTTCACAGCTCCTATCTTTATTGCTGGAATGACAGGTGGGCACAGGGAGGCTACCGCTGTGAATGCTGCACTTTCAGAGGCAGCAGAGCAACTCGGAATCGGCATTGGGGTCGGGAGCCAACGCGCAGCGATTGAACGTCCTGAACAAATCGAGTCATTTAGCATAGTCAGGGAGCGAGCGCCTACTGCCTTTGTGGTAGCCAACATCGGTGCTACACAAATCAAGGAATATGACCTAGATATTATCGAACGCATAATCGAGATGGTAGACGCAGACGCACTGGCAATCCACTTAAATTTCCTGCAGGAGGCTGTACAACCAGAAGGTAATACCAATGCAGAAGGCTGCCTCGACGCCATAAAATCGCTTAGTGAGTCTCTGCGGGTGCCGATTATCGCCAAGGAGACGGGGGCCGGTATTTCCAGAGAGGCGGCAACTCTACTAAAAGAGGCAGGAGCGTCTGCGATCGACGTGGGCGGTGCTGGAGGTACAAGCTGGGCTAAAGTTGAGACTTACCGAGCACAGAAAGACCCTCTACTTGAGAGACTAGGAGAATTATACAGCAACTGGGGTATACCTACTGCGATATCCATTTTAGAGTCTTTGACCCTCCCCGTTATCGGAACCGGAGGAATTCGGCATGGCCTTCATGTGGCCAAAGCAATTGCTCTTGGAGCGTCGTTATGCGGTATAGGCTTGCCTTTGTTAAAACTCGCTATAAAAGGTCCAGAAGATGTAATAAGCGAGATTACAGCAATAACTGAAGAATTGAAAGTTGCTATGTTACTCACGGGATGTAGGACACTTGCTGATCTTAAAAGATGCCCACTTATAATCACTGGTGAAACTAAAGAAATCTTGCAGCAACGTGGATTTGACCTAACGGAGCTTCAGACAAGGAGATAATCTAATGGAGATAGAAGTTAACGCAATTGGCGGCTATGAAGAAGTCGGGCGCAATATGACTGCCATTCGGGTGAAAAAAGACATCGTAGTCATAGATATGGGGCTCAGGCTCGACAGGATTGCCATTCACGAAGATGCAGAAATAGAAAAGATGCATCCTATTGACTTAATCAAGATGGGAGCGATACCAAATGACGCACCGCTGAGTAAATCCAAGAGGGCTGTAAAGGCGATAGTCTGCACGCACGGACACCTTGATCATATAGGTGCAGTTCCAAAGCTCGCACACAGATATGACGCCCCAATAATCGCAACACCATTTACCGCAGAACTGATTGCACAACAGATCCAGGCCGAGAAGAAGTTCGGCGTCGAGAATCCCCTTTATACGCTTGAAGCGGGACAAGTTTACCAAATAACTCCCGATATCGCAGTTGAATTCGTAAGAGCGACACACAGCATACCCGATCCAGTATTTGCCGTGGTACATACGCCGGCCGGCGCCCTCGTCTATGCGAACGACTTCAAGCTCGATCGAACTCCTGTGATTGGCAAACCCCCAGACTTCAATCGCCTTAAAAGTCTGGGAAAAGAGGGAGTGCTCGCTTTGATAGTAGAGAGCACTCGAGTCAAGGAGGTCGGCAAAACCCCGTCAGAACAGATTGCCAAAGACCTAGTTCGCGACGTGCTGCTTGGAACGGAAGACGAAGACAAAGGGGTGCTTGTCACGACGTTTTCGTCACATATCGCCCGCGTAAAGACAATCTTCGAAGCGGCTCAAGAGATGGACCGACGACCACTAATCCTCGGCCGCTCTATGGAGCGATATCTGGGAACAGCTGAAAGGATGGGATATGTAGAGCTTCCAAATGACATTGGTGTGTACGGAAACAGGAGATCGGTAGACAAAATACTGAAAAGAGTGATGCAGGACGGCAAAGACAAATACCTTCCGATAATCACAGGTCATCAAGGAGAACCCGAAGCTATGCTCACGAGGGTCGCACGAGAGCTGACGCCCTATCAAGTGACGCCTGGCGACAAGGTCGTGTTTTCTGCTGACGTGATCCCCAACCCCATCAATGCAGGCAACCGATATTCGCTCGAAACAAAGCTAAAAATGCGCGGTGCGCGGCTTTATACCAACGTCCACGTCTCAGGACACGCTGCACGCGAAGACCACTGGGAAATGATCAAGATGCTCAAACCAAGCCACATTTTTCCAACACATGGAGATCTGACGATGACGAGCTCCTATGTAGAACTGGCAGAAGAAGCGGGTTATAGCCTTCGGGACAATATTCACCTTTTAAGAAACGGCCAGAACATTTCTATAAAACCTTAGAAGCTAAGAGGAAACCACCCCTAGAGCTTATATCGTGAGCGAAATCGCAGCGCTTTCATGGAGGTGCCAATAATGAACAATTTGAGTCACGACTTAGATAAAAGGAAGAATATAATCAGCAATGCGCTAAATGACTATGTCCCGGTAGTCTTTCCCGAAGAATTGTACAAAGCTGCCCGGCACCTCATTGAAGCAGGCGGGAAAAGGCTGCGGCCTTCAGTTTTGCTAATGGCTGCCCAAACGGTGGACCCGAAAATCGCTATAGACACGATAATTCCCGCCGCGGTCTCCGTGGAGCTCATCCACAATTTTACTTTAATTCATGACGATATTATGGATGCTGATGAGACGAGACGTTCGATTGAGACCGTTCACACCAAGTGGGGTATTTCAGAAGGCATCTTAGCAGGCGACACACTCTACGCTAAAGCCTTCGAAGTGCTTTCTTACACAAAAAAAGAACCAGACAAGGTAACAAAATGTCTTCGGCTACTCGCCAAGGCATGTTTACACATCTGCGAAGGACAATGGCTAGACATCAAGTTCGAGAATAATCGGGACGTATCGGAGGCAGACTACCTAGATATGGTTCAAAAAAAGACCGCGGTCCTTTATGCAGCTAGTCTTGCCATGGGGGGTATACTCGGAGGCGGCACTGAGGATGAAGTGCACGCCCTTTGGGAATTTGGTATTGCTACGGGTATTAGTTTTCAGATCCGCGATGACGTGCTCGACTTAATTACGCCATATGAAGTGCTCGGAAAAGACAGAGCAAGCGACCTCACAGAAGGTAAGATGACGCTCATTATGATACACGGGCTTAAGCATGGAATAAAGCTTGACCCATCTAAACTTACGACAGAAAATGAAATCGATGAAGCGATTGAAGCTTTGCAGAATGCTGGATCGATCGAGTATGCCATGGAAAAAGCGCGGGAGCTTCTATTAGTCGGCAAGTCGCGACTCTCTGTTATAGCCGACTCAGAGGCAAAAGATGATTTACTTGCACTCGCGGACCATATGATCTCCAGAGTACATTGATCGTAATCAGTCGAGGCGATCGAGTGGATTCTCAGGTTTTAAGAGCAGAGATCAAGAAACGAGCCCTCCAAAATGCGATTCGACACGGAGGCAATGCAGACCGACGTGCCGTCATATCAAAGCTTATGGGCGATTATCCCGAACTTAGACAGCAAGCTTCAGCAATATCAAGCTCAATGGACTACGTCATAGCTGAGGTCAACACCCTGACGCTCGATAAACAGAGAGAATTGCTCGAAGAAATAGCCCCAGAACTGCTATGTCACGAAAGACAGCAGCAAGGCAAGAAGACCCATCTCCCGGAGCTGCCGCACTCCGAACGCGTGATTATGCGATTTGCACCTAATCCTAACGGGCCCGCGACTCTCGGTAGCGCACGCGGAATTGTTGTTAATTCTGAATACGCTAGAAGGTACGACGGTACATTTATTTTGCGTTTTGACGATACAGACCCTCAAACGAAGCGGCCAATGCTTGAAGCATACGCGTGGTACCTCGAGGATTGTGAATGGCTTGGTGCGACCCCAAACGTCGTGGTTAACGCTTCCGACCAAATGGAGTTGTATTACCATTACGCCGAAAAACTCATCGTAATGGGGGCTGCCTATGTTTGCACTTGCTCACAACAGCACTTTAAGACGCTTAAAGAAGCAGGGTTAGCGTGCCCTGATCGCGATAATGCACCTAAACTGAGTATGACGCGTTGGAAACAAATGCTCGACGGACATTTTAGCGAAAAAGAAGCTGTTTTAAGAATTAAAACTGATATAACTCATAAAAATCCTGCTTTGCGAGACTGGATAGGCTTCCGAATTGTCGATCTGACGCACCCCAGAGGACTGAAATTTCGCGTGTGGCCGCTGCTTGATTTCGAATCGGCCATTGAAGACCACGCGCTAGGGGTTACGCATATAATTAGAGGAAAAGATTTGCATGATAGTGAAAAAAGACAGAAGTTCCTTTACGACCATCTAGGGTGGGATTACCCGTTTACCTTGCACTGGGGAAGGATTAGTGTACACGAATTCGGCAAGTTCTCAACAAGTGCGCTGAAAAAGCAGATAAGCGAGGGACTTTACACCGGATGGGATGATCCTAGACTACCCACACTAAGGGCTTTGCGGCGGCGAGGTTTTACTCCAGAAGCGATCAAGCGCTTTATTGTGAAGCTTGGCGTTAACGAATCGGATATTAGCGTGAGCCTAGAGAACCTCTACGCTGAGAATAGAAAAATCGTGGACCCCGTTGCTCATAGATATTTCTTCGTCGATCATCCGGTTCTGATGCACATAACCGGAAGCTCCCCCACCGTAGCCCATGCCCCGATGCACCCATCAAATCCTAATGTGTACAGAGAGATTCCCGTCGAAGCTGATGTTTGCATAAGTCCAAAAGACAAAACATTTTCTATAGGCGATTTGGTGCGATTGAAGGACCTTTATAACGTTCGAATTGTGAGCAAAGAGCCTCTAGAAGCAGAATACGCTAGCCAAGAAATAGTAAAAGGCACGAAAATAATCCACTGGGCCCCACCTGACGGGCCTCTGGTTCAGGTACTCACGCCGAGTGGAATCGATTTAGGAGTTGGCGAAGCTGGCATTGAAAATGAACTAGACAACGTGGTGCAATTTGAACGGTACGGATTTGTTAGAGTTGATAAGGTGGAACGAGAGGGATTGACAAAAATAACGTGCTACTTTACCCATCGGTAGATCTTAGGGTTATTTCATCTCTAAATTGTGAACGAGTGCCGCGCTAAGAATTGAACAGAACAAGTAACAACGAGATAGCTACTGACGCAATAATCACGGAGATCGCCAAGGCACCGCCCATTGCCATTATAGCATTTACCGTACTTGCGAGCTGTGCCGTCTTTTGCGAACCAAAAACAAATACACCTGTAGCTTGTTGGGTGTTCATCCCAAAAGAAACCGGCTCTAGATCCCCCTCTGCCTCGTTAACAAGCTCTACAATCGTCTTCAACAGAATGTCGTTGTCGGATCTGAACCCCAACCAGTTCGCACCACCAAAGGAATTCACGACGTGGTTGTCAGTGGTCATGATTTCCGCTTCATCGACTTTCAAAGCGCTGACTACCGTTTCCCGCAAATTTGGCACCATATTGTTAGCATCCGCTAAGATGTACGCTGTTCGCTGTCCTGCGGCGTCAACCAAAGCAACCTGAATTCCGAGATCACCCATACCCTCGTCTCGTCCGAAAATAGGCCCCCTACTAGCTATTCCAAGCTTAATATCAGTTTCAAGGGGTTCTGATAGCATCAGTCGTGACGAGGCTTCCTGAATCGCGTCAATCAGATCGAATGATCTCTTCGTGCCTGCCCATACGGATGACGCATAAGGAGTTGTGCAGTTGTGCGCATCAATCAACGCAGAAAATCGCACACCCTGCGTTCTCGCTTCAGCACTAGCCACTAGACCAAGCCCAAATTCAATATCCTCTGTAGATTCGGGCGACAAAGTCGATACAAACAGGATTGAGGTGCCGAATCTTTGAGCGAGAAGTTTTACATCACCTTTCTTTACTCTAATTGATTTTGATGCGTCTGTGCCATATTGGGTGTTTTCGAGTGCACGTGCTGCAGCTTCAACTATTTTCACTGACTCTTTTGCTGATACTAAATTAAAATCATGCGTCGCGGTTCCGTGGGGAACCAAAACCTTTCCTCCATCGAGATTCTCTACTATCCTCACGGGCAGATTTCCGCCGCCAAGCTCGCCGATTGGGCCTGGATGTACGGCTGGGATAACAAAAGTGGCTTTAAGCTGTTCTTTGGACCTAAAGGAGAGGGTAGTGACGGGAACTGTCACAGATTCGCCTATCTTTTTAAAGAAGTCCTCCATCCCAGGAGCGCCGTCAATTGTTTGCGCAATGTAACCGCGAATGAAATCTAAGCCGCTAACGCCGAACGACTTTCTTAAAGGTGCATCGATGTACCGTATGAATACTAGCGTCCCCACCGTGAAAATGATGCTTATTATGACTAAATTCACGAGGTAGCCCGTCACCCCGAATAACGGCAAGAAAATAGCCCCAAATATAGTTTGAAGTGAAGCAGGGCCTATATTTCGGGCAGCACCCTTCATCGTTGTGGCCATCAGCACTAAAAGCCTGAAAGCAAAAACGACGGCTAATGACATGACGTAGGCTGAAAACGTTAGTTGCCAACCTGTAACGAACGAAATCACCGCACCGATGATACAAAAAATGCTAATAATTATGGCTCCAAGAACCGCCAACAAAGCGGAACGATTGATGGTCATAGTTCCTTGCAACAGCCGAACAAACGGATGTGTGAAAGCCGCGGCTAGCACTGCTGGGATACCGATAAGGACCAAGCCAGCGAGAAGATTTTCTCTTAACCCAAAATTAAAGACGCCCGCACCGACAACAAGAGACAACGCAAGTGTAAAAGGGACCGTGTTTTTCCATCGCGGCGCTGTAAAGACATATTTCATCAGTCCAGCGGTCCGCTCTTCCATCCCCTTTACGACCTTCTCCTTCGGGCCAAACACGCTAAATTTCATCCATCCGCCCCGCTCTTTTTTCTTCAAGCCCTAGCTTACTGATCTCGATATACCCTCTGCACTGTCCGTCAAACCACTTCTTTTCATAACTGATTATCTTGATGCGTTTATGAAAGATTGGGGCATCGAGGACGAGCGTTTCGTACTCCCCCCCCTCCCCCATAATATGCACTCCGTATCTTCCATGTAAAACAGATAAATCGTCAACTGCTTCTTTATCGATTGTCCGAGCTAGCCACGATTCATCCATTCCATACGCCGCGACCTGAACGATTATAACGTGCATTAAGCGGGCCATTGCTCGCAGCAGACGTTCACTACCTTTGTTCCAAAGGGGCGCATACAAGCCTAATTGCAGCTCGTCGCAGAGCGTTTTTAATCGACTCATCTGGTAGTTTGATGCTATCGTACCCGCTACAACCCCGTCAACTTCGAGATCCTGCAGTAAGCTTTTCAGTACGACCAACTCGTCCTCGTGAGAAGAAGATATTCCAGAGGTTAATGGGATGCCGAGAGCCTGTGAAATCAAAGGCGTGACATGTGCACACGGTGCGTGATACATAAACGAGTCTTCCACAGGGCGAACGTTAACCAATTGCACAACTTCGTGTTCATACGAAGCGCACGTTAATGCGCAGATTGAGTCCTTGCCCCCCGAAATTAAAGCAGCTAAACGCATACAGTCTCCGCGTTCAATTGGAACAGAGAGGGCTTAATCTTCTTTAAGAACAACGTCAATTGCTTTAAGCGGCACATCTACCAAAGCTTTGCCTATTACTGACTTTGCAATTTTTGCTGCGTGGGACTCGTTTTCGGCATTCAATATTTTGATTTCGAGTATCAATCCAACGAGAGCGGTCTTAGCCACCAAATAAGCACTGTCTAATGTTTCCCCGCACGCGGGACAAGATGTCGACCCAACGGCGACTTCAACCTTGCTTAACTTTGGGTTTAAACGCTTACCGGTCTCCGCTATCGCTATACCTATAGCATCATCTACCGATTTGACGTCTTTTACAAGCCATGCTGCCTCGAGCGTGACATAATAGTTCGGCATGCATTCTCCTAAGCCTGCACAGTTAATTAATATTCTTATAGCGCGATTCTTCCGAAAACGCTATCGCTTGTTCGATCGAAGGGCTGCCGTTTTAAGCTGTTTGTTCAGTCCGGAGTGCCCCTACACGAACTCCTGCATCGAGCCATCCATGGCCGTAGCTAAAGCACACCAAAGCGTTGACTAAATCGCCGATAGCTCGAAAATGGAGCCCATCTTCATAGTAAGACCGCGCCAT
>PMYA01000031.1 GCA_003170935.1 Methanobacteriota archaeon
CTTTAAGACTACAAAAAGAGCTTTTTTTGTGGGAGCTACTCCTAGAATTTGCATCGGAAATGGTGCGAATCATTTAGTGGAAAACTGCGTTGACCCACGAAAAACTCAAGTATGACTTAGTCATACTATGGTGTGACTCAATCAGTTAACAATGCATACGCCGTATTTAGATTTTTTTGGGAGATTTATATGCCGTTAAACAAGGTTACGATAGCCATTTCTGATGAGCTCTTGGCCGCTGCTGATAAACAGGCGAGGTCCGAAAATAGCAGTCGGAGTAAAATTGTCGCTGCGGCACTAGACGCATACCTAGTCACTATACGGGCGAATGGACATAGCGCAGAAAAACGCCTCGAAACATCATTAGTGCCCCGTGACATGGTAATTCGCTTAGAAACAGAACTGGAAAAGCGGGAAAGGGAGCTGCGCCATAAGGATGAGCTCCTTTTCATGAAAACGGATATGATAGAGAGGCTGACCGCGCAGTACGAGAGCTTTAAATTGGCTCGTGAAGATGAGCTCAAACGGTATGAAACCATTGCAGGATTTTATGGGAGCGAGTCAAGCAAGGTCATTGATCGACTCGCAGACGTGAGCGAAGCCCTTACTCGCTTGCTCCCGCAGCCCGCGTCTTCACCTTTGCAATCAACCCAAGACGACGTAGGAACTGAGGAAGTACAAGCGCCCCTGCCAGAACTTGATGAAGAACCGCCGAAAAGATCATTGAGGGATCGCCTGTTTCGACGTAAACCTAAGACCGAAGACGTAAAGAGGCTTTAGGCAAAAACTGTTGGAGCCTCAATCGGCTAGAGGAGTTGACGGGTCTTAAGCAGAAGCCCCGGGTCCAATCCTAACAACCGTCTTATAGCTCCTTCTGTGTTCAATTCTTCGGCTTTAATGCCTGAAAATGCGTGAACTAACTTGTTGATTTCGTCATCAGAGAGAGATACAACGAACTCTTTGACTTTGTACATAAGCGTTCGTTCTTTACCAAAAGAGGCTGTCCAGTTATTTTCGTACTCGCGCAGCACTCTAGCTGACGCGTCATTTTGGCGCACAGCTTTGCTCGCGACTACCCCAGCCATCGTCCCGCTTTGAAGTGCCGCCATAATTCCTCCGCCAGTGATCGGATCGGTGTGACGTGCAGCATCACCTACGAGCATGAGCCCATCTCCTATGATGGTTGGAAGCGCATCGCTAACAGGGCAGCCCCCAACTATAAGTTCGACTGGCTTACCGTTAGGAAAGTGTTGTGCAACAAACTTTTTTAAGTAGTCCAAAGGTCGCTTGTCATTCAACTTACTTCCGAGCACCCCAAGCCCGATATTGCCTGCATCGTTTCCTTTGGGAAAACCCCAAGCATAGCCGCCTGGCGCCTGCGAGCCATAGTAGAATTCGAGAGTGTTCGCCTTTAGTTCGACGTTTTGCATATGATATTGAGCGCAGCTCTCAATGTCCTTGAGCTTAAGCGTAGTGTTTATGCCCCCCCACCTACCTACCTGCGATTCAATTCCATCGGCACCTATCACCACCTGTGCGCGCACCTCAAAGTCCTCTCCGAGGTGGTTCAACTTCACACCACGTACTGCGCCATCCTCCAGAATAAGCCCCGTTGCGCGGGTGCGCACCATGACCTGGGCTCCAGCACGAGCGGCGTCTTTCGCAAGTTGTCGATCAAAGAGCTTACGTTCCAAGACGAAGCCAAGCGGTCCATCAATGCCAAGCATCTCACCTGATACTTCAACTGTTGTTCCATCAGGGGCGTTGCCACAGAGTCCTTTCACTTCGCTTGCGATCCACTTCTTGTTAGGTTCTACATATTTTTCGAATGATGTGTGAAAAACAAATGGCGTTTCAATCATGGGCACGCCTTCTGCGCACCTTACAGGCGATCCGATCTCTTGGCGTTTCTCAACCAGGAGAACGTCGCAGTCGGCAGCTGCGTTTTTTGCAGCTACTGAACCTGCCGGACCTGCCCCCACTACTACCACATCATAGTCATCGGAGCTTGTTTTCATTGCTTAGTCACTTCACGGCTCCAAACAAAACTCAATGAAAAATAATTCAGTTATTAAAAGATATCCGGGAGAACGTATAGAGCGGTTAAATGTATCCTTTCCTTCTTAACCAATCAGCTTGTGGGGGGAGATACCGCCACACAACGTCCGCCTTTTCATCTTGAATGCTCCATGGTCTAATAATAATTACATCGCCAACACGGAGCCACACCCTTCTTTTCATTTTCCCGGGAATTCGCCCCATGCGGGTTTTTCCATCTTGAGAACGAACGGTAATACGGCTTCCACCGAGCATCTTTTCGACCGTCCCAAAGATTTCGTTGCTATTTCTTCTAGGCAATCTCACCTTACTTGGTTGTTCTTGTATCAGGTAAACACCTCATTTGACGCTTGATCAGTTTCAGTTTCCTTGTAGTCAGGTAGACGTATGTCTTTATAAACTACGCGTCGGCATTGACTCGATTAACAGATCTGAGCTGCACCTGCTGAAGATCACGGTAAGATAGATGCTATTCAAGAGCTCAACGCCTTGTGGAAAAACCATTTATCTAAGCCCAATGTTAGTCGTACGGAGATGCAACCGCTGATGCAAGAACGAAGTGAAAAAAAGACAGACATTGAAGAGGCCCTTAGCATTGCGTGTGCGCATGGGGCCCAATTCTCTGATATCAGACTGGAAAGCTCCGAAGGCACATCTATCTCAACGAAAGACGGGATAACAAAAATCAACAGCTCAAATGAGCTCGGAGCTGGAATAAGAGCATTTTTAGACGGCGCTTGGGGGTTTGCTTATACTACACAAGTGGATCGAAAAGGGCTGGTAGATTGCGCTGAACGTGCGGTTAGTCTAGCTAAAGCTGTGTTTGCGCGCGCTGAAAAGTTCTCGATCGATGTGGCGGTGTTTGAAGACACCGTGACACCTTCCGTACAACTGCTACCGACCCGCGTCTCGATCGCAGATAAGCTCAACTATGTGCTCAACCAAGAGCAAGAAGCTAAAGAAACAGATTCCCGCGTCAACAGTACAGAGATTGGCTATAATGACCTTGTGGTGCGGAAGATTATCGCAAATTCTGAGGGAACTTACATCGATGAGACTACGGTGCGATCGATCGCGCGTGCTATGATCTTTGCTAAAGAAGGTGCGCTTCGGCAATCTGGCTATAAGGCGAGAGGCGACTCAAAGGGATTTGAGCTGTTTTCGGGTGATGCGGACATCGGTCGAACTGCGGCATCGCAAGCTGTATCACTTCTCGACGCAAAGCCGGCACCATCTGGACAGTTCGACGCCATGCTTGATCCGTCGCTGTCAGGCGTTTTTGCGCATGAGGCATTCGGACATGCTGCTGAAGCTGACGCGATTATTTCGGGTACGTCCATCCTCGCCGGGAAGCTTAAACAGAAGGTTGGCTCTGATGCGGTTACGATTGTTGACGATCCGAGTTTGCAGAGTTATGGCTATTTAGCCTACGATGATGAGGGTACACAGACTCGGCGAAAGGTACTTATGGAGCGCGGAATTCTGCAAAGCTACCTCACAGATATCGAGACTGGGTCGCGCCTTGGCGTTGGCTCAAACGGGAGCGCGCGTGCCCAGCGATATGACGATCCACCCATCGTTCGAATGAGCAACACCTTCTTTGAGCCTGGGGACTACACGTTTGAGGAGCTGCTCGACGGATTTAGTGGGATATATTTTGTCGGTTGGCAATATGGCTACACAACTCCTACAACAGGGATGCTAACGTTCAAAAGTAGAGAAGCGTATGTAGTCGAACACGGCGAATTACGCGACCATTTGAGAGACGCAGCACTGAGCGCGATGACCCTTGAGGTTCTTCATAACATCAGCGCCGTAGGACAGACTTTGGCGTTCGATCCCGGAACGTGCGGAAAAGCGGGACAAATGACGCCGAACACCACGGGTGGGACTTACATGCGAGTTAGTGATGTAGTCGTCGGAGGGATATAAGTGACGACTAAAGTCGCTGATCGAGAGAGTGCGCTCCTCGATGCTTGTATCCAGGCATTAGCACTCATCGACACGTCAATCTATCAAGGAGAGGCGTTCGCCACCTATTCGAACTCTATTAGCGCAGAGCTTGAAAAAGGGCACATCAAATCGAGTCAAAGCGGCTTCGAGTGTGGGATTGGAGTACGCGTCTTTAAGAATGGTAGCATGGGCTATGCGCACGCGTCTCTCGAACAAGTGGAGTCCGCTGTAGAAAAAGCGATCTCAGCAGCACGCGCCGGGAGCCCTGACAAGGATTTTAAGTCTCTTTCGCTCCCCGAGAGCTATCCAACTGTGGCCGGCACGTGGGATCACACAATCGCATCTCTCGATGCCGCAACCGTGGTACAGCTAGCTATTGACGTCGCAGACGCTTCCCGCATTGATAAGCGCGTCGATATCATCAACTCTGGTGCATCAGTCGGACTGTGGAGCGAAGCTATCGCAAACACGCTCGGGGTGGAAGGGACAGATAGCGGAACCCAAGCTTCAATCGACGTGGACGTAGTCGCACACGAGAGAGACGCTAGTGGGAATGGCTTCGAATATGCCGCGTCTCGGCGCTTCGATTTAGACGTCGAGTTAGTCGGGCGTACCGCAGGAGAGATAGCACTAAGTAGCATGAATCCACGACCGATTCAATCAGGCAAGATGACAGTCGTTTTTGACCCACTTGCTGTTGGACCGGTCATCGCCACTGCTACAGCTGTGAGCGCCGATGATGTGCAACGAGATCGGTCGTTCCTTACGGGAAAAATCGGCGAACAAATCGCTGTAAACGGTTTCACGATTGTTGATGATGGGCTCCAAAGCGGTGGTTTGGAGACGAGACCGTTTGATGCAGAGGGCGTGCCTTCGCAGCGAACCCTTCTCATCGAAAATGGCGTCTTGCGTTCATTTCTGTTCGACAGCTACGCGGCAAATAAAGAAGGCATAATGAGCACAGGCAACGCCTCTCGGGGAGACTATCGGCAACCGCCTTCAATTTCTCCGACAAATCTGATAATCGGACAAGGCGGCGAAGCTGACATTATGAAGGATGTGCGACACGGCATCTATGTACGCGCAACAGGCGACCACCCGAACATGAGTACGGGTGAGTTCTCCGGCATGGTTTACGCGGGATACGCTATCGAAGATGGTGAATGCAAACACGCTCTGAAACAAACAAACATAGGAATCAACGTCCTCGATTTGCTAAAGCAGATTGATGGGCTAAGCCGAGATGTCACGACGTATTTTGGATTAACGACACCAAAGATTCGCGCAACCGACGTTAGTGTCGCGAGCAGTGGTTAAAAGGAACATGCTGTAAATAGAGGGATATATTCCTAAGCTCAGGATAGAAGTATATGGTGGCTTTTTTACGAGACTTAGAAAAAACGGCTCGTCAGAACAACAGCTGGCTATGTGTAGGGCTGGATCCTGACGGCACTGTAGGTGATACGTTTGATTTTAATCAACGCATTATAAGCGCCACGCTCGATTTAGTGTGCTGTTATAAGATAAATACGGCGTTCTACGAAGCGCGCGGACCCTCCGGTATAGAAGCCCTGATTAAAACGGTGCAGTACATTAAAGAGTTCGTCCGAGTGCCGGTCATCGTAGATGCAAAACGGGCTGACGTAGCACACTCATCAAAAGCTTATGCCAAATACGTATACGAGATTATAGGAGGTGACGCCGTCACAGTCAGCCCCTATATGGGACTCGACGCAATTGAGCCCTTCTTCGAGCGTCGCAACAAAGGGGTCTTTATTCTTTGCAGGACATCGAACGCCGGAGCGACAGAGATACAGGACCTAACGTGTTCAGATCCGCTCTATCAGGTCGTAGNNCTCCTTATCCCGGGCGTTGGATCGCAAGGCGGTGACCTCCAAGCTGCAGTTACAAGCGGAACAAACTCTAACGGGCGTATGGGCATCATCGCCATATCGAGGGACATAATTTTCGCACAATCGCCTCACAAGATGGCCGCACAGTTCCGAAATGAAATCAACGCCTATCGAAAGCAATAGAGGCGGAGCGCGCAACCTCTAAGTGGCCCTGCGGACCTTCACTTGCGCAAGAATCGCGTCTACGCTTTCCTGCGTTATTGAAACGTCATTGATAAGAGTAGCCGCTGTTCCGGTCGCTGCCGCCCTCATTACAGCCTCCTTATAGCTCTCACCCATGGCCAAGCCGTGAACGAACCCGGCAACGGCAGAATCTCCGGCGCCGATGGTGTTCACGACAGTTACTCGTGGCGGGTGCGCAATCCAGCGTTCATCTTTAGTCACGAGCAGCACGCCTCTTGCGCCCATTGAAACGAGGACGACACCAACGCCTCGCTCGTATACCCCCACCGCGGCGTCGACGATCGCATCGATGTCTTTAAGCTGCCGAGCCATTAGTCGTTCGAGCTCGTGAATATTTGGCTTGATAATATGGGGTTTTGCTCTCAAACCTGCCTTGAAAGGCTCATCGTCAGAATCGAGAACGACCTTCGCTCCTTTCGCTTTTGCGATCTCTACGATTTTTTCATAAATAATTGGATTGACCCCTGCAGGGATACTCCCGCTAAGAATAATATACTCAGCATCCTTGAGCCCTTTGATGACGTCGATCATTTCCATGAGCTCGAAGGACTGGATCAAAGGCCCACGTAGGTTGAACGAGATCTGGCGGTTTCTTGCTGTCTCGTGAATATACACATTCGTGCGGGTTTCGGCAGAGATTCTGACAAACTCGCAGTTTACCCCGAGATTGAAAAGACATCCCTCGAGCTCCAACCCAGTGAACCCGCCAGCAAAGCCTAGTGCTTTGTTGCCCACGCCAAGCCTAGTGAGCGCTTTGGAAACGTCGATGCCTTTACCACCTGCATATCGCTCATCGCCGTCAACTCGATTTGGGTTATGATACTCAATAGACTCAACAGTGAGGATGCGGTCAAGTGCGGGATTAAGCGTTATCGTGTATATCATAGATTCCTCTCTCGTTCGTGTAAAGGACGTATTGACAGCGAATCAAAGACGTTAAACCGATTCACGGCATGTTATAGTCTTTCACTTTAAACTCTTTTCTTCCATTACAGATAGCCAGTGCTTCTTCTGCACCCGCCCTATTCACGACGATGGCCGAAATGGCATTACACATTAGGATGGCTTCTTTGAGCGGCTTCTGATGGATGTTCCTGCCCGTTGCATTGCCTCCGGCACCGCTAATGAATATTTGCGCCCAAAGACGCTCAAGAAAGAACTTCACGTCGACGCTTGAGCCTCCGGCGCACAGTACTTTACACCTGCCCGCGGCCTGCACGGCCTCTTTGAAGGCCTCTTTGGAATCAACGCCATCTTTCTTTGGATAGTTTATTTTGACAAAATCAGCGCCAAGGGAGCAGCCCAAACCGGCAGCCCCGGCAATGAGATGCGGGTCGTGCTCATCTTTAACGGCCGCGCCGCGTGGATAGATCCAAACAACCACGATCATTCCACGTTTATGGGCCCCGTAGATGATCTGGGCCGCCTCTCGCAACATCTGTGCTTCGTGTTCACTTCCTGCGTAAATTGTGTATCCGACGGCAGGGATGTTCAAGCCCGAATGTTGCCGAAACTCATCGACTTGGACTAACGAATAAAGCGCGCCGCTGAAAGGCTCTGCCTGTCCTGTCTTTACAACATTGGTCTTGGAATTAAGCTTGACAAGGTAGTTAACGCGCGGATAGTCCTCACCGTATCGAGCAAGCAAGCCTATTTGAGTCGCAAAACACCCGATTTCAGCGCTGCTCGCGATGCGAAACAGGTGTTCAGGATCGTTGTCCTCAGGCGAGATTCCAGGGCCATAGAAGTCATCATTTAAGTGTTCTATCTTCTGATCTCCCGCAAACAACATGAGACGCCCGCTTCCCCTAGTAATATTGAACAAATTTTGTACGTATTCAGGTCGTTTCTCCTGGGGAACGTCTAACGGGGCTCTTATGGTGGTCGATGAAAAACCCATGTGATACCTCCTTTCTGCGAACTTTTTCCTTTTCCATTAACTAGACGCCTTAACATATTGCGTTGTCGCTATCTTAGCATGGAACTTGCCCTGCTAAAAGTGACTGTGTTTTGCGCTCTGCGTCGACGCAACAAGAAGCAACATTATCTAACTCCAGACGGGCGTATTTTTTGAAAATGTCCTGTCACGTCAGCGTGATGCCGGCGAGGTGGCATGAAAGTGATATGATCGCACCTGTGACCAAACTACACTGTGTGGGTAGAGCGATGTAAGAAATTTACTATTTCAAGAAGCGCCGGTCGCCTTCTTCCATGTAACAGACACGATTGCCAATGTTTACCGCGTGATCCGCGATGCGCTCAAGGTATCGAATGATGAATAAGAGGCTGGCCACGTCAGCAACGGTCTCCGTTGAGCATTGGCTTTGAGCGAGCGCGTTCACCATATTTTCAACGATACTTTTGAACAAAAAGTCAATTCTATCGTCACGCGCCTCAAAGCTGCGCGCCTGTTGAACATTGCCGCTCGCGTACGTTTCGATGCTATCAACGACCATCAACTTCACATCAGCGACAAGCTCGTTGAATTTCGATGCGGAAACGGGTATGCGGATCGGCTTTGCCATGGTGATAATCTCTTCAGCAATGTCGACTACGAAATCGCCGATGCGTTCCAAATCAGTTATCATCTTTAGCGAGGTGGCAATCATTCGAAGGTCTTTCGCCATAGGCTGTTCGAGTGCTAGAAGCGTCATGCACTGCGCCTCGATCTTTCGATCGAAATTGTTTATCGCATCGTCATTAGCGATTACACGCTCAGCAAGCGCAGTATCACTCAACTCAAACGCGGTCAGCACATCCTCCACGGATCGCACAGTAAGAGCGCCCATGTCTATGACGTTTTGTCGCAACTCTTTCAACTTTCTAACGTAACGAGTCCGAGCCATATCTTCCTTGTCTTATCCAAACTTACCGGTTACGTAGTCTTCTGTCCTTTTATCTTGTGGCCGTTCAAATAAGTCTATCGTCGGGGCGTATTCTACGAGCTCACCTAGGTAGAAAAAGGCAGTATTCGTTGCCACTCGTCCAGCTTGCTGCATGTTATGCGTGACAATGATGATTGTATAGTCATTTTTAAGCTCATATATCAAATCTTCGATCTTCGACGTCGCTATCGGATCGAGCGCCGACGCGGGTTCGTCCATGAGGAGGACGTCAGGTTCGACGGCGAGGAGCCTTGCGATACAGAGCCGCTGCTGCTGACCGCCAGAAAGCCTCAGCGCTGATTCGTTCAACCGATCCTTAACCTCCTCCCAAAGGGCAGCTGCCTTTAGACTTCGTTCCACAACTTCATTCAGATTTTGCTTTTTTCGAACCCCATGCACCCTCGGGCCGTAAGCGACGTTATCGAAGATCGACTTTGGGAAAGGGTTGGGCTTCTGAAAGACCATTCCGATCTGTTTACGAAGCTCCACCACATCGGTGTCAGAGTCAAGGATGTTCCGCCCTTGGTATACCACCTCGCCTGTAATCTTGACGTTATCCACGAGATCGTTCATCCTGTCTAGCGTCTTGATGAAGGTCGATTTTCCACACCCTGAGGGGCCTATAAGCGCGGTCACCTGATTCTTTTGGATGCCGATGTTGATATTCTTTAGCGCTTGGAACTTACCGAACCAGAGGTTAAGGCTCTTCACACTAATCTCGACACTGGTCTTAGTAGCGATATCCATTGACTCTTACAGCCCCTTGAGCTTCTTAGTATAGCTGTTCATTAACAAGTCAGTAATAAGCGTAATGGCAAGGATGGCAATAACTAGCACAGCGGCGGTCCCATAGGCGGTAGTGGTGTCGCGATATTCGGTCAGGACGTTATAGATGTTGAGCGTCATAGGGCGGCCAGGATCACGAAGGCTTTGGATCAAGTTTAATGAGCCGCCAGCAGTGAGAAGGATAGCAGCGGTTTCGCCGACTGCGCGTCCAACGCCGAGGATGAGCCCTGTAATGATTCCTGGGAGCGCAGTTGGCAGCACGACGGTCGTTATTGACTGCCATTTCGTCGCGCCAAGCCCGAGACTTCCTTCACGAAGCTCTGCGGGGACAGTTTTGAGGGCCTCTTCCGAAGTTCTCAACGATATTGGCAGCACCATGAAAGCTAGGGTCAGGCCGCCCGAGATCATCGACCATCCCCCCGTGAATGGTGCGAGGTAGATGACAAAAAAAAGGAAACCAAAGAGACCGACAATGATCGACGGTATCCCTGCCAAGATTTCCGCGGCCTGGCGGATAACCATTCGCAGAGAAGTCTCCTTAGTGTACTCGTTTAGATAAATTGCGCCCCCAACGCTGAGCGGCGCAGCCACAAGCAGGCTTATGCTTGTAACCGCTAAAGTCGCCACGATGGTGGAGTAGATCCCCCCGCCTGTTTGTCCCCATAGTGCAGGCTCGCCCGTCAAGAAATGCCAGCTAATGACCGGAAGGCCGTTAGCCAGTATATATGCCAATATTACGATCAGTATAACAAGCGTCGCAATTCCTGCCCCCCACAGCAGAGCCAAGGGCACCAGCTCACGCCGTTTTGCCTCCATCAGTAGGCGATCCGCCTCCTGCTTGCAAGGTTTGCGAGACCGGTGAGGATCATAATAAAGGCAAAAAGTACGATGCCCATCGCAAAGAGCGCCTCGCGATGCGCGCCGGTGGCGTATCCCATCTCAAGAGCAATCTGCGCGGTGAGTGTGCTTGTGGGAGCAAATATTGAGTTTGGGATGGTGATAGAATTTCCAGCCACCATAAGCACCGCCATCGTCTCACCGATAGCGCGTCCCATACCGAGAATAACGCTCGCTATTATGCCTGAACTCGCAGCGGGAACCAAGACACTCCTAATCGTCTGCCAGTGGGTCGCCCCTATGGCAAGGCTGCCCTCTTTAAACTCCTTGGGCACAGCGCGAATAGAATCTGTGGAGATACTGATGATCGTGGGTAAGATCATGATAAAAAGTATGAGCCATGATGCTAAGACGCTCGTTCCGAATCCTCCAAACTGCCCTCGTATCCATGGCACGACCACCAACAGTCCAAAGAACCCGTAAACAACCGATGGGACGCCTGCCAACGCATTTACCGAGGGCACGAGAATGCGTCGGACCGGAGCGGGTGCGATTTCAGCCAGGAAAATAGCGCACGCAACACCAAGCGGCGTGCCAATCGCAACGGCCCCCACCGTGACAAGCAACGATCCGATGATGATCGGAAAGATGCCCCAGAGCCCGTCAGCAAAGTTATCTGTCGGTTGCCAAACGCTCGATATCAAGAAGTTTGGTCCGGCTTGAATGAGGAATGGCAATCCCTCAGCGAAGATGAATATGATAATGAGAAAAATAGCACAAACTGATGAGATTCCACACAGCAACAGAAGTAACTCTATGGTTCGTCCTTTAATGTCTTGGGTTGCAGATCTGCGAAGCGACCGTCCTGCTCTGTTCGGCTTTATGCTGATCACTCCTCGTAAAAAAGGGAGGGGGTGGTTGGAGGTGGTTCGTCTTTGTTTACTTTGCCGACACGTCGCTGATTGCTACCTCTTTATCCGCCTTCAAAATCGCTTGACCTGCAGGACTTAGAGTGAAGTCTATAAAGGCCTTTGCATTTCCGGTCGGATCTCCGTTCGTTACGAGGAGGAAGTACCGCTGAACTGGGTAAGTTCCGTTGGCTATGGTGTCATAAGTCGGAGCAACGCTGTTAATATTGAGTGCTTTTACAGAGTTGTCGACCTCGGCAAAGGAGATATAGCCGATTGCATTTGAATCCCCGGCAACATACGATCTCACTGCGCCAGTTGACGATTGTGTGATTCCTCCAGTGCTAAAGTTGCCGCCCTTCAACACGATCTTTTGTATCCCGTCGCGGGTTCCTGACCCCTCTTCGCGGTTTACCACATTGATCTTCGCATCAGATCCGCCGACTTGGTTCCAGTTAGTTATGTTACCTGTGAAGATGTCGCGAGTCTGGTTCGTTGTCAGATTGCTGATGTTATTTTGTGGATTGACGATAATAGCTATTCCATCAACGGCAATGGGCACCGCTTTCAGGTTCGGATACTGTGATTTTTGACTCGCTGATAAGTTTGCAGACGACATGCCAATATCAGCAGTACCTGTACCGACGGCCGTAACTCCCGCAGACGATCCGCCGCCTTGTACGAATATCTGGACACCCGAGTTATTACCTTGGAAGGCCTTTGCCAGAACTTCTGCGTGAGGCTGAACGCTCGTTGATCCGGCAAGCTGCAGCTTTGTGCCGCTAGCTGTGTTGTTCGTACTAGATGTGCATCCTGCTCCAAAAAACGGGTGGTGTTTACAGATGAATTTGTCATCAATTTGCCAACGAAGGAATTGGTCGAACAGGTATGGACCGTTGGAACCCTTTTGGAGGGACTATTAGTGAGCGAAGCGCAAACCGTCGTCCTACGACGAGAGGATTTCGACGCCGTTGTGTTCGATATGGACGGGGTAGTCACTAAGACCGCCGCGGTCCACGCCGCCGCGTGGAAACGACTCTTCGACGACTACATGAAGGAGCTCTTGCGGAGTATGGGCAAGGATTGGCGTCCATTCGACATAGAGGTCGACTATCGCCAGTACGTCGACGGGAAACCACGCTACGATGGGGTTCGTAGCTTCCTAGCCTCGCGAGGCATCGTCCTTCCTGAGGGCATGTCCGATGATCCAGCCGACGTGGACACGGTGTGCGGGCTCGGAAACCGAAAGAACGGTTACTTCTTGGAGGAGCTCGAGCAGCACGGGGTAAGCGTATTCGAGAGCACCGTCAGGCTCGTCCGCATTCTCCACGGCGTCGGCATCGGGACTGCCATCATCTCGGCGAGTAAAAACATGGCGCTCGTCCTCGGCGCTGGGGGCGTCGGCGACCTTTTCTCGGTCTTTGTGGACGGCATCACGACGGCTGAGATGGGACTACCGGGCAAGCCAGATCCGGCCGTCTTCATTGAGGCTGCGCGCAGGCTTGGCGCCACTATAGAGCGCACCGTTGTTGTCGAAGACGCCCGCGCCGGTGTGGAGGCCGGCCGCCGGGGCGGATTCGGCTTTGTGATTGGGGTCGACCGCACAGGCGATACCGAAGGTCTGCTTGCCGCGGGTGCCGATATAGTGGTCTCCGATTTGGCGGACGTGGTTGTGGACCCTCCTTTTAATCCGTCGGCCATAGTCTGTGCGGGCGACATCGACAGGCGGCTCAGGCAGGCCACGCCGGCGTTCTTCCTCGACTATGATGGTACGCTAACCCCGATCGTGGCACACCCGGACCTGGCCGTCCTTTCCGATGATATTAGATTGGCAGTCGAGCGCCTAGCGGCGCGCTTCCCGGTGGCAATTATCAGCGGTCGCGACTTGGCCGACGTTCGCAGGATGGTCGGCATCGATGGCATCGTGTACGCAGGCTCGCATGGGTGCGACGTTGACGCTCCGGAAGCGCTGGGGGGGCATGTTCAGCACGGCCTTGAGGCCGTCGATGACGTGGCAGCGGCGCGCGCCGCTCTCACGAACAAGGTGGAGGACATTCCCGGAGCCTGGGTGGAGCACAAGACCTTCGCGGTTACGGTGCACTACCGCCAGACGCCTCCCGACCAGGTGCCGCGCGTCAAGGCCGCTTTCGATGAGGTCGCTGCTGGCTTCCCCGGGCTGAGCAGGGCCACCGGTAAGATGGTCCTCGAGCTGCGGCCGGGCATCCCCTGTTACGACAAGGGCAAGGCGCTGCTATGGCTTCTGGAGCGGCTTGAAATGGCCAGCGGGACTCACGTGCCGGTTTACATCGGCGACGACGACACCGACGAAGACGCTTTCCGGGCGATCGCTGGGCGCGGTGTGGGCGTGCGCATCGGCGACCCACACGAGGTGACCGCTGCTGACTACACCCTCGCCGATGTTGGGGCGGTTCTAGAGTTCTTCCATGCGCTCCTCGCCTTGGAGGAGCCGTCGTGAGCGGCATCGGCCAGGCTGCCTCTGGGCAGAGCGGAGACCAATGGACGCTAGTCTATGAGGGGTATCGTCCGGAGGACGAAGGTTTGCGCGAAACCCTCTGTGCAGTGGGCAATGGGTACTTCATGACCCGAGGCGCCTGTGCACAGAGCTCTGCGGACCGCTTACACTACCCGGGAACATATCTCGCCGGCGGTTTCAATCGCTTGGTCAGCGCCGTGGCTGGACGAACCATCGAGAACGAGGATCTCGTCAACCTGCCCAACTGGCTTCCTCTCACGTTCCGTATAGACGATGGTCCGGAGTTTAGTGTCGATAGCGCTGAGCTGCTGCAGTACCGGCAGGAACTCGATCTCCGCCAGGGCATTCTGAAGCGCTCGCTGGTCTTTAGGGACAACGCGGGCCGCGAGACCGAGCTGATCGAGCGCCGCTTCGTCAGCATGGCTGATAAGAACCTCGCGGCCCTCGAAGTGACGCTCACTGCGCGTAATTGGTCCGGCCACATCACCTTTCTATCGGCACTCGACGGGTCGGTCGTTAACGCCGGCGTGCCGCGATACCTCGACCTCGCGTCAGACCACCTCAAACCCATCGCCGCTTCGCAACCGGATCCCGACACGATTTGCTTGGTTGTGGAGACCTCGCAGTCGCACATCCGTATCGCCGAGGTTGCGCGCACGCAGCTGAAGGTTGCCGGCGACACCACGCCCATCGCCGCTGAGCTGAGCGAGCGGACCGGTTACGTAGGGCTGGTGCTGCATGTAGCGGCTCAGTGCGGCGTTCCACTGGCGGTCGAGAAGACCGTCGCCCTGTGTACGTCACGTGAAAGTGGCATCTCTGAACCCACGTACGCCGCCCTAACGCGGCTGGAGGATGCCGGCGACTTCGCCGCCCTTCTTAAAAGCCACGTTGAGGCCTGGGATGCGATCTGGCGCCGCTGCACCATCGACGTAGGTGACGACGATCATGTAAGCATGCTTCTACACCTCCATGTGTTCCACGTGCTGCAAACCGTCTCGCCGCACACCGTCGACCTCGACGCCGGTCTGCCCGCGCGTGGTCTGCATGGTGAGGCCTACCGCGGTCACATCTTTTGGGACGAGCTCTATGTGTTTCCGTTTGTGACCAGCGTGTTCCCCGAGATCACGCGGGCGCTGCTAAAGTACCGCTATCGAAGGCTGCCGGCGGCTGTGCGGGCGGCCAGCGCAGAAGGGTTCCAGGGGGCTATGTTCCCGTGGCAGAGCGGCAGCGATGGTCGCGAAGAGACACAGGTGGTACACTTAAACCCGAAGTCCGGGCGCTGGCTGCCGGACAACAGCCGCATTCAGAGGCATGTGAATGTGGCTATTGCCTACAATATCTGGCGCTACTATGAGACCAGCGGCGATGCTGCGTTCATGTGCTCATACGGGGCGGAGATGCTGCTGCAGATCGCCCGTTTTCTAGCGAGCCTGACGAGCTTCGACGAGGCGCGCGGGCGGTTCATGATACGCGGCGTCATGGGGCCTGACGAATACCATGACGCCTACCCGTGGTCCGACGAGCCCGGCATCGATAACAATGCGTACACGAATATTATGACCTCTTGGGTTCTCCAGCGTGCTCTCGATGCGCTCGACCGGCTCTCAACGCTCAGGCGAGACGAGCTTATACGCTTACTACACATCGACGAGACCGAGCTCGACCTGTGGCGAGACATCAGCCGTCGTCTCTTGGTGCCGTTTCTTCCAGACGGCGTCATCAGTCAGTTCGAGGGGTACGAACGGCTTGCGGAGTTCGAGTGGGACGTTTATAAGGCCAAGTACGGCGATATCGCACGCCTCGACCGCATCCTCGAGGCCGAGGGCGACACCCCGAACCGGTATCGGCTGTCCAAGCAGGCCGACGTCCTCATGCTCTTTTATCTGTTATCGATAGATGAGGTCCAGCGGCTGCTTGCGGGGCTCGGGTACGAGGTGGA
>PMYA01000133.1:0-14994 GCA_003170935.1 Methanobacteriota archaeon
AAAGAAACCAACAGAAGATGTTGTTGCTAATATAAAACAGCGCGATGAGGGCGCTGCCAACCACCTCGAAGGTTAGACAAGGATTATTTGAACGCGTTGGAGGTGCGGCACTATTTCGAAAGCTCGGCAGAACAGTAGACCTCAGATCGCGGCGAAAAGGACGTACACGATTGTTGGCATAGACCCAGGGACCACCACTGCGTATGCTGTTTTGGATTTGAAAGGCCAGGTTATTAGTGTTGCGAGCTCCCGATCCTGGGGTTTTCCTGAACTAGTTGGGTTGCTCATCGAGTCAGGACATCCAATCATAATTTCTACTGACAAAAATCCCACGCCTGGAACTGTTGATCGAACAAAACGTGCATTCAACGCCATATTGCATACGCCCGTTTCATCACTTTCAGTCGAACAGAAGCTGCGAGATACAAAGCCTTACTCATATGCGAACGAACACGAACGAGATGCACTCGCTGCGGCAATCGACGCGTTAAGAAGCGTAAAAAATAAGCTCGAAAGCGTAGAGAAAAAAGCGCCTCCCGAGGTCGTGCTCGACGAGCTCCAGATGCTCGTTTTGCGGGGCCATACGGTCGATTCTGCCATCAATCTGCTCACAAAGCCCCTAGCTAACGTAGGTAATAAGGTAGGCTGCAAAAAAGAGGAGATCCCTGCCTCTAAGAAAGACCTGCTTGGTCCTGATATTCATTATCTTAAAGCGTTCATAAAACGGCAAGATGAGCAAATTAATCGGCTTGTGAGCTATGTCGTTGATTTGAAGCGATCCCTACAGATTAGTCAAGAGAAAGTACTTAAACTGCAGAACAAGATTGATTTCGTCCGGTCCGAAAATGCAAGGAGCGTCAAGCTAAATAAGGAAATCAGCTTCCGGCAGAAGGAAATTGACCGTCTTGCATCGGAACTTGCGCACAGCAAGAGGGTCAATAAGGGCCTACAAAAACGCTCGCAGAAGCTCAAGCAGATCAGAGCAGCTGAGCAAAACAAGGCACTTCAGGCCATTAAAATTGTCAAATTTTTTAACCGAGAAGCGATTCAGTCGGCTGATCAACAGGTGGGGCTTGCAGAAAGCGTTATCCTACTGGAAGACGCGAGTGGCGGAGGTGTAGCCGCTGCAGAACTGTTGGTCAATAAAGGAATACGCGCTGTCGTTTTAACAAACGAGATGTCTGATGCTGCCCGAAAAACCTTTTTTAGCTCAAACGTTCCGATTTTCTCGATTCGAGAGTTCCCAGTACGAATGTCCGGCAACCTAAAAACAATCGATAAAAACACTCTCGAGATTATGATCGAAAAAGGTCAAACGGAAATAGCGAACTTAAAACAACAGGAACGACTTGATTCGCTTGAAACGCTCGTTGATGCGTACAAGCACGATCGAATGAAAAGCAATGAGAACAACAACTGACATTTTGGTATCGTCGTGTGCTGGCGATACAATGGCTACTAGCTGAGTCTCGCACGTGAAATGGTCTGGATGCGTTCATAAATGCTCTCGCCGTGAGAATCTATAGCTACCAACAGTGGGCCGAAGTCTCGTACTTGAAGCTTCCAAACCGCTTCTGTAAAGCCGAGCTCCTCGTAATAAACGTCTAAGACCTCCTCGATTCTATCTTTGGCTAATATCCCGCAGCCTCCCGGGAAAGCAAGATAGAAGCAGCGGTTAGAAAAGGAGTTGGCCACTTCCGACGACATGCCGCCTTTGCCGATTATTGTGGTGGCGCCCTCCTTCACAATTGCGGGCGTCAGTTTGTTCATTCGTGCACTCGTCGTCGGCCCAGCCGCTATGACGCGATAAGTCGGCCCGTCTTTTACGATAAGGGGGCCGCTGTGATAGATGCATGCATTACGCAGACTGAAGGGACGCTGGGAATCAGAAAGTATCTTAGCGTGTGCCGTGTCCCTCGCCGTGTAGATAACGCCGCTGATATAGACTACGTCTCCTACTTTAAAATGGCGTACATCTTCGGGACGTATCGGGGTTTTTAGTGCAGACGACATAGCATGAACGACTTCCACAAGTTGCTTTTGTTATAACTTTATCCGGAATCGAGCTTTTCGGTCTGCCCAGCACTGGATGGCCACAGCGACAGGAAGCATCGCCGTATGGCAGGGGGCCTTTTCGACAAAGACGCGCAAAGCCGTGGTGCGGCCGCCAAGCCCCATTGGTCCAATGCCGAGATTGTTAATTTGCTCCAACATTTGTGCTTCGAATGCGTTTTCTTTTTCGTCTAGCGATCGAAAAAGGGTTTTTTTAGCCAGACGCGCAGAACCGTCAAATGTGCTGCCGATACCAAGTCCAACGATAATTGGCGGACATGGCTTACCTCCGTTTTCGCACACCGTTTTGAGGACGAACGAGGCAACATCTTGCGTCGGTTCGAGCATTCCTAAGGCGCTTACGTTTTCTGAGCCTGCTCCTTTGACGAGCACTGCCACCGATAGTTCATCCCCATCGCAGATATTATATAAGGCGTCAAAGAGCGGTTCGTCAGAGCTTACTCTTGTTATTGGGTCAACCGCGTGCTCTCTTAACGGGACTAAATCGGTCGCTCGTCGAACGGCAGTCGCAAGCGCCTCTTTGAGGTTAAAATCAATGCTTGTCTCTCGTCCTATCTCCAAAGAAAAGATTGGAATGCCTGTATCCTGACACATAGGAAGGCCTGCTGCAGCTGCAAGCTTGATATTTTCAAGAATTGCGTACAACTGTTCTTTTGCCCGCTCACTAGTCTCAGCTTTGGCCGCTCTTGCAAGGGCTTCCTTAACATCGCGAGGCAGCTGTGTCTCTGCTTCTTGAAGTGCGTCTATGACGCAACTTATGAACGTCTCTCTTGCGGACGTACGCGTCATTCGATATAGTCCATTTGAGAACGTTTGAGTTCTTGTCTTCTTCTTTCAAGGAAGCTGTAAACAGAAGCGTGTGGGGCCCCATCAGTAAGCATCTCTATCGCCTTCCTCACGGTCTGAATTTGATCGACGTACCCAATGGTGCTCACTGTTTTGCCGTAGATTGACACATTCGCGCCAGTCAGATTCTCGAGCGCCTCTCGAGTCCTACCATCCTTCCCAATCACGCGCCCCATGATACGTTTGAGTTCTTTCGGCGTATCGGCGACCTTAGAGACGTCTATAATGTCGAGGGTTATTTGTTCATCCTCGAAAATCCTGAACGCCTTTTCTGGGCTAAAGCCGCGAGCAATGGCTTGAACAACCTCTGTTGTTTTCAAAATACCGAGCGAATCGCTTTCGATCGAAACAGTCCCTTCGACGCTATCGATATCAAGCATCACTTCACCCTTTTCTTCTATCTCGGCCTTCGTGCTCCCGTGCGTTCCAATGATGACCCCTATACGGTCCTTGGGAATCTTGAGATATTCTTTCATTCTGTGATCTCTCTTAAAAGCGCGTTTTCCGAAGCTGTTAATCCATATTCGTTAAAGAATTTGACCATGTTGCTGACGTCCCGACGTAAGAACTCCTGCGCACGAGGATGTTCTAGAAGCACGGACTGTCCCATATCGATAAACACTGGGTCGCATTGCTCATCGACGAGAATATTGTATTCGCTGAGGTCAGCGTGTACTAATCGAGCGTCGCTGTAGAGTCTTTTCATAAACTCGATTGTCGTTTGCCAAAATTGTTCGATGTTCTCCACTCTGTTTATCGCTTGCTTCAGAAGTGGAAAGGCAATACCATTTTTTCCTATAAATTCCATGACGAGGACATTATCTCTATACTTGACCGGTTCGGGGACTCGAACGCCCACGTTTGACGCGCGCGTCAAGTTACGAAACTCTTTTTTTGTCCACGCAAAAACTATATCCTTTTTGGTTTTTTTGACGTGGGCGAATCTATGATCGCCTAAAATATAATCTTGCATAGCCTTAAAGTCGCTCGTTTTGATTCGATATACTTTAATCGCAAGCTCTCGTTTATCGGGTCCCAACGCGTGGAAAACGTTTGCCTCTTTGCCAGTCGATATGACTCCTCCGAGCGCTTGGATAAGCCCGCTGCTTGCGAGGCGATAAAGAACTTTGAGGGTAAGTTCGTCAAATACCTCGTCTCGGACCTTGAAATCGTCAGCCTCCTTATCTCGGATGCGGAGTTTGTCAACGTCTCGGTCGATGCGCTCTATTTTTTTGTCAATCAGGTCAAACACGTCAGTCCTTCACCATTTGAAAGATCAGGGTCTCGCCTTCTTGCGATTACTATAAGTACCCATTCTTCTTTAGCCATTCAACTTGCGTACCTTGGTACCTCCAAACGATGTCTGCTTTATCGTCTTGAAAAGCCCAAGGTACTAAAACGACGACATCTCCCGCACGCAGCCAAATTCGCTTTTTCATTTTTCCTGGAATCCTTCCCATGCGAGTCTTGCCATCAATGGATCGAACTTCAACTCTATTTGCGCCAAGCATGTGTTCAACTATCCCGAACACTTCGCCTAGTTCCTCTTGGGGCAGCCTTACCTTTGATTGAGGTTCTTCGCCCTGAAAAACACCTCGTTTGTGGAGTCGCAGTAGTCCGTCTTTTCTCCGGAAAACTTGGTTTAGTCTTTAAGCAATACGGCTCGAATTGGGCCGACGATTTGCTCGATATATAATGCTGCGCCATTTTTAAGATCCAATGGATGTAGTTTGCCGGCAGCATAATCCATCTCTAGCTTGGAGAACTCTTCGTACTCGATCTGACCGCCAAATCGTTTCGGTCGCTCAAGGCTCACTCGTTTGAATCGGGGGAAAATGAAATATCGGTACAATTGGAGGATAGGGTTGCCTTCAGTGGTTCGTGCCGGGCAATATGCAGAGGCAATCTTCTTTTTTATAGAATCGGATGAGTCTTCGACGGCAATCAGGTTATTCTTAGACGAAGACATTTTATTAGCGTCGAGGCCGAGCAGAATTGGCATGTGTATACAAACGGGAGATTGAAATCCCATCGAATGTAGCGCTTCGCGTGCTAACATGTGTATCTTTCGTTGGTCGATGCCGCCTACTGCGATGCCAATCTTCAAGTACCCAATATCAGCTGCCTGCATTAGTGGATAGATCATCTGTGACACAACAGGGTCTTCTGCATTTCTTGACACTTCATCCATGCTGCGCCGAGCTCGGTTTAGTGTAGTGTGCCTCGCTAGTCTAAGAATTAGCTTAGTATAGTCAGGTTCGAGTTGATAGTCACTCCCAAGCACGAACTTCGTCTCTTTAGCAAGTCCTAAAGCGGTAAAGCACTTCTCATAGTAGCGCGCCCACTTACCAATTTGGTCCATCGTCCCCTTTTCGTTCAGATATGCATGTAGGTCTGCCAGCAGTACAATGACATCGACTCCACTCGATTGGAGCTCTATAAGCTTGTAGGCCGTAAGGAGGTGCCCAAGATGGAGTTGTCCGCTAGGTTCGTAACCGGCATAAGCGGTAATTTTTGTCTCAGCGTCAAGGAGAGCCGCTAGCTCATTTTCGGTTACGGCCTCGTCAACATTGTTCATGACTTGTTCGAACTTCACGCAGATCACTTTTCTTATTATTTCTACTAAAAATCAAATTGGCATTAGACAGCAAGGGAGCGGAACAGCTGCCGCGCAACCGTGTCGGTTAAGGGAATCATCCGTTTTTAAATCGTAGTGGTGGGCCTGACCGGATTTGAACCGGTGACCGCCCGGTTATGAGCCGGGCGCTCTGACCTGGCTAAGCTACAGGCCCCTCTGACGCCGCCAACAGGGCTCGAACCTGTGACATCGTGGTTAACAGCCACGCACTCTACCAACTGAGTTATGGCGGCTTCACATCACTCTAGTGTGTTTAGTTTACTTAAACTTTGAGGTCGTAGCACCGTTTACGCGACGAGTAACGCTCGTTGCGGGTCTCTTTACTTCAGTCTTTTCGAATTTTGACGTTGGTTTTGACTTCACTTAGTTTTTTCAGAAACTGATCTAAAATCTGCTCATAGTTATGAACAAATTCGGAGATTTTTGAGCTCGTAATTGCGCCGTAAGGTGAGGGCTTGATTAGGCCTTCCTGTTCCAGTATTCGTAGTGAGTAGCGCACTTTGTACTTGGAATGCCCAGTCATTTCTGACAGTTTTGAAATCCCAATGGGCTCCCCTATAACGACTGCGTTTAAAACTTCTAGGTGCCGTTCAAGCATTTCTATCTCGCTTTCCAGTCGATCTAACATTACTACCACACGTTTAAATAAATTGATTCTAATCATTCATATATTATGAACGTGAGGATCTCGCAATCTACGATTCACGGCAAGTTAGAGGCTCCTCCGTCAAAAAGCTACACGCACCGCGCCATAGTGATGGCTAGCTTGTCAAAGGCCTCACGAGTCATTAACCCCCTGATCTCTGAAGATACGTGCTCTACAGTGAGCGCGTGTGAGGCGATCGGAGCTACAATAAATCCCGTCGGTGATGTGTTTTTTGTCGATGGTGTAAATGGAGAACCCACAACGCCGGATAACGTCATAGATTGCCAGAACTCAGGAACGACGTTGAGATTCATGATTGGGGTCTGTTCCTTAATTAATGGTACATCTGTTTTGACAGGGGACGCATCGTTGAGGGGCCGACCGAATTCTCAACTTATAGATGCCCTTAATGAGCTTGGGGCAAACGTTGCTGCGACGAAGGATAACGGGATGGCGCCCGTGATCGTGCACGGTGTGCTTTCAGGCGGGAGATCAGCACTTACGAAACCGATGAGCTCACAGTTTTTGTCTGCGCTTTTAATTGCATGTCCTCTTTGTCAAGCAGACACGACGCTAAATGTACACAATCTACAATCACGGCCGTATGTCGACATGACGCTAGAATTGCTGAATCAAGCACAGATCAACGTAAGCACCGACTACAACGAGTTCATGGTACCATGCTGTCAGAACTTTGCGGACACAGATTTTCTCATTCCCGGCGATTTTTCGTCTGCAGCTCTCCATCTTAGTGCAGCCGCCATTACGAACTCACGGATAAGTGTTCATAATCTCTTAGAATCAAAACAAGGCGATAAGAGGATAGTGACTATTCTTAAAGAGATGGGGGCCAACATCTCGTGGCAACATGATGTGGTTACCATTGACGGTGCTGAGCTTCATGGCGTTACCATAGATGCAAATGACATCCCAGATCTTGTTCCGATACTAGCGGTTCTAGGCGCTTACGCAGAAGGGACCACTGACATTTTTAACGTCGCAAATTTGCGTTATAAAGAAACTGATAGACTCGCCGCCATTATTACTGAGCTCCGCAAGATGCAGGTCGACATCAAGCAAGAGGGTGACGTTTTAAGAATCAAGGGCGGAAACCCCAAAGGAGCTTCTTTAAGAGGATACGGAGACCATCGTATTGTTATGTCTCTCGCTGTCGCTGCGTTAGCGGCGGATGGACAAACTCAGATTGACACAGCGGAATCGGTAAAAGTATCCTACCCAGACTTTTTTGATGATATTTTCGCCCTTGGAGCAAATCTCGAGTCGTTGAGCGCTGAATCCGTTTAAACTTATTGTTTAAGATGTTGTTATGAACACCTGGGGACGTTTGTTTAGGGTAACGACTTGGGGTGAGAGTCATGGTCCAGCCACGGGGGCGGTCATCGACGGCTGTCCTGCAGGGTTGCGAATCACTCCTGAAGATATCCAAAAAGAACTTGATCGTAGACGCCCTGGCCAAAGTTCTGTCACCACGCAGCGATCCGAAAGTGATACAGCGCAGATATTATCCGGTATTTTCGAAGACAAGACGCTCGGAACGCCGATCTCCATTATCATACAAAACGAAGATGTTGATTCGCGTACATACGATGAGCTGCGTTATGTGCCGCGCCCAGGACATGCCGATTACACGTTTCAAGCTAAGTATGGATGGCGAGATCACCGAGGTGGCGGCAGAGCTTCAGCGCGTGAGACGGCGGCACGCGTTGCTGCAGGAGCTATAGCTAAGCAGTTACTTGCGCTTCGAGATATCCGAGTGCTTGGACATGTTGTCGAAATTCACGGAATACAATCGAAGTTCGTTTTTGAAAGTCCTGAAGATTTGATGCTAGCAGAGAGGAGCATCGTACGATGCTGTGATGCAGCTGCTTCTGATGAGATGGTTGCATGTGTTGAACGAATGAAAAAGGCAGGTGACAGTGTAGGCGGAATTGCAGAAATCGTCGCCTTTAATGTTCCGACGGGAGTTGGTGAGCCTGTATTTGGAAAACTAGACGCAGAACTGGCAAAAGCGCTGATGAGTGTTGGTGCCGTGAAGGCGGTCGAGATTGGTGCCGGCTTTCGCTCAGCACGACTCAAAGGAACAGAAATGAACGATCCGTTCACTGCAAAAGGCGGGCAGGTTGAAACGAAAACGAACAAAGCTGGTGGAATCCTTGGTGGCATCTCTACTGGAGCTCCAGTCGTCTGCAGAATTGCTGTAAAACCGACGCCCTCAGTTGGAATGCAGCAAACCTCAATTAATGTAGAAACGTTGCAGGAAGTTGATCTGTCTATTTCTGGCAGACACGATCCTTGTATTTTGCCGAGAATTGTGCCAGTCGCTGAAGCTATGGTTGCGCTCGTCCTTGCCGACTTAATGATACAGGGTGGCCTTATAAACCCGGCGCGTGTCTGAATATTGTGCAGTCATCAGGCATCTTTTGCTAGTGAAACTCGTATTCAGTTTGGATTGCTTTACAAAATAGGCCACGCGTCAAACTCGTTTTCGTGCTCTCCAACAACTATTTATCACGTTCTGCGAGAAGAAGTGTGAACTCACACTGCACATCCTGTGAAACAGGAATTGCAGTAAGCAGCGTTAGGTATCTTGGTATATGGCCCGTTTTTTAATGATTAGTGGGACCGCGTCTCACGTAGGCAAGAGTGTTTTAACTGCTGCGCTGTGCAGGTTGTTGGTTAATAGCGGGTTCAAGGTGGCGCCTTTTAAGTCACAAAACATGAGCTTGAATTCGTGGGTAACGGAGGACGGCGATGAGATTGGTATTGCGCAGGCCGTACAAGCGTGGGCCGCTAAAATTGAACCGTCAGCTGACATGAATCCAATTTTGTTGAAGCCTAAGGGTGATTCGATATCACAAGTCATCTTGCATGGGAAACCCTTAGGTGATAGGGGAGTTGGTGAGTACTACGATTCAGTTAATGTCATCTTTAAGCACGTTTGCGATTCGCTCGCACAGTTGTCTCGTTCATACGAGATTGTCATAATAGAAGGTGCTGGTAGTCCCGCAGAGATCAACCTCTATGACCGAGATATAGCAAATATGCGAGTTGCCCAAAGTGTTGACGCTCCCGTTATTCTTATAGGCGATATTGAGCGAGGTGGTGTCTTTGCGAGCCTTTATGGGACAGTTCAATTGCTCCCCGTTGAGGATAGGCGTCGGATCAAAGGCTTTATCATAAACAAATTTAGAGGTGACGAAAAACTGCTTGAGTCGGGAGTGACGCAGCTCGAGAAGCTCACAGGGATCCCCGTTCTAGGCATCATTCCATACGTTAACGTACGGTTGCCTTCAGAAGATTCCGTTTCGCTTGGGGATGTGTTGCCCTCCTCAAACAGTGTGCTAGACATTGCGGTTATTAAGCTTCCACATATCTCGAATTTTACTGACTTTGAACCTCTTCAGGCTTTCGCCCAAATCCGATATGTTTCGTTAGACGGCGATCTCGGTTCACCAGACGCGGTGATCATTCCTGGCACAAAAAATACAATCGACGATTTGGCTGCAATACGTCGGTCGGGGATCGATAAGCAGATCATAGCGAGTGCAGGTACTATTCCGATCATTGGCATCTGTGGCGGATTTCAGATGCTTGGCGAAACGATAGTTGATGAGGGCTTTGAGGGCTTGAAAAACGAAAGGAAGGTAGTAGAAGGGTTACAGCTGCTGCACGCTCACACGGTTTTTAACTCGTGCAGTAAAGCGACGAAACAGGTGGAAAAACACGTTACAGGACATGGACCACTTCTCGACAGCTTGAGAGGTAAAACAGTACGCGGATATGAAATTCATATGGGGGCAACGATAGCTAATGTCACGATATTTGATGACGATGGCACTCAAGATGACACTGGTCTTGTCTTGGGCACCTATTTACATGGCTTGTTCCACAACGAAAACTTTCGCTCAGTTCTGTTGGAGTACCTTAACTCGAGACATTCGCAGCGGGGAAAAGGAATGCGCCACAACACACCATTGCTAACTGATCCGAAGTGTACTCTTCACTCAGAGTACGACAGGGATCCTTTTGATGAATTGGCTCACGTAGTGCGACAATACGTGGACGTCGAAGCGTTGTATTCAATCATTGGATTATAAGAAATGCCTTCTTGGCTCATCCTCCAGATCTTTATCCTTACTATAGCGCTGATATTTGACGCTTTTGTTGGCGAACCTCCTGCTCAGGTGCACCCTGTCGTTTGGATGGGGCGAATTGTTGCAGCACTGGAGACGCGACTGTATAAGGGAACTAAGCGAGCACAAAGACTAAAGGGAACAGCTGTAGCAACAGGCGTGATTGTAGCCTTTACCGTGCCGGTCGCGCTTTTTCAATTGCTCGGCTATCGTTTAGCAAGCGTGAACGAATTGTTTGTGCCACTCTATGTTCTGCTAAGCGCTTACTTGCTCAAGTCATCCTTCACTGTATTCACCCTGCAGAAAGAAGCACTTCGCGTAACTGATCTAGCTTACACAGAAATCGAAGCGGCTCAGTTCGAGTTGCGAGCTCTCGTTAGCAGAGATAGGGCGGGACTCAATCGCGAGTGTATCCTTTCAAGCGTATGTGAATCGGTAGCGGAGAATACAATCGACAGTGTTGTTTCCCCCTTTTTGTTCTTTGCCGTTTTCGGCGTCGCAGGCGCCATATGCTATCGTGTCGTAAACACGCTCGATTCGATGCTCGGCTATAGAGACTATCGCGTGCATGCAGGATTGTTTTCAGCTAGACTGGATGATGTTCTAAACTACCTTCCAACGCGCCTTGCAGTCGTTCCTATGATGTTAGGGTTCTACATAACGTCAGGCAAAGCGGCATGTGCTAAAGCGTGGATTGTTTTAAAACGGGATCGACACAAGAAGCGAGCAATCAACTCTGGCATTCCTCTCGCCTTGTTCGCGGGGGGTTTGGGCGTGACGCTAATTAAGCCTTTAAACTATGAAATAGGCGAAGGAAAAGGCGAAATTACACGAACTACCGTTACTCGCGCGTTAAACGTTATGCTCTTCACGTCGATGTTTACCTTCGCACTCACGGTCGTTTTGTTGGTCGGACGAACAATGACGTAGCGCACTGCGATTGCAGATACGTAGCGCAATAACGCAAACAAGTTAAACTAGAAACACAAAGTTGTGCTCTATACATGCTTCAAGGGGTTGAAACGAAACCGCTCACCAAACGCGCAGATGAGCGAGGATTCTTCGCAGAATTAGTCAGAAAAGACTGGATGGCTGATGATTCACTCCAGCAATGTAATTTCTCAATCACCTATCCAGGCGTCGTTAGGGCGTGGCATCGACACACTCGGGGACAAACTGACCTCTTCGTCGTGTTGCGCGGTGCCGTCAAGCTTTGTGCGTTTGACGATGAGACCACAGAACTTAATGAGATTATCCTCACAAGCGACGTTTTACAGCTAGTCCGTATCCCCGGACACTATTGGCACGGATTTAAAGCCATCGGCGACCAGCGTGCCTTTCTAGTGTATTTCGTTAACAGACTCTATGACTACGTGGCACCTGACGAGGAGCGGCGTCCTTGGGACGATCCAACTATACGTCCTGCACTCATAAATGGAAGTGCACAGGAACCGCGTTGTGGCAAGTCGTGGGACTGGATGGCCACCCCTTTCAAGTAGCAGAAAGGAACACAATGATGCTAGCTTGTGAACTGGAAATATCCGGAAAAAGTTAGGAGACTCAAATGACTGAATTACCCATAGCTCCCGTTGATAGAATTCTTCGAAAGGCAGGCGCGGAACGCGTAAGCCAAGAGGCAGCTGAGGCACTTGCCAACGTCATGGAAAACTACGTGATCGATCTCACTGAACGAGCTTTGATATTGGCGCAGCACGCAGGGAGGAAGACGATTCGTGTCGATGACGTCCGCTTAGCTGCATCGCGAAGTTAAGATGGATCTAGCAGAAATCCAAAAGCAAATTAAAGTCAGGTGCGGCACGATTGATAACGCTTCTGGGTTGCTCTTTCTTTTATCGGTCCTCTTAGAGGAATGTGGGGAGCTCGCCACTGCAGTTCGACGCGAAGAAGCGACCGCTAAGGAGGAGGTTGTAGACGTAATCTTTTGTGCGCTTTCGATCGCAAATTTGCTTGCTGCAGATGTCGATAACTTGCTGCAGGAAAAGTACCTGCAAAAGGGGTTCGAAGAAGTAACGAAAAGCTGGACCGATATTCCGGGATAATGGCGAAACGTGCATAGCGTGCATTAGCTCAGCAAAACAAAAAGTCCGGTAGAAAAGCGACCATCGCGAAGCAGACCAATCCGAAGCAGATCAATCTTTTATTGCGAACGCTCAGGACATAAAACCCATCGATATGACTTTTCGGGATAGATCCGGTGCCAAACAAGACTGTTTGAGGCTGCAGCGGTTAGTTCATTTAGCGGCAGCTCTTTTTCCAATGCTTTCAGGTCGAAAAGATCTGCATTCGTAGTCGGGTGTCGGTGTGTAGCCTCGCAGACTCCAGGATGATCAGCTGTCGACAAATGGTAAGTGCCGATGCGTCGCGCTTTTTTTATGCTTTCTGTCTTATCAAGACATGCTAACGGACGGTACACGGGAACATCAGCAGCTTGGTCGATGGCTAAGAGGTTTTTGGTCGTTTGGCTCGCGACCTGGCCAATGCTTTCTCCAGTAACGATACCTTGTGCGTGTTCTTCTTTAGCGACCAATGCGGCGATCCGATACATCATCCGCTTACAAAGAACACAGGTTGTTCGTGGGGCTAAACTCTTAAACTGCTCTAAATTAGCCCCATGGTGCACTATTCCAAGATCTAAAGGACGTCCCGCCCACACTGCAAGTGCTTTGACAATAGACAGCGCCCGCTCGCGTCCGCCATCGCCTGTGAAGGGCACACAGTCGAAAAACAGTGGGATGATGGTGCAACCGCGCTTCATCATAAGCCACGCTGCCACCGGCGAATCGATCCCCCCGGAAAGGAGTGCTATTATTTTTCCTTGAGTTCCTAGTGGCAGACCTCCGACTCCATCGATGACTTCTGTGTAGATGTAAGCGCGTTCCGCCCTCACTTCGATGAACAGCTCGACATCAGGTTTTGTCAACCGCACGGGCGCGCCCGTTGCTTGTTCAATCGCCTCTCCGACCACAACACCAATGTCTTTGCTTGAGTAGTCGTGCGTTCCTGTTCGACGTGCTCTAATAGCAAAGGATTTGCCGTGCGTAAGCAGTGGCGATATAATTCGTAATGCAGCGTCTTTCATTGCTTCTAGTGTTGCTGCGTTCGTTTGGACGGGGCTAACCGAGACCACGCCAAAAACACGTGCTATGGTCTGAGCTGCCGCCACTTCTTGCGTTTGAACGAAAATACGGCCAAAATCTCTTATAACAGAATCAAAGGGAATTTCGCAAAAACTGAGCGCTTTTTCTATATTTTTGACAAGCGTGCTTTCATAACGACTTCTAACTCTGTCGCTTTTTATCCCAATTTCACCGTATCGGACTAAGATGGAATCAATTTTCTGCATCGCGGTTTTGGTCACCATTGCTCCGTTATTAAAATCAGGTTGTTTTATTAACGTTGTCACGTCTGTTTACGAGTCGCTGCGCAGCGAAATAGTTCGTCGTGAAATTGTGGCTCAGTCAAATACTGCAGTCAGCCATTTTAAATGATAAGTCTGTGGAATTTTGATTTTGAGGGATATAAACATCCTGGTGATTACTTCCATATGCAGCTGTAAATCGAAGTCGTGATGACCAGCGTCTATATCCCTCGGTTTCGTAGAGTCGAGGAGACTAAGTAAAACTGTTATGATGTGTGTGATTTTTTTTAAATTGGGCCCTGCCTTTGGGTAGTAGCATGCCGCGACAAGCTTGTTTTGCACGGGCTCCGTTTGAAGCCAATCGCTACTGACTGCTACCCGAGTGAACGTGTAAAGCATTTATATGTGTTTGACATAGTATGCGTGGCCGCCGTGGCTAAGCTCGGCATAGCGGCTGATTCGTATTTGAGCGTTGCTCAAAGAATTATCAGCAGATCGAGGGTTCAAATCCCTCCGGCGGCTTGTTCATATTACTGCTTACTTTACGCACGTTTTAAAACCGGGTAGAACTGATACGAGAGCCGAAGCAAAAAATAGGTTATTTAGTGTGGGAATACATAAAGTTTATCATCCATAAAGATAATCGGAAACACGATGGCTGGCGAGGTGAAGCAACAGAGCTTAAAAGAGGACATAATCGAGCAAATAGAGAAGCTCGATGTGTTGCGTGAGAAAGGCTTCATTACTAGCGAGGCCTACGAAAAGCAAAAATCCGAGTTACTCGAACTTCTCTGAAGGCGCCTATCTGGTCTCTTTTGTCACTTAAGCCCTTGTCTTCTGAAGAACTTTTGCATATCTTTTTGCGAGCGAACGCCTTTCATCGTTCGTTGCATCACCTTATGATATTTCAGAAGCTCGCGTACGTTATCAGTAGGAACGCCCGAGCCACGTGCGATCCGCTTAATACGTGAACTGCGAATAATGCGTGGATGTTCGAGCTCTTCGTCAGTCATTGAATCCATGACAACTTTAAAACGCTCTAGGCTCTCTTTCGTCGATTGAAGTGCAGCATCGGGGATATCGACACCGAGCGAACCAAGCGGAAGCATTTGGACGATTTTGGAAAGCGGCCCCATCTTGCCTATCGCTTCCATTTGTTTGTACATATCTTTAAGAGTGAAATCACCTTTAAGCATCGCCTCTGCTTCTTCCATCTCTATAGGTGGCTCTTCTTCGATCATTTCAACTAAAGTCTTGA
>PMYA01000133.1:15022-28277 GCA_003170935.1 Methanobacteriota archaeon
CCACCCCCCTTCGCTGTTCCGTCGAGCTTCGTCACTATGACCCCTGTTAAGCTTATAGCCTCGTTGAATGCCCGTGCTTGTTCACTCGCTTGTTGGCCAATGCTAGAATCGAGCACCAGTAAGCGCTGGTCAGCGTTTGCGATATCGTTGATGGCTATCATCTCTTGAACAAGATCTGATTCAAGCGCATGTCGCCCTGCCGTATCAACGAGTATTACATCGTAGCGTTTGAGCTCAGCGATACCATGGGCCGTAATATCAACTGCGTTCTCGTTCTCTAATTCACCGTAAAAAGGTACGCTGATCCTTGCACACAGCTGCGAAAGCTGGTCATAAGCCCCTGGGCGGAACGTGTCGGCGCAGATAACGGCGGTTTTTAAGCCCTTTTTTTGAAAAAATCGCGCGAGCTTTACTGTAGTGGTCGTCTTGCCACTACCCTGAAGTCCTACCAGGATTACGGCGTGATGAGTAAGCGGGATTGTTATCGGCTCGCCAAGGAGTGCTACAAGCTCTTGGTAAACTATGTTTATGACGTGTTGACGAGGGTTCAGTTTTCCGGTGAGCTCTTCTTTTAACGCCCTTTCTTTAATGCGTTTCGACAGTTGCTGCACTAGAGAGACATTCACGTCAGCGCTAAGGAGCGCTCTTTGAATGTCCCTGACGACCTCATTTAGCGTTTTTTCATCGATGCGGTTGGCTCGAGCTAGTTTTTTGAGCGTTTCTCGGAGCGAGCTGCTTAGGTTCTCCATCACCATTTACGCATCAGCCTCGTCGAATAATCTATTCATAAGCCATTGCGGGTCAAATTTGACCATATCTTCATAATTCTGTCCTATACCCAAAAAGAGGATTGGCTTGCTCGTTGCGTGCGCTATTGAGATTGCAGTGCCTCCTTTTGAATCGGCATCAACTTTAGTGAGAATCGATGCATCTATTGCCATTGCCGTGTTGAACTGGAGAGCCCGCTCCACAGCGTCGTTTCCTGCGAGGGCTTCGTCGACAAAAACTACTAAATCGGCGTCTATGACTCTCTCGATTTTCCTAAGCTGGTTCATGAGGTTGACGTTAGTGTGGATTCTCCCGGCAGTATCTGCGAGAACGACGTCATTGTGTTTCGCTCGTGCATATTGCACCGCATCGTAGATTACCGCCGCAGGGTCAGCTCCCTGTTGGTGTTTGACTAGCTTTACCCCTAATTTTTCAGCATGGCGCTCAATTTGTTCAAGAGCTCCGGCGCGGTATGTGTCCCCTGCAGCAAGCACTACGCTATAACCCTGATTTTTGAGGCGATAAGCCAATTTTGCGATGGTTGTAGTTTTTCCTGTTCCATTTATCCCGGTAAAAACTATAGTGACAGGTTTTGGAGTGTTTTTGATGAATTCATCGAAATCAAGGCCACTGACATCGAGCACTTTTAATATTCCATCGCGGAGCGCCTTTTCGACGAGAGTCCCAACGTCTTGGCGCCATTTTCTCTTTGTACCAACAAGCTCTTCTTTTACGGTCTCTACGATTTCTTCAGTGACTGAGACCGCAACGTCGCTTTCAAGAAGTGCTATCTCAAGGTCCCATAGTGAATCTTCGAGGTCCTTGCCTTTGATTTTTCGTTCAAAAATGGATTTGTCTTGTGTGGATACGTTTCCGTTGCTCGGTTCAATGCGCTGAGGAACTTGTTCGCCATATTCAGAAGCATGTCCAATTGCCTCAACGTCAACAACTTTTTGTGTCGTCGTTTCATACGAGGCCTCTTCTGGCGCCTCATCAGATGGTGTTGTCTTATCCTCTGAGGCTTCGATCGTGGCGCTATTGAGCTCGCTTTCCTCAGTGCTGACGCTCTCTTTAAATATTTTGAGCTTTTTTCTTAAGCTCTCAAACATTTAAGGTTCCGCCTGTAATTGCGATTGAACAGCCTGCAACTTTGATTGTAGTGCGTAAATTTGGGAACCGATCTGGTTTAGTCTAGCGGCGAATTGTCCTTGCATTTCAGTCAGTTTTTTCTTCCGCTCAGTGAGATATGACACTGCATCAGCGACGTCTACTTCAGCGGAGATGTTCGCTCCAAGCCCGATTATAACTCTGTTTGTCTCAGGAATTGTGCCATAGACAAATGAATTCGCTCCAATTGGTATGAGCGTTTCTTTGCCTATCTCCGGCTTCGAAAGTGCTTCAACAGCAACAACTGCATTATCTATATCGCTTAAGCTGAAACTGACGAGCTCCATTTGTTGTTCATAAGCTTGGGCTTCTGCCTCAGATTGTTGTAGTTGACTGAGCAACACGCGTACTTCTTGTTCGCTCGCCATGATATCACGCGTCTTTCATAACCATAGATTCAATTCGAATTAGATTCCGCTTCAGGCCGTGTTCGCTGCCAATGAGCGAGTACAACTTTTCGGCGGCATTTTTCTCGTTATTGCTCGAAACTCTTTTTGAAAAGCGTTCCCATGAGCGCCCTGCTTTAAAGGAACCCGTTATTTGAAAGGTTTTTGTTTCCATTACTTACCATCCATAATGACGATGCTATGAACGCCTTTTGATGTCGCTTATGATGTTAACATTCTCGTGTAAAGCGCCTTTTAATTATTGGAATACTCGCGGGGTTATCTGTTAAATAGCTATCCAAATCCCGTTATTTTTGGATGCTGGGCTCGTTTTAAAGGTTAGAGAAACCCTAGTGAATCTTCTATTCGCCCGAGCTCTATTCCTGTGCTGTCCCTACCGATGACGTAGCCTTTCGTATTAGCGAGAAGCGCAGAACCTACGAGTGGGGATCCATAATTTACTGTGCCTATGTTGACCGGAACGCCAAACGCTTCATCTAGCTTGGAAAGTTCAGTCTCTGTCGCTTTTGGATGCGCCAAAACACCTTTGTTGGTGGCATACGCGGCCATTCCAATTGTTTTTAAGCCTGCTACCGTACCACGCTGTACGTCCACACCTAATGTCTCAGAAACGACTCGTTCAGCTCGAGCTATTAAACCAGGGTGTATCAGCGCTACGGTGTCATTTGCGAGAATGACGTTTCCTGCTGCATTGATTTTTCCAGGAAGTTTTTGCACTTTTAAACCTTCGGCAAGTTTTTTGAGTTGTGCAACTTCGTTTCTTAGCGTGTTGCCGGAAACGACAAATCCGTTCGAGTTGCCAGCTACGAGCGAACCGACAATTGAACTCGAGCCAACGAGAGTTGGGACCGTGGTTACTCCGAGTTCTTGTGAGAAGTTCAGCTGCGCTTCATCAGACATTGGTGGCGCAGTTAGCAAGAAATCTTCAGTACACCTAGCAAAGACGCCGAGCACGGCACTACCACCTATCGTGATGCGCTTAACCACGTTATCGCCTCGAGGCCTGGGTTCTTTGCTCGTTAATCTTATTCACGATTCGGTGGCGAGTTCTGCCTCGACGACACCGTCATCGAATTTCATTGCTCGTACAGTGATCTTGTTTGGCGGATTGCTCGAACCCCTCTCCCAAACTTTCTCATTTATAGATCGATCAAGTTTGACTTTTTCTTGCTCTGCACTTAAATGGTGGGCGAGATACTTGCGAATTTCTGACATCGCCTTCTTGCTGCGTCTCCATCGTGGCGTATGTTTGACCGCTCTTAGTGGTATTGTATACACACGCTCCTCTTCAATTTTCGTGTCCTTCGCCATGAACGATCACACCTTAAGGCGACCTCGTCTCCAGTGCCTTCTCTTCGGGTGGGTACTTACCGTGCGGTTTGTTCGCACTATCACCCACGCGGGCACCCGCCTATTTTGCTTTGTCGCTTTCGCGAGCCGTTTCTTTTTTCCCTTTGTTACTTTGCTCATTGCAGTCCCTCTGTGGATGAAGTCGTCGGATTGCTTGGCAGTTTAAATACCCTGACGATCAGAGTAGCCTTTTGCTATTCATCGTTAATAATTGTTTACGCCATTTGTCGCTCAAAGATTCGCGATTTTCGTCCTGTGACCTTCGATTGAAGATGCTCTTTTGGAAAAACGCGGTTTACGGTTTGGTCGCCGTATAAACGCTCCATGAGTCGACGAAGCTCGACTTCATAGTCAAACGAGATACACTCGCCATAGCTGACCTCAAGTAGTTCTGCAGCTAGGCAATCAATCATGCGTCGTCCGTAACCGAGAAGTGGGCGGACATAGTCGACGTGCATACGGTCCTCAAAACTTCGCGCTTCCTGTAAAGTTAATAGTGGTGCCTTGTCGTCGCGCCGTGTGCCATCTGCTACTATGCGATAGCGTTCTGCTGCACGCTCAAGCGCTGCTTTATGTACCTCATTGAGTCCCCTGCTGGGGTATCCGTCTTTGATCATCGTGTCTATGGAAGCCATTGTGAATTCTCTTTCTAAGCTAATCATTACGTGGCGGAAACCGAGCATCTGCGCCAACATGGCTGCATCATTCGATATGATTCCGAAGGAAACCGTAATCAGTTCAATTTGTGCGAAGGGACTTAGAAGAATCGCTGTTAGTGTGCTATCTTTGCCCCCGCTAAATAAAACGCCGATTTTCATCTGCGCGTGATATGTATGTTCTGCTTTTTGGGGGCAAGTTTTTTGAGGAGTTGCTTAAGTTGTTCGTCGGTTATCTGTCCAGAAAGCCGTCCGCTTTGATGTAGCGCAAGCAGTTGTGATTCTACCGAGTCCGCAAAGTCGGGTCGAGTCAATCTGACGCTGTTGAGTCGTTCTCGCGCTTCAGGCGTCAACACCTGTCGCAGGAGCGCGCTTTTTAAGGCTTGGGCTTGTTCGATCTCCTCGGTGGACGGCCCTTGCACCCCACTCTGTTGTGCTTGGAGTTGTTCGAGGCGCCGTTTCCGTATTTGTTCCAAGTCATCGTCCATAATTAACCCTCTGCATCAGCTACGCGCTTTTTGAGAGCTCATAAGCGCCGTTATCTAAGAACGCTCTACCCTCCGACGAGATCTCTCGGCCTTTTGGGGTCGTTCTCACTAAGCCTGCGTTTTCGAGCTGCTGCATTGCTTTTCGAATTATGGAACCGCTGCCTTTAACGAAACGTTCGGGTTTTACTGAGTTATCAGTCTTGCCACCATAAACAGAGCGCAAGCGTTGGGTCCCGACAGGACCGTCAATTGCGATCCGCCTTAGCAGTGCAGCGCAGCGGACGTACCACCAGTCATCGTTTTGCGGTGGGTGCTCCTTATGCACTCCGGTCTTTACCCACGTTGCCCATTCGGGAGGTGCAAATCGTTCATCATCCTTTAGCTTCATTGCGGTCAATTCAATAAGTTTGGTTGCGGAAACATCATAAAGTGTGGTCATTTAATCTCCCAAATTGGACTTCTTGCTGGAATCAAGCGATTTTACGTCCTTTTTACTTATATCATTTTCTCTGATGCGTAACGCTGTTTTTTGACGTCTGTTTTATGCGGTATGGCGAAAGATAAACTGCAGTTGCGCCTTTCAAATCGACCAACTGCGCGTCCGATGCCTGACCAAGTTCGTGTGCTATCTCATCACGACTTGATTCGATCAAAGCGGTTTTGAGAATTCTTACTTTAACCATTTTTCGTAACTTAAGCTGCTCTTGCAGTTCAAGTACGATAGCAGCGTTTGCGCCATTCTTACCGATCCATAGCGTCGGTACGAGTTCTGAAGAAAGCGCCTTGAGTTTTTGTGCCTCTATCCCTTTAGCCATACTGATGCAACCTTTTATTTAATAACGTCTCATATCGTGACACCTTAAGCACGTAATGACGGTCCGCTTGTCTTTTATTCGAACGCGTGCATTCGCCCCGTACACGAAAAATGCTCCGCAGCTTCTGCAAAAACGCATTTTGTAAGTCTTTCGCAAAGGCACTCTATGTTTTGTTGCTAATTTCTGCACTAGCTCAACGTAGCGATCGCTTCTTTGCGCGTTAGCGGGAAACTCGATGAAAGCCTCTTCAAAGAGGCGGTCTATACGCTGTAAAACGATGTCTCTCACAAATTCCTTTTTCTTCTGTCGTCGGGACATTTTTTTGCGTGCGTTGTGCAAAGCATTAATATATGTTCTGTTAAAGTAATTTTTCGTCGCGCACCGATGGTCTAGTGGCTATGACTTGGGCCTTCCAACTCGTGAAGAAAGCCCACAACCCGGGTTCGAATCCCGGTCGGTGCATTGTCTGTGGTACCGTCGTTCACAAAGCACATCAAAGCATTCTGGTGACGGCAACCGCTTGAACGCTTTCTACTTCGCCAATTTGCGATATAGAACCTTCTACAGCTTCAGTTCCACCCTCTTTGTCTTCAACGATAAAAGTGATCATTAACGCTTTTAGCCCGAAGGCGATGGGTTGCACCTCACAGCTGTACATCCGCCCATAATCCGCGACCTGAGATGTGATTTGGTCGCTTAAACCTTTCAAATCAACGTCAGGGCTGCTTGGCATAATTTTAAGCTGGACTGCTACTTCCCCCATCTAAGGGCCTCCGAAACCACACGCGCATTGATATGGATTACTTAACTTCTTACATTTCTTACATCGCGTGATGATCTCGCCACACGATGGGCAAGGATAGGATATGCTGCTGTCCTTTGCCATCCGTGCACCGCACGAAATACATGTCTTCTCCATATTTTCATCTTCTCCATTCATGTTTTAGTTGATAAGTGAGAATCACCCGAATTGGCTGTTTCTATTCTATAGAGAGCGATGACCTTTATTTACTACTTTCGTCCGATAATCGTCGTGCCAATCGTTTCGTGTCCTTGGATAGCGTCGAGGACACGTTGGAAGTGCTGACCATTTACGACCGTGCAATCCAAGTTGAGCATTTCCAAGAGCCTCGGAAGTAACGCATCGACGCACGTCTCCTCCTTGAGTTCGGGTGCCTCGACATGGGCTACTAGCTTTTTTGCAAAGATGATTCCATCGACGTCTGTTGCGATGACGAGATTGGCGTTGAGATAATGGGCAACCCACCCAGCGATAGAGTCGGAGGTGGCGTTCCAGGAGTGGGGTAACGGATCGCTTTCGTATAACATCTTAAACGGCAAAAGAATGTTTATTCCTCGCTGAAGGGCGTTTGTATCTTCTACCATGTTCGCTCCGGGAGCCGTCAGGTAAAAGGCGTACTGATTCATTGCGAGAATAGCCATCCAATGAGCGGTGGTTGCATTAATACGGTCCGAATAACGTCTGACAGTATCCGCAAATGGCCCCCCACCGGGTACGACGAGCACGTCCAACTGGGCATCAAGGAGGCATGTTATTAGGTCCTTGGAGACCGCGATCAAGCTGCCTCCTATCTTAAGCACCGTATGAGTCATCTAACACCCTCTAAGACAGTTTGTTTAAAAGAAGCGCCAGAGAATTATCATTTTTTTGCTACAACTGTAGGTAGGGCGGCTAGTATAAACTATCGGTAAATCCAATTCGCACTACCCACTTAGCGTTCATCACTGCTTCAGACGCTCGGTTGATCCTAGTAACACGTTACATGAAATCTGTTTTGTTCGCTATTATACTCGAATTTGTGAGATTATCCATCGCCAAATCTGTTTGTGCGCATCAACATAGACGACTTTCATGCCAGAAACGTGATCAAATATTTTGGGATGAGCATCTCTAGTCGTTATACTTCCAGAGCCGCGCAGTCTGCAATCTATTGTCACTGTGGGAGTGTGAGATGAGAACTTACTTATAGGCGATATTCCAGATGCATCTGAGACAGATGCGACTGAGTGAGAAATTACGAGCTTATGCCTCGCTTATGCGGCTGCCTTATATACTCGCACTTAGCTTTTTGTGCGTTCTTTTTACCGTGACCTTTCAAAAAGGATCGTGCGACCCCGCGCTGATTGGTTTAGCCGTTATCGCAGTTGCGTTCACATGTGCGGGAGGCTCGGCTATAAACGATTATTGCGACCGTGATTCAGACGCGCTTACGCATCCAGAAAGGCCCCTCTCTGCAAATCAGATATCTCCCGCACGCGCCGCGCAGTTTTCTGCGCTGACGTTTTTTGTGGCGCTCGGGGTCTCGCTTACGATAAACTTCATTGCCTTTGGAATAGTTGCAATCAATGTCCTGCTTTTCATTATCTATTCGCGTGTAATAAAGCGACTTTCTGGGTTCGTGAGCAACTTGTTGATGGGGTATTTGGGAGCAACGATTGCCCTTTTTTCAGGAGCCGTGGTATTTCAAACAATTAACGCAGCATCGTTATCGTTCGTTGGTTTGATTGCCGGAGGCGCGATAGGATTGAACGTTCTAAAAGACATTTTGACCTTAGAGGGAGATCTTAAAGTGGGGTATCCCACCCTTGCTGCAACACGTGGTATACGTGTAGCATCGATCGTCGGCGCTCTTTTCCTCCTTTTTTCTGTAATAACGTCGCCATTGCCATTTTTTGTAGGAGTTGTCAGTGTCGCCTACTTGTTTCCTATTTCCGTTTGGGGGGGCGTCGCGGTCGTTTTTTCCCTGGCCCTCCTGAAAGCATCTAATACCGAAAATGTGATAGAACGGCTGAGGATCTTCACGATATACTGGCCGTATGTCGTCGGGGTCGCCGGCGTCGCTTACATAGTGCCCTTCATGGTCTGGGGCGCTTAATACCATTTACAAAGAAACAGCCAACACTTAGCTGATGAAAAATGGAACAACGGGTAGCAAAACGTAGCGACAATCTGGAGTCATCTCTTAATCAGGTGCGAAACGTATTTGACGTTTCCAATATTCTCGAAAAACGACAAGCAAGGCCGCAGATCATCCATTACTATTTCATCAACAGGCTAACGCTGCTTTTTTACAATTCTCACGGGTTTTTTCACTATGGGATCAGTTACGACGGGAAATACAAGAAGGATGATCATAAAGAGCACGCACGAATAATCGAGCGTTATATACGAGAGAGAGACGCCAAAAAAGTAATGGAGCTCGGATCTGGATTAGGTCCAAACATCGCATTCCTCGCGCGCCGTAATCCTAACGTCGTATTCGACGGAGTTGATTTGTCCAACAAGCCTCTGAACCGTAATACAACGCCGCCGAACGCGTTTTTTTATTTTGGTGACTTCCACCACTTAAGTCAATTTGAGGACGATTCGTACGATATTATCTACATCATTGAGGCTTTATGCTATGCGACCGACAAGTCGCGAGTCCTTCACGAAGCTAGGAGGAAACTACGAACAGGCGGGCTTTTGATCGTCTTCGACGGGTATCAACGAAACCGTGTTGAACCGCTGAACCCCTCTGAGGGGGTTATGTGGAGGCTTATATCAAAGAGCCTTGCATGTGAGACGATTGAGTATGTGCAAGTGGTTGAAGACTACATGCGAAAAGAGTTTTCTATAACTGAAGTTAAGGACCTCACTCAGTGCGTATTGCCATCTCTCTTCAGGTTTAAGCGTTTAGCGCGTTTTTACTTCCGCCGCCCAACCTTAGCACGAGCAGTCAACACGTTTGTCCCACATGACGTTGTAAAGAATACTATCCATATACTCCTTTTGCCAATAAGCGTAGAAAGACACGTAGGGTGTTATTACATGCACGTGCTACAAAAGGAGTAGTGGTTCCCACCGTTGCTGATCTACTTTTTAAGTTAGTGAACAGAATTTGTTGGAGCACTAGCATTCTGAATGTGAGCTCAAGATTTCTGATAACCTTTTGGAGGGCCCTGCTTTTGCAGCTCTCTTATCCGCTCCTCTGCAGGGATTGACTGTTCCCACAACATTTCAAAGGTGGCTGTGAGATACTCTGCGTACTTCGGGTCATCGGCCCACAGCAATGAGATAGGTTCATTCAGTGAGATACGGTTGATATCGACGTTTATTGCACTAACGCAATGTTTCCGGTCGACCACCGCGAAAAATACCCCTCCGTATGCATTGTAGTGCCGTAAATCTTCGCCAATGTCGAGGACCTCTTGAGCGGGCGCGATATCCGCGTAATTAATATCACTAATGCCCCTGACAGACCCCCCTCCCTCGATGACTTTTTTGACTTCCGCGTTTATGCCGAACAGGGCGCTTATCTCCAGCGTAACCGCAGGAACTACATACAAGAATCCTTCTTTTGTCGAAGATGTGAGAGTAACGGTAGTAGCGACGAATTCCTTTACACTCTTTATGATCTTGAACGTAGAAACCTCATCAGAGGGGCGAAAGAGCTGCTGCTTTGACAGCTCCTGCAGTTCTCGTTTTCGTGTCTCCATCTCGCGCAGTTCGCTCTCATGCTTATTGAGTGCTGCGCCGAGCGCTGTCTCGAGGTCTACGGCCGAATAAAGTGTAGGTGAATCGAGCGAGGGACGCACCATGCCCTTCTCGATTAACTCAGTAAGCGTCCGATGCACATCCTCTCGATACGTTCTTAATGACTTTGCGAGCGGCGACGGAGTCTTAGGGCCGTATTTAAGGAGGTAAAGATACGTTCTCGCCTCCTTCTCGCTGAGCCCAAACCCGATCAGGCGCGTAATGAACTCTGCCTCGTCGTCCATCATAGCAGATGTGAAACACGAGTTAATAAGCTTTTGGCGTGTCTAAGTCGCTTCTTAGTTCGTGAGCTTCTGCGAAATAGCTGTGATTGGACGAGACGTGCGGTGGCGTTTCACAAGAAGTGGTATTTGTATTGTGAAAATATGGCAAGCGCCCGTCCTAAGTGCAACCGATGCGCCGCAACGAAGGATGACACAGCTAGTGTGATGAAGCAGTGGGAACATTCGGCGCTCTAGTTAAGGTTTGTCTAAAAAGGGGGCTAGCTTAAAACAAGATTGCCATAAGTCCTACGGTTTCAAACCGAAATTTCCTAAAACGCGGAGGAAGTTGCTTTGTCAACACCAAATATCCGTTTTTCGCGTAGATTGATCCTTGCACGCTTTGTCGAAGACGGAGAGTGATACTGGCACAGATCAACTCAGCGGTAGATTTTACCACTGAGAAGTCATTTAGCTAATGTTCCCATCTCGGGCGAGTGCTGTTACTCCTTCGCTGAAACGCGGCGCGATCACGCTTAAAGTAGTATGACGCGCTCCGTTGCAGTGAATCTTTTAGTTATCTTTCAGGAGCACGTCTGTTAGTTCTTTTAAGTGCGCCAGATTGTACATAATAAGAAGAACCTTCGGATTCACTACAACTAACCGCTTCGCTAAACCTGCAAAGCTCATTTCCTGAGGTTTTACGCCCTTGAATGTCTGGATAAGCTTATTGAGCTCATTGTCAGATAAGGTTACCATTAATTCTTTGATTTTATAGTTGTGGTGTTGCAATTTACCGAAAAGTGCTCGATGTCTCTTGTTTTCATACTCCTTAAGGACTCGAACCGAAGAGTCTCGTTGTTGCACTGCTTTCCTTGCAACGTTGCCTGCTATTTTTCCTCCTTCCATTGCGCTAATAATGCCACTGCCGCTAAGAGGATCACAATGGTGCGCAGCGTCACCCACCAACATCAGTCCGTTACATATTGTGGTTTTAAGCTCATCGCTACAGGGGCAGCTCCCCATGATTAGTCCAAGTTGTTGTCCCTCGGGGAATTGTTGCGAGACAAAATTATTTAGATAATCTATAGGTCGGCTTCCGCTTATCATGCTCGTTAGCATGCCAATCCCTACGTTTGCGAGCTTTTCACCCTTAGGAAAAACCCAAGCATAACCTCCTGGTGCTCGCGAGCCGACGTAGATTTCACAGAAATCTTCTACCACGTCGATATCGGCCATTAGATACTGAGCAGCTGTCCCAACGTCTTTAAGCTTAAGCGCAGAATTAATTCCCGCCCACCTGCCGATCTGTGACTCCACTCCATCTGCGCCTATCACAACTTTTGAGCGTACCTCGAGATCTTCGCCAAGTCTGTTGATTTTGACGCCCTTTACTAACCCGTCTTCCGCTATGAGCCCTGTAGCACGGGTGTGCACCATAACGTCTGCACCGACCCGCGCCGCGTCTTTCGCAAGCTCGCTGTCGAAAATCTTGCGTTCAAGGATGTAAGCCAGCTCGCCCTCGATGCCTAACGCCTCCGCTGATATCTCAAGCATCGTACCATCGGGAGCGAAGATTCTGTACCCGCGGATATAACTGGAAATCCACTTCTTATCGGGGTGCGCGAATTCCAAGAACGGACTTTTAAGCACGCCCTCGGCGCAGCGCACCGGCGAACCTATCTCTTGACGCTTCTCAATCAGCAGCACATCACATTCCTCAGCAGCCGTACGAGCTGCTGTGGATCCTCCTGGCCCCGCTCCAACAACAACGACGTCATACTCTTCCCTCACTATTCCACCTTCCACTGATGAGGCTGCCCGCACTTTTTTTGCATTTTTGTAGATAGCGAAGGTAAATGACTCGATTTAATCCTTGTTATATTCATCGTCTTCCTGAATTATTCGTAGACCTGTTTTAAATCAAGTCTGATGCTCAGTAGCTGCCGTTTCGAAATTTGATTTGAGACCATTTTTAGAGAGTTTTTGAGGTTCCAACGGTGTTACAGCAACGTGGCTACTTTGCAACTCTCAGCGCTAACGATAGAGCCTCTCAAAACGAAGATCACAAAAAACAGTAAGTAAATTACGCAGTAGCGCGGGGATACGTTTTAATCCACGCTGTCAATTAACCGGCGGAGGGCCCTGCTTTTGCAGCTCTCTTATCCGCTCCTCTGCAGGGATTGACTGTTCCCACAACATTTCAAAGGTGGCTGTGAGATACTCTGCGTACTTCGGGTCATCGGCCCACAGCAATGAGATAGGTTCATTCAGTGAGATACGGTTGATATCGACGTTTATTGCACTAACGCAATGTTTCCGGTCGACCACCGCGAAAAATACCCCTCCGTATGCATTGTAGTGCCGTAAATCTTCGCCAATGTCGAGGACCTCTTGAGCGGGCGCGATATCCGCGTAATTAATATCACTAATGCCCCTGACAGACCCCCCTCCCTCGATGACTTTTTTGACTTCCGCGTTTATGCCGAACAAGGAAGTGATTACCAACGCGGTCGCAGGAACTACATACAAGAATCCTTCTTTTGTCGAAGATGTGAAGATGTGAGAGTAACGGTAGTAGCGACGAATTCCTTTACACTCTTTATGATCTTGAACGTAGAAACCTCATCAGAGGGGCGAAAGAGCTGCTGCTTTGACAGCTCCTGCAGTTCTCGTTTTCGTGTCTCCATCTCGCGCAGTTCGCTCTCTTGCTTTTTGAGTGCGGCTCCGAGCGCTGTCTCGAGGTCTACGGCCGAATAAAGTGTAGGTGAATCGAGCGAGGGACGCACCATGCCCTTCTCGATTAACTCAGTAAGCGTCCGATGCACATCCTCTCGATAGGTCTT
>PMYA01000011.1 GCA_003170935.1 Methanobacteriota archaeon
CGACTATTCAGTGCTGCCGCTCATGCCAGGCGCTAAGAATCCACTGACAGATAATGGATTTTACAATGCGACCACTGACGAATCGACTATTCGGCAGTGGTGGGCTGCAGCTCCAGATGCAAACATAGGTATACGGGTCGGCGTTGTTACTAACTTTTTCGTCATCGACGTCGACAACAAAGGCGGTAAAGACGGGGTAGCGCGACTTATCGAACATGAAACTCGGCTTGGAGCTTTACCGGATACGTACACAATAGCAACGAAGCACGGCAAACACTACTATTTCAAATATCCAGACGCGTGGCGCGACGAGCTCATTAAAGTTGAGTATGCCCCAGGGCTTGATATTAAAGCTAAAGGGTACGTAGTAGCGCAGCCTAGCGTAGTCGACGGCTTTGAATATTATGTGATAGAGAGGCAGCCGCTGAGTATTCTGCCTAAACCGTGGGTACAAGATGCGATAAAACCTGAGATACCTACGGATTGGAAAAAGCTAGCGCGTGAGCGCGGCTCTGGTCAGTCTATCTGCGAAGAGTACAACATAAGGCTGACTGATGTCCTCACCATTCCTAAAGATGCTAAAAAGACGAGCGAAGGCTATCTAATCAAGCACCCGATACACGGCGCCACGGGCAGCGGGAATCTATCGCTCAACATGTCCCGAGACCTGTGGCATTGTTTTAGACACAATACGGGCGGCGACCCGCTGACGTGGACAGCAGTGCGTGAGGGATTCATTGACTGCGCAAACGCAGGGCCACTTAAACACGACACCGTCATTCGTTGCCTAGAAGTGCTGCGCGATGAGGGTAAGATTCCTGAAGAGGCGGCGATATGTAAAACAGTTACGACTACAGTTGGTGGCACGAAAAAGACAGAAGTACTTCGATTGCGGCGGCTTGATGCGCTAGCCAATATTGAGCGGTTTTTGTCATATTTTGGAGACAGTTTGCGCTGGTGCCTAGAGACGCGGCGCTGGCTCCTATACAATGGCACGCACTGGACTGAAGTTTCGAACGAGTACGTCAGGGCGTGCGCTCGAAAGGTCGTGTGGATAATTAGAGAAGAGGCGACTCTGATTGAACGCCTGAAAAACCTGAGTGTTAAAGAAAAGGAGGCGATGGTTTGGAGATACAACAGCTGGGCTCAAAGCACTGCGTTTAAAAACAGCTTGGACGCAATTGTTGAAAGTGCTAAGGCTGACTTGGAGATAAGCGTCCATAGATTCGACACTGACCCTCTCTTGTACAACGTGGCCCAAGGCACGTTTGATATTCGTACCGGCAAGGTCCGACCTTTCAGTCGAGAGGACTATATCACCCACTTTAATGATATACCGTATGAGCCGGGCGCTCGTGATGAGATCTGGGACGCATTCTTAGAACGCGTGCAGCCCAATGCCGAGGTGCGCGACTTTTTACAACGTGCTGTAGGCTATAGTTTAGCCGGACTCACGAGCGAAGAGGCATTATTTTTTGGCTATGGTGCTGGAGCCACCGGTAAAAGCACGTTTATGGCCACACTGTTAGGCAATGCTTCGTCTTACGGCGACGTGTCCAAGTTTGCCACGTTTCTGGCTGACAGGACGGCAAGCGGTGGCAGCCCGCGAGAAGATGTGACACGACTTATTGGGCTGAGAACTGTCGCCTGCAACGAAGTGAACAAGAACACGAAGTTTAACGGAGCTTTGGTAAAAACGCTCGTTTCGGGCGAGACGTACGTCGCTCGGGTCCCTTACAGCCAGCATTCCATCAGCTTCGACCCCATCTTTAAGTTGTGGCTGTTTGCAAACGACCGGCCGAGGATTGAATATGACGATGAAGCGGCCTTCAGGCGTTTTTACGTGGTGCCGTTTGACGTTGTAATCCCTCTAGAAGAGCGAGACAAGAACCTTAGAAATTACTTTAAAACCGACCTTGGCGCTCAAAAGGCCCTTTTGGCGTGGGCGCTTGATGGTGCGGTGACGTGGTATAAGCTGAGTAAAGGTGGCAAGTGTGACGGCCTCCGGGCCCCGACAGTCATAAGGGCAGCTACCCTGGCGTATCAGCTGGCGATGAGTCCAGTGTATGAGTTCATTGCAGATACGTGCGCCGTTGGCTGTTATGCAGATGGGACGCCGTTCGAGGAATATACGTCTAGCTTGTGGGATGCGTACGACAGCCCGCAAGCGCATTACGATACACGGCGAGTCCGAAGTGCCAAATCGTTAGGCAAGCACCTGACCGCGTTCGGGTTCAAACCCTATAAAGATCGCTTAGGAGCTCGCAAATGGAAATATGTGCGCTTGCTTGAACCCGATGAAGTGCTAGAGTATCCCGCTGGTCTGGCGCCGAACGTAGACACGACGGCGTTTAGCCCGTTTTGTACGCATTATTCACAAAACTCCCTACGTGAAGGGGACATGTCAAAAGTTTGTGATTTTTGTGCACATTTCTATGCAAATGCCGTCACTTATGCAAACCCTAAGGAACATTCAGAGCACAAAGACCAGGCCAAAGCAGCTCAACTAGTGAGGGAAACTCTTGAGAAGCTTCGCTTGGCTCGAAGGTCCAGCAAAACAGGGCCTATAGAACGCTCAAACCTCATCAGCGCCGTCGTGATGCACATCCATCAGCACGACAACGGCACGGATGAGCAAGTTGCTGAAAAAACACGGCAATTCGTTGAGCGGCTGAGCTTAGAGGATGACAAGATAGCGGCGCTTATAGCCGATTTAACGAGGTAACCATCACCGGATTATTAAAACGTGATAGGAGGTGAATAGCATGGCTATGGCCGAACTGTGGATACGCGATAAGCCGCATGAGCCGATATTCGATGAAGGCATGCACGATGTGATAATCGATACGGTTGAGGACTTAGGCGAAGTGGATACAGGAAGATTCGGTGTTAAAGATATGGTGAAGGTCACCTTCATCGACAAAGAAACGAAAATGGAGCTTCCTAAAAGGTATAACAAGAGCCTCCGTCCAAAGAGCGCCCTTTACGACCTTGTTTACAAGGCCACGGGGGCCGCACCGACACGACCGTTCAACGCCAAAATACTGGAAGGTAAAGAAGTCCAGATTTTGACCGAACACAGCAACCCGTCCGAAAGTGGTGATGTTTGGGACAACATCGTCAATGTTCTACGTCCCAAGCAACCGAACTTCAAGGATAACTTCGAAGATGCGGACTAAGTGCACGATTGGAAAGAGGCAGGTACAAAGTACCTGTCTCTATTTTTTATCTTGCGGTTTTCGCGAGCGAAAAACAGTCGTCATTGGCTCGATTGCAGAGTAAACTCCCGAATAACATTGCAGTGCAAGATTGATTGAGATAGCTGTTTTGCGCTAAAGAGCACACCTGAAAAATGGCCGGACGATATTACACCATCGATGGAAGAAAGTTCCCAAGCGTCACCTCCATACTAAACGTGCTCAACAAACCGCAGCTGGTGAATTGGGCGGTGCGGATTACACGTGATTTCATTAAACAAGAGCTATTCGCATTTAGGCACGAAGACTCGTTAAAGGATTTTGATCTTGATGATCTGATGGAAAAAAGCGCTAAGGAACACGACAGGGTCAGGAATGCTGCTGCTGATCGTGGCATTGCTGTCCATAGCTCTATCGCTTCATATGTCGGTGCCAAAAGCAACATCGCTCATAACGATCCAGCCGTCATCGCCTTTCGCGAGTGGCAAGAGTCCTCGCAGTTTGTGCCCATCGCAAGTGAACGACTCGTATTCAGTCGTGAACACGGATACGCAGGGACCTCTGATCTTATCGGGATGGTAAACGGTAAGCTGGCCGTGTTCGACATCAAGACAGGACGCGGCATATATCCAGAGTATAAGCTTCAGCTGGCTGCCTACGCGGTTGCCTGGGGTGAGATGACTGGTCAGTTGCCTGAAATATGTGCAAACTTACACGTCAGAGGCGACTTCACCATCACGGAGGCGAATGCCTTTACAGCTGCTGAGCTGTTCCCACTGTTTCAAACCTTCCTCGCCGCGAAACGATTATTTGAATGGCTTTCCGAACAACCGAATACAACCCAGAGAAGTCCAAAGCGTATAAATCAAAAAATCGCCGCTTCTGTGAGCCAAATTTGACGCAATCGGATATGCAAACACAGAAAAATAACAAGGTTGGAAGGCCTTCCAAGCTTACCGAGTCCCGTATGGAACAGCTCACCGAAGCTTTACGGTCTGGAAACTACCGTATAGACGCATGTCGTGCGGCAGGTATTCATTATAACACTCTTTTAGCCTGGGAGAAGAAGGGAAAGAGTCAGAAGTCCGGTGAATATGTAGAGTTTCTGGATGCCCTGCGGAGTGCTGAAGCTGAGGCCGTCGTATCATTCGTAGACATCATTCACGGTGCGGCTATGAAAGGAGATTGGAGAGCGTCTGCGTGGTTTCTAGAGCATAAGTATCCAGATAAGTGGGCTCGACTTGATAAAAGGGCGATTGAAGAAGAAGTGATACCTGATCCCAATAAAAACATTATCGAACAACGAGTTGAGAGGTATTTTTCTGAGTTAAAACGTA
>PMYA01000127.1 GCA_003170935.1 Methanobacteriota archaeon
GGCTAAATCAGGATTATATGGCTTGGTCTTTTCGAATCGCAACCGTTCGCGGAATACCGATTCTAATCAATATTACGCTTATATTGATTATTCCTATCTTCGCCTTCGCGTTTTCCCTCTCCCCCCCACCTCTAGGGTTTGCAAACGTTCCCAACTCATTCGTCTACGGGACAATAGCGGGCATTATGATCTTTGTTTTCGTGCTGCTCCACGAGCTTGGGCACTCTCTTCTGGCCTTGCGCTACGGCGTCGAAGTAAAAAGCATAACTCTTTACCTCATCGGAGGGGTTTCTGCAATTGAAATCCCGAAAGATCCAAAAATCGAGTTCAGAACTGCGTTAATTGGTCCATTGGTCAGTTTGGGCCTTGGCGCGCTCTTTTTCGGATTGAGCCTTGCAGTGACCGCAACCGTGCCAAATCTGTTTTTGCAGAACTTTGCGTACATTAACCTTGTTCTCGGTGGGTTCAATATCTTGCCAGCGTTTCCTATGGATGGCGGACGCGTGTTCCGGGCATGGCTTGCCAGTCGGCAGCCTTACCTGCAGGCGACGCACACCGCAGTGCAAGTTGGCAAGGTTTTTGCGATTGCAATGGGCATCGCCGGATTGTTTTACCTTGGTCCGTTTATCATTATCATAGCTTTCTTTATCTATATCGCGGCGTCTGATGAGGAACGACAGACGACGATTACGCAGACGCTTGCGGGAATTAAGGTGCGGAATATCATGACGGCTGAGGTGATGACCGTCCCTCCGTCGATGCCGATTACCCAGCTAATTGAAGTGATGTTTAAGAGCAAACACGCGAGTTTTCCTGTCGTCGACAATGGACTGCTTGTGGGTCTCATTACCTTTGGTAATGTGCATCAGGTACCCGCAAACCGTCGAGACGAAATCATGGTGGGCAACGTCATGACGCGCAACATTGAACCAGCACAGCCTGATGATGACGCTTCTGAGGCATTCGTCAAGCTCGCGCAACAGAAGCTAGGGTCGATTCCAGTCGTACAAGATGGCACCGTGGTCGGGATCGTCACGCAAAAAGACGTAACAAGCGCCATGAATCTGCTCGGGGAGGCGCGCGAACAGATCGTGCGCCCTGACGGTACTGTGATCAAAGCTTAGTGGAAGCAGGACCGGATGAACGAAAGCCCCGATCAGCCCGCAGAAATCATCGTTGTCGGAACTGCACATATCTCGGAAGAGAGCATAGCTGAGGTACGCCGCACTATTGAAGCGGAACGACCTGATGTCGTGGCGGTTGAGTTAGACCCCGGTCGATATCAGGCGTTAACGAATCCTGAACAACAGAGTGCGTCAATCAAGGACATCCTCTCGAGCGGCAAACTATACCAGTTCTTGGTTCACTGGCTACTCGCCTACGTTCAGAATAAGCTCGGCGCGGAAGTCGGCGTCAAGCCTGGGAGCGAGATGCTGTCCGCTATCGACGCAGCTCGAAGCGTGGGTGCAAGCGTGGCACTCGTTGATCGCGATATTAACATAACCATTGCTCGATTCTGGGCGAAGATGCGCCTTATTGAAAAGTTGAAGATGCTTATCGCGCTTCTCGGGATTGGCACGAGCGATGAGGAAATCGACCTCGACCTCAAAGAGATCACGAGCGATGATACTATTTCACAGCTTGTCACTGAACTACGGCAATTCTCACCAAACGCAGCGCAAGTACTCGTTGACGAACGGGACGCGTATTTAGCAGGAAATTTGCTCAAACTGCGCGGAAAGATCGTAGCAGTCGTCGGCGCGGGCCATAAAGAGGGAATAAAACACTATCTTGAGCACCCAGAGCTCGTTCCATCGCTTGAAGATCTCAATACTGTTCCGAAGAAACGCTTCAACTTCACAAAAATTGTGGGAATTGCTTTTTTAGCGATAATAATAGGGTTATTCGCGCTGATTTTTCTTTCCGGCGCCCCGCTCGCCGTCGTGCTGCTTGCCTTTGGGTATTGGTTTGTCCTTCACGCTGTCTTTGCGGGTGGTTTTGCTACAGCTAGTAGAAGCCATCCCCTCGCCATTGCTGCGTCTGCGGGTTACGCTGGCTTCAGCCCCTTTATTCCGATTCCATTTCTTAAGGTTGGCGTCATTGCCGGATTGATTGAAGCTGCAAAGCGACCGCCAAGCACCGAAGATTTTTCGGGAGTCGCTAAAGTAGCGTCAGTCAGAGAACTTCTTTCGAACAAGCTGTTTAGAATACTATTAGTTGCCGTCGCAGTTAACGTAGGCAGCTCCCTAGCTACTTTTATCTCTCTTCTCGTTATATTTCCTATGACGGGAATTAACCCGTATGATATCTTACTAACCGCCTTCTCGCGCATAACGGGGATGGTGTAGAGAAATGACGCGACACACAACAAGCAGTAAAGAAGTGCTTGACCTCTTTGTAGCGTGGCTCGGCGTGTCATTCGCCTTCTATCTCGCATTATTCCGACCTAACTTGTCTCAAGCGTCGCTCGTGAACGTCCTTCCTACACTGATCATCACACTTGTCGTTGTTGGCTCAAGTTTTGTCCTACACGAGCTTTTGCACAAGTTCACAGCTCAGCATTTTGGTTTCTGGTCTGAATTTAGAGCCAGCTATACCATGCTTGCATTTGCCGTCCTTTTTGCCGCCGTTGCAGGAATCGTGTTCGCGGCTCCCGGCGCTACGATGATTTACGGACCTACCATAACCAAGCGACAAAATGGGATCATTTCTGCCGCTGGCCCGCTACTCAATCTAGTGTTAGGCGGATTGTTCTTACTACTTTATCTCCTGACTCCGCTGGGGGGCTTGCTCAGTGAGTTGGGGCAGCTCGGTTTTATAATAAACGCTTGGCTTTCTGCCTTCAACTTGCTGCCAATTGGCCCACTTGACGGGAAAAAAGTGCTTGATTGGGGCGTCCCTCAATATATAGCGATAGCAACGTTGCCTTTTTTGGCGGCTATTTTCGTCTTTTTCGGCGGATTTAACTTGCTTTAACGGTACTAGCGTGCTTTATCTGCTCTTTCACCTCTCGAAGAAAGAACCTGGCTTAAAAAAACTCTGAAAATCAGAAGTGCAAAGAATAGTTAATTTGCGGCAGGCGATTATTAGTAATAAATAGGGCGAAGAATTAAGAGGTTAACTATGACACAGAAGGCAAGACAAAAGAGACCTTTTCACGTCATGATCATACCCACCCTCGGCTGTCCCTCCAAATGCGCTTACTGTTGGAGTTCTGAGGTGGGTTCACCCGTTATGAGCATAGAGATGGTAGGGTCTATTGTTGCCTGGCTTAAAGACTTCAGAAGCGATCCGGTCACATTTACATTTCATGGCGGAGAACCCCTCCTAGCTGGAGCCGATTTTTACCAAAAGGCCCTACCCCTGCTGACTTATGGACTTCAGGATCTCGAACCCAACTTCGCCTTGCAGACCAACCTCTGGAAGCTCACCCCCGATCTGGCCGAGATTCTGGCCAAATACAAGATACCTATAGGCTCCAGCCTGGACGGACCGCAGGAACTAAACGACCTGCAGAGGTCAGAGGGCTACTATGAAAGGACCATGAGAGGATATGAGCTGGCCAGAAACCATGGGCTTCAGGTGCAGTTCATTTGCACCTTCACCTCCCACTCCGTGCAGTTCAAGGAGGATATATTCAAATTTTTCATGGACAACCGTCTCACCCTCAAGCTGCATCCAGCGCTGCCCTCGCTAAAAAGTTACGAGCCGGACCGGTGGGCCCTTTCCCCTGAGAAATACGGAGACCTCTTAGTCTATCTTCTGGACAAGTATCTGGAGAATATGGACCAGATAGAGGTGCGAAACATCAACGACTATGCCCGATGTGTCTTGACCGGCAGGGGTACGGTCTGCACTTTCGTAGACTGCATGGAGAACACCTTTGCCGTGGGCCCTGATGGCAGTATTTATCCCTGCTACCGGTACGTGGGAATGCTCGAATATGTAATGGGCCACGTCCGGGACCGCCCTAGCCAAGAGGATTTAATCCAGTCGGCGGCAGGAGTTCGCATGCAACGCTTCAAGGAGCATGTAGACCAGGAATGCAAGGGTTGCAAGCACATCCGCTATTGCCGGGGAGGCTGTCCCTACAATGCTATAGCGCGGAGCGACGGTGAGATCGAGGGAGTTGATCCCCACTGTCTAGCCTACAGGCGGATTTTTGAAGAGATTGCCGATCGCTTCGACCAGGAGATGATGGGCTCGCTGGACATGGATATGGGGCTGCCAGTCAGGCCAAAAGCTGAAAAGGGGATAAGGCCGGCGATCATGCCCCTAGTGCGAAAGCTGGCATCGAATTAATGCTTATAACCCCGGCAGTCGCATAACATGTATCCAGAGCGAGTGTATTTCTCACTCCTCGAATTGAACACGTCATCCAGCTCTGTATCCTCGTCAGAAGGCTTTAATACCATCAATCTGGATAAACTGCTTCAAACACAGCCAACAAGGTCAAGGTAAAATGAGATACGTAATGAAATTCGGCGGCACCTCTGTGGGAGATGGGAAGAGAATAAAACAGGTTGGGGAGCTCGTTCGAAGCTATTATGACCAAGGAAACGAGATTGCGGTAGTCGTTTCTGCTATGTCCGGCTTGACTGACGAACTTCAAACCATCGCAGAACGCATGACAAGTGAATACACTGAAGTTACTGAGGTCACTGAATTTATTAATCAGGTAGGTAAGAGACATTTCGATGCCACCTACACAGCAATCGAAGACGAGATGATCGTCACAGAGGTTATATCAGAAATTGAAACAAGACTCAAAGAACTTAAAAACGCCCTCACCGGCATATATCATCTCGGAGAGCTAACTGACAGATCTTATGATTATATCTCTTCTTTTGGAGAACGATTATCTGCTCCAATCGTCTCTGGCGCTCTAAAATCGCTTAAAGTCCAATCAGTCTTTTTGATGGGCGGTGAGGCAGGCATCATAACCGACAGCAAACATCGTGGCGCACGCCCAACGGAGATTACAGAAAGGCGCGTTAACGAGCGTCTTGTTCCACTTCTGCAAGTTGGCATTGTGCCTGTTATCACCGGTTTCATTGCATACAACATACATAACATCATCACAACTCTGGGGCGGGGCGGTTCTGATTATACAGCGTCAATTATTGGCAGCGCCGTCGACGCAGACGAGATATGGATTTGGACTGACGTGGATGGCATCATGACGGCAGATCCTAAGCTCGTTTCCAACGCCCGCACGCTACTGCAGATATCTTACGTCGAAGCCATGGAAATCTCGTACTTTGGAGCGAAGGTTATACATCCAAAAACAATAGAACCAGCTGTAACTAAGGGAATCCCTGTACGGGTGAAGAACACCTTTAATCCAAGCGGCGCAGGCACAACTATTGTCGAAACCGTCAGTAATGACCAAAATCTCGTCAAAGCTGTAACAGCGGTGAGTAACGTTGCGCTCATTACCCTTTCGGGCGCAGGGATGGCGGGAACTATCGGTATCGCAGCCCAAGTGTTTTTGAAACTTGCGAGCGCAAGCGTAAACATTATTATGATAAGTCAAGGATCCAGTGAAGCAAATATTTCCATGCTTATAGAGGAGGAGCATCTAAGCAGCGCTTTAAACGCTCTTCACAGCCTCAAGGGTGAATTTAATGGCAATATCATCAAAGAGATCTCGTGCAACGAGGAAGTGAGTGCAATAGCAGTTGTCGGCTCTCGAATGGCCGGAAAGCCAGGCATTGTCGGCAGGATTTTCAGCTGCATGGGTGATATTAACGCCAGCGTGATTATGATAAGCCAAGGATCAAACGAACATAACGTCTCATTTGTGTTAAGACGAGATTTAGTACGTCGCGCTGTAGAGAGTCTTCATGAAGAGTTTTCTCTTTCAGAGCTCTATAGCGAAAAAGTGGTTAACGATAGCAGTTAAGAAGTAAGACTGCTTGCGCAGAACTATGAACGATCTTTTTTTAAGGTAAAAGCCCTATTGTTTGTAGCCGAGCGTATATTCCTCGACAAGCACAAAGATGGATAAAAAGGTCCGAGAGGTGCAGCGCGCACTCACTTTGTCACATGAGCACGCCTTAACGCCTCTGCACTTGCGAGTGGTAAATGAATTCACAGCACCGCCATACTTACGCTGAATCTGGAGTCGACATCCTAGTCGAAGAAGAGGCAATAAGAGCACTTACAAGCCATTTTATTGCCAAAAAAAAAGGTAGCGGCAGCCCAATCAACATAAAGGGTGCTTATGCGGGCCTTTTGGATATGGGCGGTTTCATCTTAGGATTCACCACTGACGGGGTCGGGTCGAAAGTTCTAATCGCAACGGAAATGGGTAACTGGCGGACCATTGGAATAGACTGTATGGCGATGAACGTCAATGATCTTTATGCAATGGGGCTAGAGCCAATCGCGTTTGTCGACTATCTAGCTATGGAGACCGTGGAACCTTCCATTGCCGATCAAATCGGCCAAGGACTCGCAAAAGGGGCAGAGATCGCTAACGTATCAATATTAGGCGGTGAAACTGCAAGCCTGCCGGATATCATTAGGGGTTTCGACTTGGCAGGCAGCTGCGTCGGAATTGCGGCTAAAGAGAAGCTTGTTACCGGCCAAAAAATCGAGGAGGGAGATGCGATTGTCGGCATTCCAAGCACGGGGATCCATAGTAACGGACTTACCCTAGCGCGCAAGCTGTTAGCCAAATACAGCCTTTATAAGCGTTATGGGAACATGGAGCGGACACTAGGAGAAGAACTACTCGTGCCTACACGGATCTACTCAGAGGTGCTAGACATCAGTAAGAATTGTGAAGTGCATGGGATGGCGCACATCACAGGAGGGGGACTTTTAAATCTTACGAGAATCACACGTCTAGGTTTTAATTTATCAGATCCGCTAGCACCTCAAGAGATATTCAAAATGATTCAAGCAGAGGGCGTCAACGTCGAAGAGATGTTTAAAACCTTCAACATGGGAATGGGTTTCGCCATAATTGCTCCTGAAAACGAGGTAACACGCATTAAAAGCCTCAGTGACGGCGCCAGACAGGTCGGCACTATTTCGAACCGAGGGATACAAATTCAATATAACGGTAGTCGGATCGAAATCGCGAAATAACTCCCTTGTTCAGATGACGCATTTTTTGAAATCGGTCGTACTCGATAACGAGCTGGATCACAGTGGTCAAATCGGAGATCTCAAAGGTTAGCAGACACTTGCGGCCTTTCGCTTGAGCTAGTGTAGGGTATATATCTTTCAATTGTCAATTCAAGTGAGGATAAGGGGCAAAGGCTTCTAGAAGATGACAGACGATTTTTTTAAACAGACCGGAATAACGCGCGAAGATATTATTGATACAGCTATGCTTCTGTGGTTTCCACATCCTGGAGTCGAGACCGAAACACGTGCGAGAGAAGTTTTTTCGAGCGAGCTTCGTCGAGCACTCGCTGATCCAAACTTATGGGTTCTTTTACATGTAGGAGTAGCGTTAGAGCGAGATGCACGAGAAGGTCGTATTCCCAAACTCGATCCCGTCGCTTACGAAGAAGACCTAACGTGCTTGATCGCAGACGAAGTATTAGGCATGGCTATAGCGATGTACATCAGTGGGTATAAGGGACACTTTGATTATGCTCGATTCGACAGACAAAAACCTGGGATTCTCGGATCGCTCGGGCCGTTCTTAGATGATATCGTTGCTGGCTTGATTGGAGGTGTTTCCGCTAACATGTACGATCGAGGAGCTGCTGATGCCACTACGCTTCGTTAACAGCGTTCGAGCCGGCTTCGGATTCTTAACGACGATTCCGGTAGGATTTCACCAGCAAGACCTCGAGAGCCTTGCCAGCCACATGTGGGTTTTCGTGCTAGTCGGAGCCAGTGTCGGGTTGCTAACTGGAGGAGTCAGTTACGCGCTTGTTTTCGTACCGCAACTAAACAGTTTTGTACATGCGGGCTTGACCCTAGTGGCGCTATATGCGCTAACAGGATTTATACACCTTGACGGGTTAGCTGACGTCGGAGACGGGCTGCTCAAGCACGGAACCATTCAAGAGCGACTTAAAGTCATAAAAGACCCATATATCGGAGTGGGGGGGATATCTTTTTGTGCCCTCTCGTTCCTCCTGCTTTTCTCTGCAGTAACAGCTATTAAACCAGCCGTTTTGATACCTGCACTCGTCACCGCCGAAGCTGCAGCAAAGCTTTCCATGGTCGAAGTGGCTTCGTTCGGAAAGGCGACGCATGAAGGTCTTGGATCACGTTTTTCTTCGAGAAGTGGTCCGCTTACTTTCGTTGGGGCGCTCGTGCTTACAATAGGTATCGCTGTTCTCTTTTTTGGTTTGAAGGGCATCATTGTGCTGCTGCCCCCTATAATCCTATCGCTTGGATTGGTGAAACTCGCTAATATGGCGTTTGGTGGAATTAACGGCGACGTAATTGGAGCCTCAAACGAGTTAGGACGTCTAGCTGCGCTTATAGCCATAGGGCTTGTGTAGGTGATAGAGTGCTTGCGTTCCTTATGGCAGGCGGCAAAGGGGAAAGGCTCGGTCCAGTCGGTGTAGAAAAATCATTATTAGAGTTCGCTGGAAAGCCGCTCGTCGCGCATGTCGTCGCTGCCTTAATCAAATCACAAATTGAGAGAGTTGTGATGGTAACGTCCCCCCATACACCGTGCACAACGCACTGGGCTCGTAACTCTTGCGTTCCCTTGCTTGTAGCACCGGGACAGGGGTATATCCACGACTATAGATGGGCTATGAAGCGGCTAGGCCTTAACGACCCTGTTCTCATCATCTCAGCAGATCTTCCCATGATAAATCACCAACTTATTGACAAGATTATCGAACATTATGCACGAGTCGAGAGTCCTGCGCTTGGAGTCTATCTTCCTTCTAAGTTTTTCGACGAGGCTGACGTGAGTCCTGACCTCGTATTACGCGCTGGCGCGAAACTCCTGGTCCCAAGTGGTATAAATATCGTTGATGCAAGCCTGCCTGATCAAACACAGCAAGAAACGATGCTCGTTATTCATGATGAATCACTGCTGTACAACATCAACAAGAAAAGCGACCTGAAACGGCTGAATCGAAGAGTTGGCGAGAGTGGGTTAGCAAAGCAGGGATAACAGCTAAAGCTTGAGACTTTTACGTTCGACAAGATCTACCAGCTCAGCGACATTGAGGAGCGCGTTGATGACTGGGATTCCTTTGTAAACAGTAAGATGCGCCGAAACTACTCCCGAAATACAAAAGACAGGATCGTGCAGTTCTTCTTCAACGCGCTTTTCGTCTGTCGCACAAAGCACCTTGGGCAGAGCTGCCCCTCTAAACCCTTCTAATACTAAGTAATCGCATTGTATATGGGTTATCAGTTCGTCGAGCATCACCGGCCGTTTTATCATTAGGGTGCTTTCGTTTGGCGCCCGCAAACCCACTACCTCAGCTCCAGCTTTCCAGTGGCGCCATGTGTCTTTTCCAACTGCGTCGAAAGCGAAGTCGTTCAAGTGAACATCTTTAATCGTGGCGACGGAGTACCCGCGCAACCTGAGTTCTTTAACGATCTCAACGACGGTCGTCGTTTTTCCTGTTTTTGAAGATCCATAAACGGCGATTACTCGCATCTATTGAATGTTAAACCTTAAAAGTTAAATTATCATCGCTTGTAGCTGATGCCAGCATGGACAGACCCAATGGCCTTAATAGACTCTCTTGCCTGAACCGAACAAAAGATTGGGAGGGGTTTTGTTTCAAAAAGCAGCGGTCGTTCTTAAGTTCCGGGAGCGTTAGTCCTGGTCTTTCCAGACTTCCAGTAACGCGGATACGTTCCAGGTGCCATCATCACTCTTTTGACATCGGCAATTATTCCACCTTCAAGAACTGAGATGCCTAAAGCTACAATTTCATGCTTTGCAGAATAAATCCCCACCAGCTGTTTTGTTTCTAGACTAGGCATCGAAACGACACCGGGTTCGGCGAGTCGAGCTCCGTGACAAATGGCGTCAACTGCCGTATCTCGGATTATAATTTTTGGGAGGTGCTCTAATGCGCGCTCAAGAGGCATAATGATGTTACGCAGTGGGGCCTCATCATTGTCTTCAATCCAAAAGTGGTATGCATCCGTCAAATCGTGCAAGGTTGTCAGCTTTGATTCATCAAACGGGCCCACTTTCGTCCTTCGAAGCTCTTGCATGTGTGCCCCGATACCTAACGCTTCGCCTATATCGTGACACAGCTTGCGAATATAAGTCCCCGCTTCACATCCAATTTGAAGGAGGACGTCGTTACCTTCCCGCTCGAGCACGTTGATGTAATAAACCTCTCGTTTACGAATTTGACGTTTTACAGCTGATTTAAGAGGCGGACGTTGATAGAGCACACCCGTGAACTCCTTTGACACGTCAAGTAACTCCCTCTCTGCGACCGTTTTATGCAAATGAAGCACACAGACATATTCTTTGGGCAATCTTACGAGTGCTCCTACCGCCTTAGTGGAGTCTTGCAACAAGATAGGAAGCACGCCTGTAGCCTTCGGATCTAACGTCCCGCTATGACCGGCCTTATCTATATGCAAAATTCGTTTTACCCACGCAGCAACCTCGTGGCTAGTAGGCCCCGCTGGCTTATCGAGGATGATAAAGCCTTTTCGAATGAGCTCTTCTGGTGTCCTTTGACTGTCGGTAGAATCCCCCATCATTAGCCAACCTCCCGACGTGACCTCACAGCTTGTGTTATGATGTCAATAACTGCGAATTGGTCCCAGTGTCTTGTATCTATTACGAGGTTATATATGTCGAGATTCGTCGTGTCGATGTTATAGAACGCGAGATATCGCACTGCCTCGCTGGTGTCGCGCGTCCGCGTTTCGCGCAAAGCGATCGCGCGCCCCTTACGTTCTCTTCGTGCAATTCTATCTGCTCGCACTTCGAGCGGCGCTTTTAGCCAAACTGCTAGGTCTCCTTTAAGGACGCAGCCTGATAATCGACCGTCAACGATGACATTTTCGTATGACTGAGCGAGTACCGCTTGCCGTGCATCAACCATCTGGTCGATTTCCGGGTCTTTTTCTGCAAACTTACTCAGCTGCTCCAAGCTTAAGTCACGCTCTCGTGCCAGATCCCTAAATACTTCTCCAGCCGAAATGTGAACAAAACCGAGTCTCTGCGACAAACCTCTCGCCACTGTCGTCTTTCCGCTGCCTGAAGGTCCGCTGATAGTTAGTAACACACTTCACCCCGTAAGGCACCACAATGACGGCTCTAGTTTTCTTGCAACGTTAGGACCAGTTCAGCTACTGCCTCATCGAGTTTACCGTCAGGGTTCTGCAGTATTTTGACTGTTGCTCCTGAATATGCAGCATATGCCATGCAAATTGCCTTATTGACATCTTGGTGTTGTTGAACCGCTACCGAATTTTGAGCATCTCGCTGGCGCGATTTATCGGCGTTTCTGCGTCGAATAATTTCGTCGGGTGCTGTTTCAACGATAAGGATGAGTTCCGGCTTCAATTCGTCTAAAACCCACGTAGGCAACCCCGGCAGATAACCGCGAGGGGTTCTGACTGTTGCATGCGTGTCAACAATAAGGGCTGTTGTAGCCATCTCTGCAATTGCGCGTGCCGCAATCTTTTGAAGGTCGCGCTGCTGAACCGGCTCAAGCTTTCGGATGTCATCACGTGCTTTAACCCAGCCACGCTGCAGCGCTTCATCCAACATCACATCGCTGTACGTTACCATTTGAAACGGCCGGCCCTGCCTTTCCAGCTTTTCGATAGCTTTTTTAGTGACTGTCGTCCCGCCACTAGCTGGCACCCCTGTGAGCACTACGACTTTTCGCATTCTAACCCCTGATATATACAACGAACTATTCTAAACATCCTACTTTAACCTACGCAATCGTAGAGCGGCATCGCTCTTATTTGCGTTTGTTATCCGGCTAAAAGCTTCAGGATGATTAACGCCAACAGAACCCTGCCAGAAACAGTCAGCCTAGCTATTGGCAGTTCATTCGCCCAAGAAACTCCGCAGCATGGGATGCATCTCCATTACTTCCTCGTTGGCTAGCTGCTCGTAAAGCCTGTAAGTGATACTCACAGCCAATAGCAGTGAGGTCCCCCCGACATTTCCGATCGTCCCAAAAAAACCAGCAATAACTGCAAGGAGGCCTATAAACGCGCCTCCAATGACGGTCACTTTTGGTATATACCGCTTCATAACGCGTTCAATGATCTTAGGATCGCGCCGGAAGCCAGGAATGGACATTCCCGAGCTTCGTATTTGCTCTGCAACAGCCTTTGGACCCATACCAGTAGTCTCGACCCAAAAGAGAGCAAATATGACGCCCCCGATGACCATCACGGCAATGTCTATGCCACACCGCAGTGCGACTTGCCACCCCGGGTTTGTCGTTAGCCCTGGGAACCAGTTTTGTGGACCGTTGATTGGCGCTAGATAGTACATTAGCCCGCTTGTCGGCGTATTGCCTGTATACGTTCCCACCCACGTAAACCCCGCGTTGTAAAGGAGGATCCCAATCATCTGAATGTTCGCCTGCAGCGCCCGCACCAATATTAACGGCAAGACGCTTGCATACACTAGCTTCACGGGGAATCTGCCTCGCGCGCCTCTTACAGAACTATGCGCAAGAGGGATCTCAATACGAGTCGTTTCTACGTAAACGACGATTGCAAATATCGCGATTGTGCTTATTGCGGCTAAAATATCTCCACGGAACAGGAAAAATGCCAGTCCCTGAGCGGTTAACAGCTGCTGGGCGGTGAACGTTTGGAATATCTGAATAAAACGCGGTATCATCCCGTAAGCCAACCCAGTCGTAGGATCTGTTTGCCAGTTGATGGTCCCGGTCACCAAGCCTTGTGCTACCCCGGCTACGATAAACAGGCCGACGCCTGAACCAATTCCCCATTTGGTGACGATTTCATCCAAAAACAGAACGAGCACACCGCCAAGACAGACTTGGATAAATAAAAGCAATGTAATGCTTCCGAGTCCTAAACCAGTCGAAGCAGCGAGGGTCGGATCGGGTTTAAGGAAACCTCCCAACACCTGGGGCAAGGCTTCAACGACGATCATGACGAAGATGAGCAACTTCTGGAGTTGTTGATACACTGATTGATCCCGTGGATCGCTCGTATCAAGCTTTATGATATCTGCGCCCTTGAAGAGCTGAAGTATGATCGAGGCAGTAACAATCGGACCGATCCCGAGCTGGACGAGAGAGCCCTGGCTTCCTGCCATTATTGCCCTGTAAAACCCAAAAAGGTCTTGGGAGGAGGGTGCAAGCCCAAAAAGCTGGACGTTTGTTAAAACGAAATATATTAAAAGAACGCCGATCGTCCAAGTCAGCTTCCGTCTGAAGTGCACATGCCCTTCGGGCTTGGAGATAGCAGGAAGTCTCTGCAAGAGAGGCTCAATTCTATCTAGTATCGGATGCTCACTCATAATTCGCCGCGCTCAAACTAAGGACGTGTAGGTGATCACTGTAGAATGCAGCTTATTAGTCGAGAAATTTTACTTTCCCGCCTGCTGATTCAATTTTTTCTTGTGCTCGTTTCGAAAAGCTTCTGGCCGTTACAATGAGTGGTTTAGTTACGCGGCCTTTTCCAAGCACTTTGTCTACATCGAGAGTGATGTAATATTTGCCCGTGCGCACTTTAGCATCCTTACGTTCCACTAGTTGGTCGGCGGCTTCGTCAAGGTCACCTACGTCAACAATTATGGGATCGCTGAGCATGTTTTGTGGCCTCACGAACCCGTACTTACCATAACCCCGACCAAGCAAAAGCTCCTTGAGGAAATGGTGTTTGCAACCACCTGCATGGCCACGTCCTCCTCGATTCCCTGCACCGCGACGGTTTTTGTGCGTGCCGCCGCCACACGTACGGCTTCCTCGAAACTTCTTGGCTTTATTTTTCGCGCCCATTTCCTACCTCATCGTTAATAGCAGTTCGTTGATGCTGCTGCCATGAAACCCAAGAACGCCCTCAGGAAAAGGTTTTTTTATTCCTTTATGGCCCTTGCGTGGCGGGTGGAGCCGCAGCACAGGTTTCAGCTTTGGCACATCCCTCAAAGTCGCCTTGCCATCAACAACAGCGTTTGCGAGTGATTTGATATCACCAAAAGCAGTTTTATCTTTGACGTAAGCGCTGGTGAGTTGTTTATGGCCTTCCAACATACCCCTTTTTTCGAGGAGAATGCTGAGAGTTTCACCATTGATAATACCCCAAGCTACATAATCCTTCACTTTCTGCAGCATGCCGTTGTAGTGCACATTGTCCTTCACGAGAACGCAATGATTGGTTCTGTCAAGATTCAGTAGTTCGAGCGTGCGCCGTGCGTCCGGCTTCGTTTTTGCTATGCTTCGTATCTTAATAACGGCGTACGTCACTTAGTCCCCCCACCAATTCTAACCGTAGTTGTGCCCTTGAGAGCTTCGAAGGTAGCGCGAGCAAAGTTTATTGTGGTACGTGTTTGTCCTGATGATCTCGTCCACACGTCTTTTATGCCTGCGAGCTCGAGCACTTTCCGCGCCGTACTACCTGATGCTATACCGAGCCCTTTCGGTGCTGGTTTTAGCGTAACGCTCACAGATCCTGCTTTGCCTTCGACGGTAAAGGGGACGGTGTGTGGTTCTCCGCAATCACATTCCCACGAACCGCAGCCCCGATTTATCTTGATAAGATTCAACTTGGCAATCTCAATTGTCTTCCTTATGGCCGGTCCCGCTTGTAGATCCTTCCCTTCCGCAAAGCCCACATATCCATCACGATTGCCGATCGCCACCGCTGCCCTAAACTTCACACGCCGCCCAGAATCCGTCATTCGCTGCACCATGTTTATATCTAAAACCTCGTCGCTCAAATCGGGCAAGAGTATATCAATTATTTCAGGTTCTTTGATAGGAAATCCGGTGTTTACAGCATCGTCGAACGTGGTTATTTTGCCCTCATTAACAAGGTGCCCCAATCTCGTCCTAGGTATCCATCCTTCTATCATTTGAGCCATTCTGTCCCTGTTTCCTCTGTTTATTTACGCGTAATGCGATCTAGTAGTTCTTGCTTAACCAAATCAACGTGAGTAGGAAGGTCTTTCGGATCTATGCCATATTGTGAAAACCGTGCTAGGTTATCGGTTGCATAAGCAGCGATATGTTCCCCACGCGCCCTCTCGGGTGTAGGGAGTGGTTCTTGACTAAGAGGAATGTCCATTCCTGCTTCAACGGCGCCCAATAAAGCAGCATATATTCGCGACCCGCGTGAATGAGCGTTAAGACCGAGATCGAGCACACCGTTCGAATAACCAGCAGCTAGCGCGCGACCTGCAAAAAGGATGCCCGTAAGGTATGCAGCGGGAGTGTTACCAGTGGCACCTTTGTAGCCGATTTTTTTAAGATCAAGAGCGCTAGCAGATGCTAACGTTTTATCCCCGACCGTGCTGTGCTCGACAAGCTGCATTATTAGGTTGCAGCTGCTTTTTCGCACCACAACCCGGTACTTCCTTGAAAGCAATAAGCCTAACCGTTTGCGGTAATTCGTCTTTCCTTCGCGGCGACGTCTAAATGGGACTTGATAGCGCGGACCTGTCGCCATTATTCCTGCCTCCTTGCCGCAATTGAGATTTCAATCTGAGAATTTAGAACGCTTAAGGTTCGGTATTCTCCCCCTTTGGCCTTCCGGTACATACGACGATACGTAGTTCGATCCAGTGTATTGTCGTCCCTCAATTCGCGAAGGGTCCTCCTCTGCGCTCGTATCTTCCGCATCCATAGGTGCTTCTTAGGGCTTCGAGCGTTTTTTCCTCCTTTGCGATTGCCTTGTCCAGTCCTGTGCCCTTTCTTGCGCTTTATATCGTTCCCACGTGCACGTCCGCGGCTGATGCCTTGAGCTTGTCTTGCTTTGACTGTGCCTTCGTTAATAAGGCCACGAATATCTTCACGAGTTATAGCGTTCGCAACGTCGGTGATCTTGTCTGGATCAAGCCACACCCTACTCAACCCAACATTGAGTACTTCAGCGGCAATTCGCTTTTGGTTAGACAGCCCGGTCACTCTTTTTCCTCCGTTAGTTTTCCCGACGTTTTAGCCCCTTCATCCAAGGATCGGCCTTCGGCTCTAGGATTAAGGACTTTTAGACCCCTAACAAAGGCGCGTTCTACGATGATCTGCTTCTTACGAGCCCCTACAGTCCGACCGATTCTCACTGCTTGGTCAGGTAGCACCCCTTCCAGATCAGCGTAGCAATTGACTAGCACTTCCTTAAATCCTGAGGGATGAAAACCCCGTATTGCTGTTGGTGCGCCATATCCAACTCCTACGACAGCCCCTTTATCAGGAAATCCTCGCCGCATTTTGTTGAAAAGTCCGCGCGGCTTCCTCCAGCTTGAGCTAAGTTTCTTTTTCTTTTCGTAATCGTCGCGCTTGAACCAAGGTTTTTTGTGTCGCTTCCTGACGACGAGTAAATGCTTGTGCTCAGCGCTGAAGTCCTTATGTTTAAACAAAGGTACTTCCTGAGCTATCTGCTGTGCAAGATCGGTTTCGAGCCCTACTTCTTTCACAAGTTCATCGACTGAAACATTTCTAAGGTCGTCGACAGTTCTGTATCCTGCGCCGATGAGTGCCTTGATCTGATCATTGTTCAATTCATCTAAAGCCTTCATGTGCGCGCACCTAAGCCCTTTTCAACGACATAAATACCATCTTGAAACACGCGAGGGTCGCGTCCTTTGATGCGAGTCGCTTGTTCGATGTTGGCAGCGGTTTGCCCGACGTCTTCCTTGTCGATACCCGTAACGACCAGCTCGTCACCTTGAACAACAACACTTGATCCACCCATGATTCGAGCACTTCTGGGCTTGCGTTCACCCAAAAAGTTGTCGATAGATATAGATCTTCCTTCAACCTTGACCTGAATCGGGAAGTGTGAGTAGACGAGCTTCAACTTATATTGAAATCCAAAGGCTACCCCGCTCATCATATTGGCGACATGAGAGGCATACGTACCTATAATAGACTTCTGAGTTTTCTTGTTGACACTCGACGCAATACATACTTTGTCCTTTTCGACACTAATCTCAATGTTCGGGTACCACAGGTCGCGTTTAAGTGTTCCGAGAGGGCCTTCCATTTGTATAACTGCGTTATCCACTGTCACCTCAACGCCTGCTACGATGGGAACCTCTTTTTGTATCACTTGAACCATGTTGGTCTCCTAGTAGCAGTAAGCGATGAGTTTTCCTCCGATACCACGTTCTCGAGCTTCGACGTGAGTGATTATACCTGCGGAAGTCGTCAGTATTAGAAAGCCAAAATTGCGCGCCGGCAAGTACCGTTGTTCCCATCGCTCTAGATCAGTAGTTTGAACGGAAAATCGCGGTTTAATGGCTCCACATTTATTAATATTGCCAATCAGCGTGATTTTAAATATACCTGTTTTCCCATCTTCGATGAGCTCATAATCGCCGATGTAGTTTCCTTGCTGCATAACCCGAAGCACATTACCAATGAGCTTTGAAACTGGCTTAATACAACATTGACTTTTTCCGACGCCTTCAGCGTTTTTAATCGATGAAAGAGCGTTTGCGAGCGGATCTAGCAAGACCATTCTTATGTCACCTCAGTTGTACTTCGAGAACTGCATATCGCTGGCAATCTCTCTGAAGCACTGTCTGCAGAGATAAATATCATACTTACTAACCAGGCCCTGTTTACGTCCACAGCGCCTACATTGATGTGCCTCACGCCGCGTTTTTTCTGCCATTATCCCAACACCACGTTGTAATTGTCTTGTAGAAAAGCGATTGCTTCCTCGCGTGTAACCCTATGCCGAATCGGAATACGACGTTGTGCTGTGTGGCGCCGCGCGACGCGGTAGCCTGGCTTCTTGAGTGCGACAATAACGTCCATGCCGAATATGCCTATTTGAGGGTCATACGTCATTCCTGAGAAGTCTGTATGATCGGCGATGCCAAACGAAACATTGCCATTATCATCAAACTGATATTCGTTCACGAAATTCTGCCTAGTTTCAAGTGCGCTATGGAGAAACGTGCTCGCTCTTTTACTTCGCAGAGTCGTTTTACAGCCTATGTCCTGCCCCTTCCTTATTCCAAATATCGGCTGCGTTTTCTTGGCCGACGTTCGCACGGTTGCTTGTCCTGTAAGAACTCTGACGATATTCTCCGCATTGATCAGCTTTTGTCCCCCTTCACCGACACTGATATGAACGACTACTTTGTCGAGTGTCGGCGTCGTCATGGGGTTTTCACCGAGAGCTCGCACCGCTTGGCCATCAGCCACGCTTAGCCACCACCGTTACCAATGACAAAGACATAATCTCCTATCGTTTCAAATTGTATGTCACCGTGTTCAATTCGTGCCATGTTCGGACGCGAGCTCGCTACCTTTTTTAGTTCCACTATCGTGCCCGTTTCACCTGAATGCTTACCCCCAACAATCATTGCCTTGTTGCCGGCTTTGCGCTCATAATGTCCGATAATTTCGTAATTAGGTAGTGAAAACATTAGTGAGTCCCCAGTGCCATATTTTTCCTCGAGAATCACGTTGGTCCCGTCGTGGAAGTTGTATTGCAGTTTGCCCCCTTTCACGACCGTTATGTTGTCGATTCGGACAAGCTTACGCTTCGCTTCCTCATCACTAATCTCAGTAAGTTGATACTTTCCACGTGGATTGGGCAACATACGATAGTGTTTGCCTGCAGCGGCGACTATATCAAACAGTCCGACTTGAGCCTTATACTTCTTTACAATGCGTCCATTCACCGTGACATTTCCGCTGTGTAAAATACGCTTCGCCTCTTTAGCGTTGTCAGCAAGGTGTAAGAGGTCCCTAAGGACAACTAATATCGGAACTGCATCTCTCGAATGTGCACCAGGAGACGCAGCTACAACCCACTTATGTCTCTTTTTGGCGATTGGCCAACTCTTCGGTGCTGAGATCCGTTTTTGATGCACGCTATCCACCCTCTCGTTTGCTCATTCGGCTCTTGTCCTTGAGTTCAAGTTTAGTCACTATCACGTTTGACGGATGAATAGGTCTTGATACTTCAGATCCATCGGCCTTGTGCACCGTCACCCCATCTACTTCTATGGTTTCGTCCTTAAGATTGACCTTCGCTACCTTTCCTTCCCGATCGCGAAAATCCCCGCGAAGAACCTTTATTGTGTCCCCTTTTCGTATCTGAACGTTTCGAAGCTTATATTTGTCTGCAAGCTTCTTTTCCAGACGGGCGTGCATATACTTCTGACGCACGTGGAGGGGGGCAATAAATCGTGCCTTCCGCTGTTTTCTCGGTTGCCCAGAACTCACTCTATTCACCAATCTGATCCCTCACACTATAATTTGGGCAATTGAAGCAATCTTACCAAAACGTTCCGCGACTTCACGAGCGACGGGCCCCTTGATCTCTGTTCCGCGGGGCTCCCCGTTGTCGTCCGTTATGACGGCTGCGTTGTCTTCAAACTTAACCCTTGTACCTTCAGGCCTTCTGAATTCCTTTTTCTGTCGCACAATAACGGCCCTGAGGATTTGTCGCCGCATATCGGGCGCCCCTTTCTTGACCGATACGACTACCATCTCACCTAATCCCGCTTTGGGTTGTCGCTTCTTGACCCCTCGATACTTTTTGACGGCGATAATTTCCAGAGTCCGTGCCCCCGTGTTGTCTACGCAGTCAAGTCGCGAGCTCGTTGCTAGAGATCGTGGAATTTTTGACTTTAAACTCTTCATAGTACCTGAATCACCACGAATGACTTAGTTTTGGACAACGGCCGACACTCAGCCAAGCTCACGCGGTCTCCCGTTTTTGCCGCGATGCAATCTGGATTGTGAGCGTGCAATTTCGACCGCCTTTTTTCGTATCTTTCATATTTCTGGATATATTTGAGGTACTCTCGTTGCACGACAACGGTTCGCGCTGCCTTGTCGCTGACAACCTTTCCGTCCATCAGTTGTCCGCGTACTGAAAGCGTGCCGTGAAAGGGACAATTGGTGTCGTCGCATTGCTTTGTAGGGGGGACTACCTGAAATCCGATGTCAGTTCTCATATTTCACCTGTTGTGCCATTTTCGAAGCCTTTTCGTGACGCGATCCTCAGGCCGTCCGACGACCAGACCTCCATCTATGATAACCTTATTACTTTCTGGCAACCTGAATTCAAATGTGTTGCCGTGCTTAGCGGTCTTTTTTTCACGACCGCCGCTTTCCAACGTGAAGAGGTTTCTGCTTTCGTCAATTATACGACCACTCAGGCCAATGTTGTCCCTGTTGGTACTCTTCACCACAGTCGCATATAGGCCAATCAGCTCGTGATTTACGAAATTTTGACGATCAATTGTCATCTAGCACCTATACTAGTCCTTCCGGCTTCTTTTTGTCCTCGTTAATGATCGTGCGAATTCGAGCAATGGTCCGTCGAAGTTCCTTTGATCTTCCCGGATTTTCTGGAGCGCCTCCGGCAGAAACAAGCGCTCTTTCTCTCAAGAGCTCCGCAATCAGATCGCTAAGCTGCTTGCGACGTTCATCCGGTTTCATCTTGCGTATCTCTTGGCTCCTCAATATTGCCATGTGATTCGACCTCTTCGTCAACTTGTTCCACTAGTCGTATGTCATCGGGAAGTCTGACTCCCGGGGGCACGATAAAAACTTTGACCCCGATGATGCCAAGCTTTCGTTTTGCCACGGCGTAGCCTTTCATTACTAGGTCCTCTGAAGGCTTTCCGCAATGTTTTATGTATCCCGCTAGAAACTTCTCCGTCCGTGATCGCGGGCCTGTAATTTTTCCTGCCAGAATTACCTCACATCCAAGCGCGCCGGCGTCCATAACCCGCTGTAGCGTAGATTGGCCGGCCTTTCGGAAGTACCAACCACGCTCAAGCGCGTTGGCTAACCGATGCGCCATTATTTGGGCATTTAGCTCAGGAACCTCAATCTCTTGAACGTCGAGCTGCGGGTTGTCGAGCTTGAAACTTGCATCGAGCTCCCTGGTAACCCTTCGGATCGTTTTACCGCTTTTACCAATGATCATACCAGGTTTCTCTGCATATATGGTAATGTGCGTTCCAATGGGAGTGCGATTAATCTCCATACCACCGTAGCCTGCGCGCTCCAGTTCCCGGTTGAAGTACTCATTCATTTGAGACCGCTTCAAGCCCTCCTCTATGAATTTCTTTTCAATCCCCATTTGTTGACTCCTGCAGCACTATCTCAACGGTTACCGTATCCGTATTCTTTGCGGTAGCGCGGCCCATCGCACGGGGCATTCGTCCTTCAATGACACGACCACGTCTCGCCAGACTGTGGACAATGAACATTTGCTCCGTATCGAGCCCTTGGTATTCAGCATTCGCTTCAGCGTTTCTCAAGACTGTCAATATCTCTCGAGCTGCTTTTTGCGGGTAACGCCCTGCATCCCATCCGTGCATTCCCGCTCGGTGTCCTATTCCCGAATTATGGCGCTTGAAAGGTACCGGCGTCTCCATCTTCGTAACCGCTTCCAGATAGGATTTACCCTCTGCGAGAGACTTTCCACGCAGCTCCCTGCAGATTTCCACGCAATGTTTAGGCGATACGTGCAGTTCATGCCCCTGTGAACGGGAGGTTTTTTCCTTCTGAAACTCTGCCGAATACGTTGTGAATGCCATTATATCACTTCAGCGGAACATATCTACTCGATCGCGTGGCCCCGACCCCAGCACTGCCGTGCGATACCCGTTTCCTTGTCAACGCATATTCACCAAGGTAATGCCCAATCATTTCCGGCATTATCTCAAAGCTAGCGAATGTTTTTCCATCGTGCACTCCGATGGTGGTGCCAACCATTTCAGGAAGAACTATCATGTCCCTTTGGTGGGTCCGGATCGCTTTTCCGTCTCGTATTTTCTGTAAAAGCTTTTTTTGATCTTCCGTGAGCTCTCTTTTCAGCTTTCGGCGTTGCCGTGCAGGAAAGAGCTGAGTTAGTCCATCAAGATCCATATCCTTGAGCTCCTCAAGAGAGTGACCCCTGTACGAGAACTCTTCCTTTCTGCGAGGCGCTTCGACTTTTCGTCTCTTAGCCATTCATTCACCAGCCCTAAGTTTTGTTATCGTTTACCCGTACGTCGTGCAGCTATGCTGCCAACTTTCCGACCCGGGGGCGCGTTGCGACTAACTGTTTTTGGACGACCCGGGTGTTGCCAACCGCCGCCGCCAAATGGGTGATCGACTACGTTCATAGCAACTCCACTTACTCTAGGATATTTTGCAGCTCTTGAACGAAGTTTATGGAATTTCTTGCCTGCTTTGACAAATGGTTTGTCAAGGCGACCTCCGCCCGCAACCGTTCCTATCATAGCGCGGCAATGAGGGTGTAACCATTTCATTTCCCCACTGGGGAGCTGTACCACCGTTTTTTGCACATCGTGTGCGACAAGCATCGCGTACACACCAGACGCTCGTGCGAAACAACCTCCGTCACCTGGTTGCGATTCAATATTGCAGATTGGGACCCCTTCGGGGATTTCAGCAAGCGGCAGGATGTTGCCCGCCTTGATCTCCGCCGATGCTCCACACGCAATCTCATCGCCTACGCATAGGCCTTCCGGTATCAGTACTAAGCGCTCAGTCCCATCCGCTAACTGAACCCGCCCGATTGGAGCGCTCCGAGCAGGGTCGTGTAACACTTCAACTACGCGGGCTTTTACGGTCTCGTTCTTGTCAGCTTTGATAAGTTTCAAGGCCGCCTTGTAGCGGTGAGAAGGTGCACGATAGGTCGGCGTGCCCTTCCCTCGATTTTGCGATATAATCCTCTTCCCCACAGCACGACCCCCTTAGAAGATACCAAGTCTAGACGCTATTTCTTCGGCAGAATCATCGCTCGAAAGCGTAATAGTAGCTTTCTTGAACCCTTTTGGCGTGACAAGCGTCTTCACGTCGACAACTGTCACTTCATAGATCTCTTCTACCGCTTTCTTTATGTCGTCTTTTGTATCTTCCACATCGACGATGAAAGTAAGCTTGTTCTCTCTGTCAAGCTGAGCCGTCGCCTTTTCTGTGACATACGCATATTTCAGCATGACTCTAACCTTTTCCCACGGCATTTATCGCCGATTGCGTCCATAGTGCAAGTCTCCCGGCGTGAGTGCCTGGCGCCAGAAGCTCAACGTTTAACTTATCCACAGTTATTACGTCAACTCCAGGAAGATTACGTGCTGCTAATACCGGTTTTAAACTTATAATAAGGATGCTCTTCTTGTTTTTGTAGCGTCGGCCGCGCCGCTTACCTTTCCCGGCACGCACGTGTTTACCGCGTTTAGCTTTATCCACGTCTTGCCAGACGTTGAGCGCAGCCAAAACTACAGCGATTTGCCGAGTAGATGCCAAGTCTTCGAAGGCATCCTCTACGATGAGTGGAAGCGTTGCGTCAAACCGGTGCCCTCGCGCCTTAACCAAATCAGGATTTGCGGTGGCTGCGATTGCAGACCTTATCGCTCTATGCTTCTCCTTTTTATTTATCTTCTCTACAAAAACCCTCGCGACAGACGGCGGATGCGCCCTTCTTCCACCTACGGCTTGTGGCACCCTCGCAACTCTACTCGAGTTCTTTAAACGTGGAACTTGTGCGACCCCGCGGCCAGAGCCCCATGAGTCGGCTGAGGTCTTAAGGCCTGCCGTACGCTGCGGCCCGTATGCTTGCCTCCGATTTGCCTGTGAGACAACGACGGCCTTTTTTATGAGATCTGGACGATAAGATTCCTCGAAAAGCTCGGGAAGGGCGACTTTCTTTTTAGTTTTCCCCTTCAGGCTTAGCACTCGACCTTCCATCTATCTCACTCCTTGCTTCGACTGAAGGCTGATATAGCTCAGCTCCGGAGTCGCTTGCACGTTCTTTTTTGGCCTGCTTGCGTTTCTCATCCTAACAAGCCTCTTGGAAGGTCCAGGAATCGACCCGTGGATGAGGACATATGCGCCTTTAACGGCCCCATATCCTATAAATCCGCCCGCGGGCGTTACTGTGCTTCCGTCCGACCCGATCTGAAGAATTCGTTTGTTATACTCTGTTCTTTGCTGATAGCCCATCTGGCCAAGTTGGGGAACCGTCCATCTCACTCGCGCAGGGTTCCAAGGACCAAGATTCCCGATGTGGCGCCCCTTGCCACCCCTGAAAGCCTTTCTATCCTGGATGGTAACACCCCACCTTTTGACCGGCCCCTGCACACCCTTTCCCTTTGTTACTGCGGTGACGTCGATGAGCACGCCTTCCTTAAAGACGTTGGCTGCCTCGATTTCCTTTCCGAGCGTACCCTGCGCAAATGAATACGCAGCATTTACGTCGTCCCCACCGACGGGCATTTCCATGAGCTCAGGTTTCTTCTTGGGTATCCCACTAACGGCCGCTGGCGAGGTGTGCACCAGCACCCTGATCTCGTCAGCACCGTCTATACTCCCTGCATCAAGTGCCCCCTTCTTTGGAAGCGGTCTCAGCTTTGCCAGATTCTCACTGATGTTGCTGGCCCATGTTTCGAGCACAACTCGCTTTCCGTACGACGTCTTTTGGTACGCTCGTAGGGCCGCTATTTTCATTGGTGGAGTCTCTACGACAGTGACGGGCACACTTATCTCCAAACCCGCTGTTGGACTAGTGGGAGTTTCATCGACTATTATAACGTGCGTCATCCCTGCTTTGTAACCTGCGAATCCCTGAACTTGTGGTTCGTCTTGCTGCGGCCACGAACGGATTCTCGGTATTTCGCTCTTCGCCCTCTTTCGCGGGCTATAAGCGAGTGATCCGCGCCTTGGACGATGTCTTTTTGTCATTAGTTTACCTCACGTTGATTCGTGCAGCGCGACATTAAACACACTTAATGTAGCCATGATAGCCTCTTCTGTTCGCACCGTTTCTGTGCCTTGGTCAGGAATCGTATTAACGACAAAGTCTGACGCTTCCTCGATCGATAGCCCGGCTTCGTTTAAAAGCGCTTCTACTCCGCGGTTTGGAGCGCCAAAGACGAAGGTTGTCAAGCCGGTGCCTCTCCTTTTAATTTCATCGCACATTTCAGGGTTTATCACCTGTCCGCGCTTCGCAGCGGTCACCACAAACCCTTCCAGTGCCTCTTTGATGCTAGCGGTCACCCGAACCGAGTATCCCCAATATTCAGGTGGCTTTTGAATCGCTTCAACTTCGAGCGGATCTCGCGAAAAGATCTTAACTGTCACGCGCTCCCCCTTGCGCAGCGTATTCGTGCACAAAAAGGCTGGGCAATCCAAACCGATTTCCACCCAAGCGCAGCCAGTTCCGACGTCTATCACAATTCCATCACGGACGTTATCTTGCTCGTGCACATGATGACGGGTTTTTAAAGGGGGGACAACCCCGATATATCTCAATTCATTTGAACGCGGGAAAAGCAGCTTTCGAAGGTACTGCGGCGCCTCCATGTACTGCAATATCGCCGCGATGAATCGACTGTCATCGTGCGCAGGGTCGCGATAGATCGCGATGCGATTTACCCTAAACAGTGCTGCCGCCCGAGCTATTTGTCCGACCTTATATGTCTTGATTTTCTGATCAGCCGTTTCAATGGTCAGAGAGGACGGTATAGCGAGCTGTATCTCAGGGTACATCTTCGCTCGTTCTTCGCAATAACACTTAAACCCGTGTAATCTTTAGAACTGCAACAAAGCTACTTAAAGGTTTCTGACGCGGTTACAGCGCGTCACAGGATTCCGATAGCATGCTTGCAGCAGATAGCAGGGAGTTCCCCCCGTAAGAACACGAAAGCGGTCCCGGGAGGTCACTGAACGGGCAACGCTACAATTTTATAAAACACTAATTACACACAAAATCCGTTCATACGGTTTGCGACTGGCAATGCCCACCGAAAGAAATAACTGTAAAAATTAAGACTTAGTAGCTCAAACGCAAAGTCAAAGACGTGCACTATCTACAGCTCAACAAACTGACAGGGGTAACAACTGACTCTCCTCATGGAAGTTGAGTTAGTTCAGTTTGCTGCCCTAGCCGAAATACCAAAACCGCTCTGTAATCAGAATCTATTGTTAATCAAAACGGTACGTCGAATCGACCAAGTGACATGATTCAAGTAGTAACACCTTCGCGGCTTCATATTACGCTCATTGACTTAAATGGAGCGTTGGGACGAATTGACGGTGGCGTTGGTCTTACTCTCGACTATCCATCAATAAGAATCAACGCAAAAAAAGATGCGCAACTTTCAGTTTCAGGAACCACAGAGTTCGCAGAGAGGATCAAGAGTGCTGCTTCTGCAGTTCTAACACAATATAATATCAACGGCGTCGCTATCGACATGGTTCAAGAATACCCTAACCACGTGGGTCTTGGTTCGGGAACACAGGTCGCCCTTGCCGTAGGGACCGCAATAAGCGAGCTCTATGATCTTAACCTCAGTCCGACGACTATCGCAAAATTGACGGGGAGAGGAGGTACCTCCGGCATAGGTGTAGCAGCCTACGAGTTTGGCGGCTTCCTCGTTGATGGGGGTCACAAAGACAAAAGGGAATTCTTGCCATCATCGGCTTCAGGCAAATTCGGTCCTGGACCAATAATCGCCCGTCACGATTTTCCAGATTGGGCGATCGTTCTAGCTATTCCAAACTTACGCGGAGCAAGCGACAAACGCGAAATCGACGTTTTCAAAAAACAGTCCCCGCTGCCGCTCAACGAGGTTCAGGAGCTATGCCACATCATCTTGATGGAAATGCTGCCGGCTGTAGTAGAACATGACATTGAAAGCTTTGGACGTTCGATCAACCAAGTGCAGACGCTTGGCTTCAAGCGCCGTGAACTTGAACTCCAGCCTTTTTGTGCGCATCTCGTTCAATTCATGCGCGAAAATGGAGCGATCGGCGCTGGAATGAGTTCTTTTGGTCCCGTCGTTTATGGGATAACCGAGGGAAAACAGCTGCTAAAAGCAGTTGAGAGCTATTTGAACGACTCTATCGGCGGAAAAGTGCGTCAAGTAAAAGCGCAAAACACCGGTGCTTATGTTCAAGAAATTCCGTAGAGCCAAAGCTCATTTTAAGATTTTGGAGTGTAACGATCCATATGGAAGGTTTAAACGCTAAGTTATCGAAGGCTCAACAGCTGTTGCTAAGGACAGACGGTTCAGTGACGACTTTACTTGAGGTACTGACAGGCAAACCCATTGTCGTGACGACTTTGCTGCAACAGGTCGTCAAAGCAGATACCGAAAGAGCAGTGGAGTTGGATATTGCAGAAGGGGACAACATAAACTATCGTGTCGTAGTTCTGAAAAACGAGGATGATGATCGGCCGCTCATCTACGCAGAGTCCTACACCCCTATCGGACGTCTGCAAAAAGACTTCAGACACGACCTGATGAAAGCCGATATACCTATAGGGCGAATTATGGCGCAACGAAAAATTGAATCACGGCGAGAGATTAGAAGTGTTGAGGAGACGTTGAACGAAGAGCTTAGCGACTTGTTTGGCGTTCCTCACAAAATACCCATGTTGTCGCGCACCTATGATATCATAAGTCATGGAATGGTGCTGATTCGTATAACTGAGACGTTTCCTTCTACCAATTTTTCAAAAATAGCGATGGTGGGCCACTGATAGCGCCAGCTTGCTATGCGACGCCAACTGAATAACCTAGCTAAGAGCATCTTGGTATTAGAATTATTTTAGCTCAGCAAACCCAAATCAGTTAGCTCGTCTCTTTAACATCGCAGCCACAACTGTACCCAATAGTAAGCCAAGCATCGCGGATATACCCTCAAATCCCGGCGTTAGAGCACGCTGAGACGCGGTGGCTGAGGTAATGTTCTCGTCTATGCTAGAACTTGTGGGAGAAAGCGTGAGAGATGGGGTCGGGGTCGCTTGAACCGAACCGTAGTTTTCCATCGGCTTAACTAGAGGAAACTTATCTCGCCCAAAAGAAGAGTCGCCGATTCCGTTTCCGTCTGAATCGTTTCCGACGTAATTCGAATAGTAATTACCGACAAAACCGCTGAAAAGATTTCCATTAAACGTGTAATTCAGTTTTTTTGTCGAGTTGATGTTGTTATCTTCCTGCGTATAGAAATGGCTTTTTTCATCAATAAAGTTATTAAAGTAAAACGTATTGCCTCGTGAGTCTCCAATCAGGACACCGTTTTCCTCGTTCGCTTTGAAAACATTGTACGAAAACTTGTTATTGTCAGACCCGTCTCGAAGTCGCACGCCAAACTGTGCATTTGAACTTATCGTATTGTTGGAAAAAGCGTTGCCTTGTGACTGGTAAAGAGAGGCGCCAAAGTTGTTATTGTTGCTCAAATCGCATCGAACAACGTTGTTGTTGTTCGAATTAAACATATAAATGCCATCACTTAGTGAAGCTTTACCGCCGCCACCTTTTTCATTCGTAGCGCTGTTGTTTGAAAGTTTATTCCCAGACGATCCGTCTAAATAAATGCCAAAACCGTTACCATCGAGGTTATTATTGCTTACTAGATTAGATGTTGCATTAGCCAAGTAAACCCCAAAAACGTTGCCATTTACGACACAGTTAGTTAGTATGCAGTTCGAAGTTTGCCCAAACGATACGCCCTTATTCCCTCCCGTGATGGTGAAACCTTGTATGGTAATGTCGGCGCTGCCGAGCAAAAAGACTTCTTTGCTCGTGTCTGAAGCCTTAACTATGGTCGCTTGCGCTCCACTCGTGGATACTATCTTAATGGGCTTGTCTATTGCGATATTCTCAACGTAAGTTCCGGGGCTTACAAGTATTGTGTCGCCAGCGTTAGCAGCATTAACCGCTGCTGAAATTGTGGTATATTTTTCCTCCCCGCCGACTTTCAGCTCACTTGCACTAACGCGGGTGATTGACGCGGAGACGACCCCAGCCAAAACGATAGACACAATAAGTAACTGTAGTAATTTCCCAGCTTTCATAATTATCGGGTGAGAATAAATGCTCGCAATCTTACCCTATCAAACTGTGCGAAGTGCCACTCGGTTAGTATTTCTGTTGCTGAGTGATATAAAAATATCTAAATGTGCAACTTTCGTCAAAGGCAACGGGCTCACCTCAACCAGTTATGAAATATTACTAAGGAAACAGAAGACCGTTCTGTCTTTTCAAATCATAACAGGTTATGCTATACGGTTAGGTTATAGTAACTATTGAATTGAGTTGCGAAGCTTGATAAGTACTATCGCCTGAAAATGTCAGTGTGATG
>PMYA01000045.1 GCA_003170935.1 Methanobacteriota archaeon
TTGGCAATTTCATATCCCATTCCAGAACTTGCACCGGTCACCAGCGCAACCTTGTTTTCTAATCTACCCATTTTTCTAGTCTCCATCTTTATTCCTAACGTATGCATTGCTTAAAAAAATCCAAGTCTTTCGTAATAAAGCTTACATTTGGGGCAGCTGCACGGAGATAGCTACAAAACGCTCAATACGTGTTTGCTCCACAAATTTAGAGGAAATATGCCGACGGCAGAAGATTAGTACAACAAAGGCGTGGTTAACAAAGTAACCCTTCGCTTTGAAGAGGCGCTGCGGTGCTATGAAAAAACACTTAAGATCGATCATTCGTTTTGAGGAGCGTTGCTTAAGTCCTACCAGAATAGGACTATAGACAATGAGTTGTTGCGGGGTCCGTCTCCACGCACAAAGCATTGATCGTACTTTCAATCAACGATATGGGTTATGCAAGTCGTACATAGTTGCTCAGCGCGTTACGATGCTTTTCATCGCAACATTCGATGCATAGTGTTAGCGACTCCCTCAGCTTTTAGGGTAAGATAATGGAGGGGACTTGGCAACGGTCGAACTAACAGCTTCAGGCATAATAGGAGCCGTCGCCACTGAAGCGACGTAGCACCGAGTGAGCTCTGGTATGCGATACACTCAGCAATGAGCACAGCAACCTATAAAATGACGTCGTGGCAAACGGTCTAGCACGTATAGGTCTTGAATCAAGGTTACGCGTTTTGCGTCTGATTAATTGACGTTCATGTATGGGTCCCTTTCTCAAGCAAAAGGGGGAGGTGCTGAAACGTACGGTTCACGTCGCTTTACGAAGAGGGCGGTGAGGGGAGGTGAACGGTCACATGTCCGTGGGGGGTAGACGTCGGATTGTAAAGATCGTTGCCGTCGTAATAAACCCACGCTTCAGTATCGACCGTCTTGACAAAGGAGGGAGCGCATTGTGCCGATATGGGGTCGAACACCTTCGTGAACGCGCCGGTGCTGTCAGTTGTTACGGGCTCAATGGGATAATCGTACGTGAAGCCCAGCACCGTTGACACGCTTTTAAAGCGAATCGTCTGGTTCGGGATGCCGTTGCCATCGGCATCAACCAATCGCCCCTTGGTCGTCATTTGCTCTCCGAGGTAATAATCTGCCTTCGATGAGGGGTTATCAACAATCAATTTCGTGTCTACTCGTTCTGCAGAGATAACGGTAACGTTCGTCGTATCAGGCGCACTCTTTGCTCCTGTGCTATCGGTGACTGCCAAGCTCACCACATACGTGCCCGCCTTGTCAGGCACAAACGTCGCGCGATCCGACGTTTGATTGGCAAGATACGCAATGACCATGCATAGGTGAGCACCCCTCCGCCTGATGAAGCGTTGCTCCTACGCCCATCAAGCGTCACCATGGTGCCCACCTTGTCCTTTTGATCAGCGCCTGCATTAGCGGTGGGTAACTGGCGCGTGCCTTGGCTAGTCCCTGCCGTCTGCGTTTGCGGAATACTTGGTGTCGTGGTACTCGTACACCCGGCGATCAATATGGCGCCTACTAGGGCAGTTACTATTACTCCGGTTAATGATACCTTGCGTATCGGGCCCGTCGCTCCACCGTTTATTTATCTGCTCTGTCTTTATTGCGGATTGTCGCTTGAAAGTGCTGCCTGACCGTCTACGCAGTTTTCAGTGTTATATAGACTTCCCCTCGATCCACTAGTACGGCCAACCTATGATGCTGGCTACCTACATAAGCCAGCAACGAATGCTGTTGCCGGGTGTTTTGGTTACTTAAAAGATTTTATAGACAAAATAGTTATAAAGCCAAAAAAATAGGAGTAACACACCTAAACACCATAACCGCCGGGAAGTTGGATACATCTTGACACGCGGACAGTCATCGTATGATTCAACGGTTGGGCATATGTACTACGGGCCATTCAGTGGGCGACTGTATCAAAGCGCACTAGCGCGTTCAGTGAGCGACTATATACTAAAGACCGAACACTTAACCAAAAATTCGAGAACGTAACCATCGTCGACGACCTCATTGACTTTCTCACGTTACAAAGCGGCGTCGATTCATCCAGAAAAAAAGTAAAGCGGCTCAAAGCCAAATCACGACATAGAGCATGAATTCAAACGTATCTAGACTTTTTCAAATGAGCGTTGGTTATGGCTTTGGACGGGGTTACAAGCCGATAGGAGCGATTCAGTGAACACGTCTCTTCAGGGATTTGCGGCATTCGTGCAATAGGTGTGGCCCATGACTCGTTCCAGTAGCAAAGCACGACTAGTATGCGCGGCGCTTATTTTCGCGTTGATGATCACGGTTGGTTTGACGTTTGTGTGCGACAGTTCGCTGCACTGCGGCGTGCTGAACGTCGCTGCTCAGGCATCACAGGCATCTGGTAGCACGACAGTTATGAACAACGTAACTGTAAGCGCAAATCCGATCTCCCTTGGCAGTACGCTGCGAGCAAATGGGCAAGCGAGCACCGCGAGCGGACCACTGGCGAACGCATCAGTGGCGCTCCACATGGGCGACGCAACGCTCGCGCGCACCCAAACGGACAGCAAAGGGGGTTATGCCTTCGCCGTTCCGGTCGGCGCGTACTACTTTCCTGCGGCGCTCCATAACGGGGCGACGCTCTATACGGCCGTTGAACCACTTAATTCTTCTTTTATAGAAACGCCGAGTGCTGTGACAAGCGTAGCCGTCGATCTGTTTCCACTGTTTGCAGTGATCGTTCTCATCACCGGATCAATCGTGCTTGGGCTCTACGTGTACGCGCGGCGACTACGCGGAAAAGCCGTGTGGGGGGCTCCGCGCAAGCGACGCGCTCCGCTCAAGCGACGCGCTCCGCTCAAGCGACGCGCTCCGCTCAAGCGACGCGCGAAACAGGTCGCGGAGCAAACGGGAACCATGGCAGCAGAAGCATCGCAACCCGAGAAGCCCGCCCTTAACCAAGAACAACCAACCACGCTCGCTCACGAGACGCCGCAAAGATCGGTCAAAGGGGTANNGGCGCGGGAAAGACCACGTCCATTAAGATGATGACGGGCCTCCTCCAACCGACGAGCGGGCGAGTGCTCTTTAATGGAGCAGAGCTGGGATCGATGCAAAAGAAAAAGATCGGCGTCTGCCCGCAAGAGCTCGTACTCTGGGAAGCATTAACGTGCCGGGAAAACCTCACATTTATGGGGAACATGTATGGGGTTGAGAAGCGCGCACTCGAAAACCGTGTGAACGAGTTACTCGACTACCTCTCCCTCACCGACAAGGCCGATCAGCCGGCGTCAAAGCTCTCAGGCGGCATGAAGCGCCGGCTCAACGTCGCTCTCTCAGTCGTCCACCACCCCGAGATTGTCTTTCTCGATGAGCCCTCCGCAGGCCTCGACCCGCAGACCCGGCAGCTTTTGTGGGACTTCATCCGCGCCCTCCGCGACAAGGAAGGCAAGACGGTGATCTTAACCACCCACGTTATGGAAGAGGCCGATGCGCTGAGCGATCGCGTCGCCATCATTGACCACGGCAAGCTCCTCCTTCTTGACACGCCCGATGCCCTGAAGAAGACGATGGGAAGAGGGGACGTTGTGGAGTTGCAGCTTGGGGACATTGCCATGAACGATGCAATAATACAACGCGTAAGCACACTCGATGGCATCGAGGAAGCCTACGAACTCAAAGATCGAGTGGCCGTGCGGGCACTCAACGCGCCGAGTAAGCTCCCCGAGCTTGTGGGCCTCATCGAGGGTGCCGGCGGCAGCGTGTGCGATGTCACTATCCGCGGCAACACGCTTGAAGACGTGTTCATTTACTTAACGGGGAGAGCCCTGAGGGAGTGACCATGAAGAGTATTGACGTCACAGTGAAAGGAGTAAAAGAAACCACAAGAGATAGGCGGGGATTTCTGTTCATACTTGGTTTTCCCATTCTCCTCATCGTTCTCTTTGCCTTTGCCTTTGGCAGCGGGTCGTTCCTCACAGGGGGGAGCCTTCCTCATAACGTAGTCGTCGTTAACGAAGACGTCGGTGTCAAAGTTGCCACCAACAACACGACGAAGAACATAAACTACGGTAACAACTTCATCCAAGTGCTCACGAACGCGACGTCCGAGAACAGCTCGACGCACCTGTTTACGCTCAATAACGCAAGCGCGGCTAAAGCGGACGACATGTTAAAGAGCAGAAATATCGACGCCATAATCACCATTCCGAAAAACTTCTCAGCCGCGTTCGTCACCATGGTCAACAACTCGACACGGATCGCGATCGAGTCATCTGTTGGTCAGCAGCAGCTTGCGTCCGCAAGCAACCTCACCCCAGTATTTGACCCTGTGACTGGGACGTTTGTCACCCCGGCGGCATCTACCGTTCTGATACCCGCCAATGTGACGCTGCCGGCAGCGGGGAACACAACGTCGTCGCTTATAATTCAAGGCGACGCTGGGTACATGAACTACGCCACTACTCAAGGCCTTGTCATGGCAATTCTCGGCCAGTATAAGGACAACGTACGATCAAATGCCACAGCGCTTGCCGCCCCAGGAACGGGTAACGGCCTGTTCACGGATTATATACCCCTCGAGACGGTTCCCATCGCTGGGACACAGTCGTTCACGCTCTTCGATTACCTGATACCAGGGCTCATCGTCTTCGCCTTGTTGATGCAAACAGGCCTTATTGCCGGCTCTCTGGCGCGGGAAGTTGAAAGCGGGGCGCTAAATAGGCTAAAGCTCTCTAAAGTGAGGGCGGTTGATCTCTTGTTTGGAACGTTTGTCACGTGGACGCTCGTCGCACTCGCGCAGGTCATTATTCTCATTGCGATTGCCATAGCGTTGGGGTACCACTACCAAGGTGGCGTCANNGCACTGCTGGTCGCAGCGTTTACCAAGAATGAGATGCAAGCGATCAGCTTGGGCATAATGATCGCGTCGCCGCTGGCCTTTCTGGCAGGCGCGTTCATGCCGCTGCCACGACAGGAGCTCGGGACGCTTGGCGATCATGTCTACCAAGTATATGACGTAGTTCCATGGACGCACGCTGTCTCCTCTCTTAGAGCTGTCCTTACCTATGGAACCGGGTTGACCCCGAACGTTCTCTTTGAAATGTCGTGGTTGATCGGCTTGACGGCGGTTGTGTTTGTAGTGGGCGTCGTGACGTACAGGCAGGTGCGATTGACACCTGAAAAGTAAGAGAACCGCGAGAGGAGTACGTCGTCGTCGTGGGAGCGAGACTTGCAGGCGCGACGGCAGCACGCATCGCTGCAGAGCAATGTGACGTGCTGCTTGTCGAAAAACGACAGGAAGTTGGAGTGCCAGTGAGATGTGCAGAAGTGTTCTGCTTATACCAACATCAGGCATCGTTCACGAATCGTTCGCACGGTACGTTAAGCCTAACTCTAAACGGATCGCAAGCGAGGTACGGGCTTTCCGCGGTTTCGCTTCCGATGGCACGACAGTCACTATAACGGGGGAGATGCTCGGTCTGGAAGAGCCTCTTGGTCTTATTCTCGAACGCCAGCTCTTAGATCGACAGCTCGCTAAGGACGCAGCACGAGCAGGAGTCGATGTCGTAACGCATACCCGAGCGACGGGTCTCGTAAGGGACGATAACATGATACGGGGCGTCCGGCCCAAGCGACACGGATATGAGCACGAGATTCGTGCGCCGTTAGTCATAGGCGCAGATGTCGTCGAATCACAGGTCGGTGAGTGAGGGGATAAATACGACTCCACAGCTCAAGGATTCGAATCAGAAATATGAGTTGCAGTCCATGAAGGTGCGAACGTAAAAAAATTTAATTTACGCGCAGGATTGCCAAAAAAAACAATTTTGGCAAAATTAGGCTATCCACTCTTACAAGATTATACGAAAGGTTTATACGTTAATCTGAGCACCAAATTGAGCGAGACCGAAGTTTTATAACGAGGCTAATCGATTAAGACCTCATAAAAAAGTGTCAAGAACAAAGTGTAAGGTTGAAGTAGAATTCGCCGAGTAACAACACACGACGAATGAA
>PMYA01000165.1:0-4029 GCA_003170935.1 Methanobacteriota archaeon
CGTGGACGAAGAAAAATGTGCGCAATGCGGCACTGCCACTGTCCCAGGCGCTAAGTTTTGCGAGAGCTGTGGTGCACCGTTAGCCGCCGCTTCACAACCAGTTGAAGGTCCAGCAATTACGAAACCCGCTCCGACGTATGCAGCACAAGCTGTTGAAATGCAGTATCAGGGTGTCGGCATTCGTTTTGTAGCTCTTCTCATAGATGTCATTATTTTGGGGATTATTACCAGCATACTGTCGGCTCCCTTCACTGCATCAGCTGTATCCTACGACGCAGCAACTGGCGCGGTTACGATTGGGGCCGCATACTACGCGCTGATCGGTGTAACCTTCGTGATCGAACTGCTGTACTTCACGCTTCTGTTAGGGCTTTACGGGAAATCAGTCGGCATGATGCTCGTCAAGATCAAGGTCGTAAAGGAAGAAAGCGGCGCAAAGATCTCGTACGTAGATGCGTTGGTACGAACGATTCTTTTGCTCATCGACGCTATTCCGTACTTCATTCCCTATCTGCTAGGCGCAATACTTATCTGGACTTCAGACAAGAAGCAGCGTCTCGGTGATCGCGTCGCACACACAGTCGTAGTGAAAGCATAATAGGGGCTTAGGCCCCTTCTCTTTTTTTTGATTGAGTAACGTAAGTTCATTTTACGTCAGATTGTGCGTTGCAGGCACGATTTCAGGATAAATGATAAGAAAAGGTTAAAAGGAATGCTCGCCCTGTCGCTTAGCAAGAGCAAAAGAGGTAAAAAAACGTGGTCGTGGACGAAGAAAAATGTGCGCAGTGTGGTACTCTCGTCTCCCCTGGCGCTGGGTTCTGCGCGGCCTGCGGGGAGAATTTGAAGCGCAAATCGTCGCCGATCGAACAGCAGCCACAAAGCCCTCCGACGTACAACCCCTCGCTACGAGTCGCACCACCGACAGCTCTTGCTACGGCGCTGCCTTACCAAGGCGTCGCGATCCGCTTTGTCGCGCAACTCGTCGATGTGATCATCCTTGGTGTTATTTTTTGGCTACTTGGTTTCACCGGCGCGGGCACAATTGCTATTGACTCGGCTACAGCGCAAGTCACCATCAGTCCGTTCTTTGGGGCGCTAATTCTGGTCGACGTCATTATCGCTTTCCTCTACTACACGTTGCTCGAAGGCCGAAACGGACAAACTGTAGGCAAAATGGCCGTTAAAATTAAAGTCGTAAGAAAAGAGGATAATTCACCTATCTCCTATGGAGAGGCGGCAATACGCACGATACTGCGCATCATCGATTTGATCCCTTTTATTGCTCCATATCTCCTAGCAGCGGTTCTTATTTGGTCATCTGAGGATAAGCAACGTTTAGGAGATCGTGTCGCACATACCGTCGTCGTGCAAGCATAAACGGTAACGGTTCTCGCGTAATAAGTGTGGACCCGATGTTTTTTTTGGTGATGTAAATAGAGTGGCTTATCTATGTTCGGTTCGTAGATAGAACGTAGATTACTGGAGGCATTATGAAGGTTTTAGGCGGTCCCGCTTCGCAACTGCTCGGTTCGCGCGTAGCCCGAGAGATCGGGTGTGAACTGGCTATAGTTGAATTCAAGCAGTTTCCCGATGGAGAACTGTACTTGCGCATTGCAGAAGAGCTTGACGGCGATACGCTCATCGTTCAGAGCACCACAACCAATAACGATATTATCTACCTCCTTCAGCTCATCGATGCCGCCTCGGACGGGTATCTAAGGGTGGCAATCCCTTATTTTGGCTATGCAAGGCAAGACAAGCGGTTTAAGCTCGGAGAACCGATCAGTGCCCGTGCCATTGCAAAGGCGATTGACGCTGACGAATCTTACGTGGTAAATATCCACGATCCTGCTTCTCTCGATCATTTTCATCTCAGAAACGGCAAAAAGGCAGTAAACCTTTCTGCAGCAGGCCTAATCGGTAATTATTTGAAAGGCATGGAGTTCACATCCCCTCTGCTAATCGCCCCTGATGAGGGTGCAACTGCGCTAGTAATTGACGTTTCTAAGGCTATGGGCTGTGAATTCGACGTGCTCGTAAAAAAGCGAGTCACACCCGAGCGTGTAGAAATCCAGCCAAAGACGGTGCACGTTGACGCGCGCGATGTGGTCATAGTCGACGACATGATTTCAACAGGCGGCACAATGGCAGAAGCCATTAAGCTTTTACGAGGACAGGGGGCGCGACAAGTGCACGTTGCGTGCATCCATCCCGTACTCTCACTAAACGCGCAGCTTCGCTTATATCGCGCAGGGGTCGATAGCATCATAGCAACCGACACTATCGAAAAAACTGAGAGTGTCATCAGCGTTGCGCCGATAATAAAGAAAGCTGTAGAAGGGTGCTAACGGCGTCGAAGTGCATCCCGTACGATCTGCGCGTGGTCAAATGCAAGTGGCGGCAAATGCGTGATCTCCCAAAAATTCGCTTCTGCTGCGTCGGAACCGCTTGCTAGTTCACCGCTGACTATACCGGCAGCGAACGCTGCAGAGACAACGTGCCCCCGCGGGTCGCGACGTGGGTCTGAGTAGATGCCAACGAGCGAGGTCACCTCGACGACGAGGCCAGTCTCTTCGAGGACCTCTCTTCGGAGCGCCGCTTCAACGGTTTCACCATATTCCACAAATCCCCCTGGCAACGCGTATTGTCCTTGAAACGGTTCTTCCTTCCTTTTGATCAGCACAATTTTTCCGTCTTTGACGATAACGGCGTCAACCGTTAGTGCGGGATTTTTATGCATTAGATGTATGGTGCGTGGTTACGTACTTGAGACTGCCGTTTATTCGTAAGGACGATTGCACTGACCTCAGGCAGTAGAACGCAATATTCGGTTACCGCAAAAGCTATGCAACTCATCGACTAAGTACGCCTGATGTACGACGTTAACGCGATTCGCAAGGATTTCCCAGTACTTGAACGCGTCATTTACCTTGATAACGCTGCCACGAGTCAGACACCAAAGCCCGCAGTAGAAGCGATAAACGAGTACTTCCTCACCTATGCAGGCAATTACGGGAGGGGCGCACACCGACTTGCCCGGGAGACAACCGAGCGCTACGAAAACAGCCGCGAAACCGTTGCTGACTTTTTTTCGTGCGAACCTGCAAACGTCGTCTTTACCAAGAACACGACGGACAGCATCAACACCGTCGCGCGTGGTCTAGAGTGGGCACCTGGGGACCACATTATTACGTCAACGATTGAACACCATTCCAACTACCTCCCGTGGGTCGCTCTCCGTCAGCACGGGGTAATACTCGATGTGGTTAAATCGAATCACGAAGGCATAATCGATCCTGCGCACATTGACACGGCCATTACCGACAGAACTAAGCTGATCACGCTCTCTCACGTGTCGAACGTCTTTGGCTCCGTACAAGACGTAAACCGCATTATAAAGATTGGACGGAGACATGGCATACCAGTGTTGATAGACGCAGCACAGTCAGCTGGCCACCTTTGTTTATCATCAGAAGCGTTAAGCTGCGACTTTCTGGCGGTGCCTGGGCACAAAGGGCTGCTTGGCCCACAAGGCACGGGCATCTTGATCCTACAAGATCCCGAGGGGCTGCGACCAACGACGTTGGGCGGCGGCGCGGTTGAATGGGTGCGCGGTTGCGAATACGAACTGCTCGAACCCCCTGCCCGTTTCGAAGCGGGGACCCCCAATATTCCAGGCATTATCGGCCTTGGGCGATCCGTCGAATACGTGAACATGCTCGGCGTTGCGAATGTCGAAAAACACGTTGAAAATCTAGCTCGAGTCGCCGCGCAAAAACTCTCTGAAATCGACAATGTGACGGTCTACGGGCCAAAGGATCGCGCGGGAGTAGTCCCCTTCAATGTGGGACAGCTGAACCCACACGACGTGTCAATGATGCTCGATGAGACCGCTTCGATTTGCACAAGAAGCGGGTACCACTGTGCAATGCCCGCCTTGGAGTCTCTCGGCATCAACGGAACCGTGCGTGCATCATTTGGGGCGTATAATACGGCTGAAGAGGTCGAAACGTTGGTTGAATCGGTGAG
>PMYA01000165.1:4079-15658 GCA_003170935.1 Methanobacteriota archaeon
GCCTCAAGCAAAACGTTGCCGCGGAGGCCTAGCTCCTTTAATTTGTAGACTGCCGCGCTGATCTCATCAACGCCCATGTTGTCGAGCATGATGATGTCTGCTCCAAGCCGTGCCGCTTTGACGCACTGGTCGATGGACTCGACTTCAACCTCCACTTTCTTCGTAAAGAACGCCTTTTTTTGCAGAGCCTCTTCCATGGAGATCACTTGTAGGTGGTTATCCTTAAACAGATAAGACTCCGAAAGCGTGTAACGGTGGGGGTCACCTCCGCCGATCGCGACAGCCTTTTTCTCGTAAAAACGGAAGCCCGGGGTTGTCTTACGGCTCGCGGCTATCGTAACGCTGCCTGCGGCTTGCACACAACGACGCGTTACAGTGGCGATCCCACTCATGCTGCTCAGGAAGTTAAGGGCAACCCGTTCAGTGACAAGGATACCTCTTACACGTCCTGCGATATGTATAATTTTATTTCCTTTGTTGATAGGGTCTCCGTCACTGTATAGTGGCTCCGTAATGAGATTGTAGTAGGCAAAAATGCTTTCTGCCTCTGACAACCCTGCTATAACTCCGTCTTCGTGCGCAACTATATCGGCAGACCCGTCGATGTCAGGAAGGAGGGCGGTCGTGATGTCGCCAAATCCTTTATCCTCAGCCAAAAATCTCTCAATGTCGTGTGAATTCAAAGGATCACCATACGCTTTTCTATCTTTACTACCTTAAAGGGTTTCAACATGATCGTTGGAATTATTGGATGTGGCGCTATGGGAAACGAAATTTGTCGCGCGTTAAGCGGTGATAGCTTCCCCGGTGAACTGCTATTGTTGGATCGGCACCTTGATCGTGCACAGCATCTGGCAGACATTAGCGCCGCCGCGACTGCTGTCGCATCGCTGCAACAGATAGTTGAAGGCTCCGATCTCGTCGTTGAGTGTGCTTCTGTCCAAGCAGCGCGCGACATCGCGCTCAGCGTTTTAAAGAAGGGTAAGGACCTGATGGTACTCAGTGTCGGTGCGCTAGTTGACGCAGATTTTCGACAAAGTATTTATGAAGCAGCGCGCGCAAACAAGTGCTGCGTATACATCCCGTCAGGCGCCATCGGGGGCATTGACGCACTTCTTGCGGCATCGCAGGGAGCAATCAATCGGGTGACGCTCACGACAACCAAGCCTTCTAAGGGTCTTGAAACAGCGCCCTACGTTTTAGAAAATGATGTGAATCTGACCCTCCCTGGCCTAATATTCGAAGGAACGGCTAACGAGGCGATTGCAGGGTTTCCGCAGAACATTAACGTCTCGGCAACGCTTGCTTTAGCGGGGGTTGGATTCGAGAAAACGATCGTTCGCATCGCAGTTGATCCCTCATACACCCATAACGTGCACGTAGTTGAGGTTGAAGGGGAGTTTGGAACTTTTACTGCCCGATTTGAAAACGTTCCGACCGAAAACAAGCGCACGAGCAAACTCGCCGCATACTCGGCGGTTGCGACTCTTAAGAGAATCATCGATCCAGTTAAGCTTGGAACGTGAGAATCCATTCGAAGAGACGGAAACTTGGTTGTGCCGGGCTTATGCGAGCACGAATCTACACATATATTGCCGAGATACGACCTGCAAACTGCCTCATGGCAGCAGCTGCAGCGCTAATCGGCATCTTGGTTAGCAAAACGACGCTCTCTTTTGGGCTCATTGGCCCTGGCGTTCTAACGTTTGTCGTCATATTTCTTGTGACCGCAGGCGGGAACGTCATCAACGATTACTTTGACATTACGATTGACAAGGTCAATAAGCCTGACCGGGCCCTCCCAAGCGGGCAGATAACACAGAGGGGCGCCCTGCTCTACGCTATCACGCTTACGCTTTTCGGCGTTGCAGTTGCTCTTTTTATAAACCCTTTATGTCTTGGGCTCGCTACGTTGAGCGCCATCCTACTTGTGCTTTATTCGTGGAAGCTGAAGCGAACTGCACTTTTTGGCAACCTGCTCGTTGGATACTTGACAGGGTCAGTCTTTCTCTTCGGAGGCGCAGCGGTATCTGCGATTTTTCTTCCGGGACTGCTCTTTTTAAGCGCGATGTTGGCGATCACATCGCGCGAAATCGTAAAAGACGTCGAGGATCTCCAAGGAGACAAGCGAGTTGGAGCGTCGACACTGCCTATCCGTTACGGAGTCTCTCCCTCTCTTACGCTGGCGGCGTTGTTTATGCTTGCTGCCGTTGCTATAAGCCCACTACCTTTCGTCACTTCAATGCTAGGTTTTGCGTACCTCGGAATCGTCATGTTGGCTGATTTAATTCTATTATACGGCGTATCGCTGGCGCGTAACGCTCCTTCAAGAGCATCAGCCCTCATTAAGTACGGAATGCTCGTCGTTTTGCTCGCTTACGTTATAGGTGCGATCTGAGCGTAAAGAGGAGCCAAAAAGGCTAATAGCCACGCGTGAAGGCGCCTAACAGGCAACGTATGAGCCGCTAGTTTTAGCGAATTCTCAGCAAGGAACGTAGTTATAGCGTCAAACCGCGGTCGCCACTTTTGACCATAGCGGTAAGCACAGCTTGGCCGAATGAAATCCCTCCGTCCCCTCTAGGCACTTTCGTGTTCGTAAAGAGTCTGAACCCGTGCGCGTCGCACACCTCGACTATGGTCTTGACGATTGCTTTGTTATAGGCGACGCCTCCCGATAATCCGATGTTGTTTATTCCCGCCGATTCTGCTGCTTCCACGGCAATCGTCGCGATGCCTCGTGCAAGTGCAGCTTGGGCCGAGGCGGCAATGTTCTTAACGCTTTTACCTCCCTCTTTCGCGTGGAGCACCTCTGCAAGCAGTGGGCGCGTGTCTAAGACCTTCCGTTTTTGGTAGGTCGTTATTTCGAGAGGAAGTGAAACGTCGGGATGCCCGTAGTGTGCCACTGCTTCCAACGTCATGGCAGACTCTCCGTCATATGTCCTTTTTTGGCATATGCCCAATGCTGAGGCAACTGCATCGAGCACCCGCCCAGTGCTTGAGGTCATCGCTACGTTCACGCTTCGTTCAATTTGCTCCAAAAGAATCAACGATTCGAGTTCACTCAGGCCTAACGAAGTGAGCGTTTTTGTAAGCTTGTGGACTTCGAAAATACTGTGAAGAATGCCGGCAACCATTCGAACAGGATATCTGGTTGCTAAATCTCCGCCCGGCATAGGGACGGGAATGAGGCTGCCAACTCGTTCAAGGGTCGGTGAAAACACCTCCCCACCCCAGATGGTGCCGTCCCACCCATAGCCTACGCCATCAATAGCGATGCCTATAAGGTCCCTGGGTGCTCCTTCGCCAAAGAGTGATGCAATGTGGGCCTGATGATGCTGAACGGCGTATGTCTCTCCGAGTTCGGTAGCTAAACGCGTAGAACGCAACGTCGGATGGTAGTCATGCGCTATAACGCTTACATCGACACCGCTCATGGAGACAAGATTGTGGACTGAGGTTTCGAGGTAATCGAAGGTTTTCGGCTTATTGATGTTGCCCACGTGTTGGCTGACGAAGCACCGTCCGTCTTTATAGGTCGTTACCGTTGCGTTCATCTCAGCCCCCAGCGCGAGTATGTTCTTATCGTAGTATACGGGTACTGCGAAAGACGTGGGGGCATAGCCGCGCGACATCCTAATAAACGCAGGCTGGTCGAGCACTCTCATAACCGAGTCGTCACAGCGGTTGACGATGCGCCGGTTGTGCAGCAGGAAGAAATCAACTTTGTGACGTAAATTCGCAAGTGCGTCGTCTATGGCGATAATCATCGGTTCGCCCGGAATATTCGCACTCGTCAAAATAAGTGGTTGATCTACTATGTCAAAAATAAGGTGGTGCAGGCCGCTATATGGCAGCATTACGCCCATGTTATGAAGATTTGAGACCTCCCCGAACGTGCCCTCATCGCGTTTGTCGAGTACCATAATGGGTCGTTTGGCTGATGTGAGACGGATGCGCTCCACTTCGTTCACGTTAAGGTTATGCTCCACCCACGCCTCATTCGGCGCCATAATCGCAAGGGGTTGTTTTGTTCTCCCAAGCCGCCGTTTGAGTTCAACTGCGGAATCGAAGATGCACGCGAGATGAAATCCACCAATCCCTTTTATCGCTAAAATGTGGCCTGCAAGGAGCAGTTTTCCGGCGGTGCGTATTGGTTCATTCAAGCGTTTTAAATCTCCATCGAGCAGCGCAAGAGTAGGGCCGCAGCGTTCGCATGCGATGGTTTGAGCGTGATGCCGTCGGTCTTGTGGGTTGCGGTACTCCTTTTCACATTCGGAGCACATTGGAAAGTCAACCATTGAGGTGGTCTCACGGTCGTACGGAAGTCGCTCAGTGACGGTGAATCGTGGCCCGCAGTTAACGCAAGAGGTGGCCCAATACCCTTCGTACCTGCTGCTCTCTCTCAAATCGCGTAGGCAATCGTCACAGGTGGCTACGTCAGGTGAAGTGAAGCCGAATTCACCTTCACCGCTTGAAGCAATCGAAAAATCGGTGTATCCGTATGGGTGGTGCCATTCAACATGAACGTCGTCGATGCGCGATATGGGCGGACCTTGTTTGAGCAACGCTATCAACCGAACGATAGCATCGTATGATCCCTCGACGTTGATGTCAACGTGCGCGCCGAGGTTCTTGACGTAGCCAGTCAGATGCAGCTCAACGGCGTGCTTGTAAACGAAAGGCCGAAAACCGACCCCTTGCACAACGCCCTTTACGCGGATTTTCGCTCTGGAGCGTTTGTTCGCTCGCTGTTTCATTTAGATCAAATTGACATGATTCGTCTTGTGTTTTATAAGCACGCCCCTAAATAATGTCTTCTTGGGTTCAAAAAGGTTTAATAACCTTAGCAGCGTTATATAATGCAGGTAGTCATATGAACAACAGGACCCGCATAGTGAATGACCCTGCTGATTTGGTCCCGCTCTTGCAAGTTTTTAAGTCCGACTCTCATAAGCGGGTGTTTAGCTCATTACTCAATGGGTGGAAAACTGAGAATGAGCTTGAAGAGATACTGCAGGAAGAAATTTATAATAGCCTCGAGATGCTCAAGAAAATCGGTCTTATCGAGAGCAAGTGGCGGATGCCTGAGCCAGGACATACCCCGCAGATAGAGTACCACACCTGTTACTCGAAGCTTCGGGCTGACTTTCAGTGTTCCATCTCTGACATGAGTGACCTTATTCGTATAGCGATCACTGATGATGAGGGCCTTCGCAACGTCGCAGATGCGATGGAATGCGAGGTAAAAAATGGCAATTGTTCCGTTCAAAACCTTTCACGCACGTTGAACCAGAGTCCTACCTTCCTTAGGGGCATCGCGAAGCGATCACAACATCTTGTGGTCAAGGGTCATCGATTTGAGCTGTCAAAAAGATAGTCTTTTTTTGCGTCGATGAAGAAAGGAAAGAGCACTAAGATGCAGGTGCTCGTCGAAGTAGCTGCGCTTCAACCTAAAATCAGGCAAAAAGAAATTGCTGACCGGGTCGGAGTAACTCCTCAAGCCGTCTCTGAATATCTCAAGGAGCTTGTTACGGACGGCTCCGTGAAGTTTAATAAGCGCGGACAATACGAAGTCACCAAGGCGGGCATCGAGCTCATCATCGAATGGACTAACGAGCTCAACAATTACATCCGATATGTCACTGAGGACATCGTAGGAAAGGTGGCCATTTGGACGGCCGTTGCTGAAGAAGACGTCAGCAAAGGCACCAAAGTTGCACTAAGGATGCGCGACGGGATTCTGCACGCGTTTTATTCTAATAATAAGTCATCGTATGCACATGGGACGACGATAGGCGATGCGCGCAAAGGAGATGACGTGGGGGTAGAGCATTTAAGTGGCATCATCCCGATGGATAGAGTCCATGTTACGATCGCCGTGGTTCCCAGAGTTCAACGCGGCGGGTCAGCAGCTGTTGACATTGAAGCGCTTAAAAAAGTAGCTGAAAATAAGCCCGTCGCAGTTCTGGGATTGGAGGCGCTCGTATCCGTAAAAAAGGTGGGCATCTCTCCACTTATCCAATACGCAGCTGTAGAAGGCGTCATTGAAGCTGCTTTTCGGGGGCTCTCAACGGTCATAGTTGCAGTTGATGAGGCAGTGCCCCCGCTGATCGCGGAGCTTCTGTCCCGCGATATTTCCTACGAATCGATTGATCTTAGTGCAGGAAATCAGTAGATGCCTCATTTGATCGCCCACGCGCAGCGCTCCAACATTAGGTTATTTTCAGCAGAGCCTGCGCAATTTGTCTTAGACGCAACGTTGACGCTCGGTGACACCTCCAAGGGTCCGAGGCCAAAACGATTTATGGTCATCAGCGGCGGGAAAGAGCTTCCCAAGAGGCCAGCTGAGGTTCTTGAGCTTTTGCGGCTGCACAACGTGACGCTCGCAGAGCGTGATCATTCCACGGCACGCGAGCAGAAAGCTTTTCAGGACCTAATCGCTCTGTTCGAGGCGTACCAGATTTCCTACGATCGAGTGCATGTCTGTGGGTTTTGCATCGGAAAGCGACGATACAAGCCAGTAAACGCCAATTTTGTTCGCCACGAAGGGGAGCGCATCTGCATGGACTGTGCTCAGACCGAACTACGACGAGAGCTCAGTTTTCGGGGATTTGCGCATTATAACCACTTCTATGCGCTTCTTAACAAGGTACGCGACCTCGACCGCGTGATTCGTTTTCTCGATTCTGGGGTCGATCCTGATTTAACGCTATACGACGTGCTTTCAAGACGAGCTGAAAGCTACCAAAGCGTGCCAATTGATGCCCTCAATGTAGATGACAGATTAAAGCTTCTAATCAAGCAGCGTTTGTCAAAGCTGCTTCCCGTTCAATCAATTGCGGTCGAACGAGGGCTTTTAAAGGGTAGAGACCTTCTCGTAGTCTCAGCAACAGCGACGGGAAAAACGCTCATTGGGGAGCTAGCAGGCGTTAACAATGTGCTCCATGGTAAGGGAAAGCTGTTGTTCGTCGTTCCACTTGTCGCCCTTGCAAATCAGAAATATAGTGAGTTTGGAGGGCGCTACCGTAGCCTTGGCCTAAGCGTTAGCATTCGGATCGGCGGCAGCAGAATTCGGACTCGGGACTGGGTGCGAGCAGAGTCCGACTACTCAGCCGATATTCTCGTGGGAACCTACGAGGGGATCGATCAGGTGCTGCGCACGAATAACGCTGAGCTCCTCGGAAAGATTGGAACAATTGTCGTCGATGAAGTGCACATGCTTGAAGACAAAGAACGTGGAAGTCGCCTTGACGGGCTTATTTCTCGGTTAAAGGCACTGGCCCCGAAATCACAACGCATATATCTTTCGGCAACTGTTGGCAACCCTCACGCGTTAGCGCGTGAGCTCGGTGCGGATCTCGTCGAGTACGAGGAGCGGCCGGTGCCTATTGAGCGTCACCTCATTTTCGCTCATGAACACGAGAAGCTGTCAATCATCAACAAGCTCGTCAGATATGAAATCAAAAGAACCTCGAGCAAGGGTTATAAAGGACAATCGATCATTTTTACTAATTCCCGGGCGCGGTGTCATAGGATATCGAAAGCGTTGTCTGCAAAAAGTGTCCCGTATCATGGGGGCCTCTCGTACGCCGAACGTAAGAAGGTCGAAACGAACTTTGCCAACGGCCGTATAGACGTCGTCGTCACTACAGCGGCACTGGGGGCCGGCGTTGATTTTCCCGCGTCGCAAGTCATATTTGAATCACTGGCGATGGGCATAGACTGGCTTACTGTGCAAGAGTTTCATCAGATGCTCGGTCGAGCAGGGAGGCCAGATTATCACGACGTCGGTAAGGTAGTCCTCCTCGCTCAACCCGACAAGAAATTCAGGGGGCCAGAGACAGAGGATCAAGTTGCGATCAAGTTGCTCTCAAGTTCTATTGAGGATGTCGAAATAGCTTACGATGATGACCAGCAAGCGGAGCAGACTCTCGCAAACCTCACCTTTGGTCAACCAGTTAAGATGCTGGCCCCTTATGATGTCAAAGTGCATCTTGGTAGGCTCAAACGTTTGGGCTTTGTTTCGGATGATGGGCAGGCGACAAAGCTCGGATATGTCGTTTCTGGTGATTTCCTTACCATTGATCAAGCAGTTCAAATTGTTGAGTGTGTGAAGAAGGGACAACAGCCGCTTGATATCATACTTAAACTACACGTTTTTACTGCTGTGTACCTCAATGACATTCAGCGAATGGCGCAGATACTTGGTGTTAACATGTCACCGAACGTTTTCAGTGGTGGAAATCTAGAGATGCTCTTTTCCGGAAGTGGGGATGAGCTTACGCATCTCGACCAGAAAGCGCTAGAAAGCGTCCTCGCGTTTTCAATCGCTTTCGTCGATTGTGATTGCGAGGGGTCGCCATTTTGTGGCTGCCCCGAGCGGAGCTTCTCGAAGTGGATACTAGAACAGCGTGTGAGCGGTTGCGATCCAGCTGACATAGTTGAACAGATGTCGGCGTTTGGCGTGCATGCGTATTCTGGAGATGTCCTCAACTATCTCGATCAAACAGTGCGTTTGATGGAATCTATAGGGGCAATGGCATCAATTTTGCGAAAAAAGGATATTGCACGTGAAGCGCTTCAGACCAAACTGCAGCTTGAAGGGTAAGTGTCAGGTGGTATACTGAGCGTTGATGCGCACATAGTCCTCGGTGAGATCACAGCCCCAAGCCGTGGCTGAGGCCACTCCGAGACCCAAATCAATTTGGATTGAAATCTCAGCGCTCTTCATTATAGCCGCAAGCGCGTCTTTTTCGAAATCATCAGCGTTAGCAGCGCGTATGATTCCTTTTTGGAGCAACACTATAGGGGGGCTTTTTCCGTTTGATAACGACAGTGAGAGTAATGAGGGATCAACGAACGCTTCGGAATAGCCGACCGCGGCAACTATCCTTCCCCAGTTTGGATCAGCGCCAAAAAGCGCGGTTTTTACGAGAGGTGAACGTACGACTGCCTTTGCCGCTTTTACTGCATCTTCTCGATTTCGTGCACCTGTAACGGTGACTTCCATCATCTTCGAAGCGCCTTCGCCATCACGCGCGATCATTTTTGCAAGCGTGATACATACAAAGTTCAGTGCGTCTTGAAACTTGCTTATTTCAATTGTTGTAGGGCTTTCGCCGGTCGCAATGAGAAGGACGCTGTCGTTCGTGCTCGTATCTCCGTCGACAACGACCATGTTAAAGCTTATGTCGGCGGCTTGCTTGAGGCATTTTTGCAGAACGTCAGCGCTGAGCTGCGCGTCTGTGTAAATGAAGGCAAGCATAGTGCATAGCTTAGGTTCTATCATTCCAGCCCCCTTTGCTATGCCTCCTATTCTGACATCGCTGACTTCGACAGCAAAATGCTTTGGCACAGAATCGGTTGTCATTATTGCTTGGGCTGCTGCTAGACTGCCCTCTGCCGAATCTGTTAACGTTAATAGAAGGGTTTCGATTCTCGAATCGATCCAATCTACATTGAGTGGGGTCCCTATTACGCCTGTTGAGGCAACAGCAACTTGCGTATCGTTAATTTGCAAACGCTGCGCGAGCGATTTAGAGACGCTCTTAGCATCGGCCAACCCTGCTGGTCCGGTAAAAGCGTTCGCGCTTCCGCTGTTAGCTATGATTGCAAGGATTTCGTTGCTCTGTTTGAGGTGCTCACGCGTGACAATGACGGGGGCTGCAGTGACTTTGTTGGTAGTAAAAACACCTGCCGCCGGTCCGCCGCCAGTGATGAGCGCAACGCCGTTTCTGCCATCCTTGATACCTGAGGCGTTGACACCGCGCACCGCGCAGATTCCTCCCTCAACGATGCGCATTAGCTGCCCTCGGCAATTCCTTTTATTATATCGCCGCGAGTAACGATTCCTACTAATTTGCCATCCTTGTCAACGACAGGAAGTCGATTGATCTTGTGTCTCATCATGTGCTCAGTGGCAGTCTCGATGTCAGCGTCTGCGCTGATCGTGTGAACTGACTTTGTCATAACACGGTCCACGTGCCACTCACCCACATCATCACTAACTGAGTCTCTAAGTTCTAGGCGCTCGATTATTTCGCGCACCGGAACCTCGATGATCTCGAGTGGGCTAGGCAGCCAGTAGCCGGTGTGTTCGGGAATTTCAAGCAGGGATAATACGTCATTTTCTGTTACGATACCGACAAGTTTACCTGCAGCCACAACGGGCACACCGCTTACACTGTTCTCCCGTAACAGCTTAATACACTCCCGCACTGTCGTTTCGGGCGTCACCGTAATGACGTTTGGATTCATTACATCAAAAACTTTCATTGCAACCTCAAAGTGATAGAGCAGGAGTCCAGAGCCCCGTTGTTTCATCGAGGCCGAACATAAGATTCATGTTTTGAATAGCTTGGCCTGATGCGCCCTTAACCATGTTGTCGATGGCGGAGACGACCACAATGCGGTTAGAAGCGGCGTCTCTTTCAATGAAGAGATCACAGAAATTAGTACCTCTAACCGATCCGAGTGAGGGCACGTTGAACCGAATGAAGGGGCGCCCGGCGTAAAAATCTTCGTAGAGCGATTTTACACCGTCACTATCCAAGTCTTTGTTCGTGAAGATGTGTGCGGTTGTGAGAATGCCCCGTATTGACGGAATAACGTGGGGGGTAAAGTTCACTGTCCCAGCTCCCAATCGTTCAAGTTCCTGCACGATTTCGGCTTTGTGCCGGTGATTTGTCAGTTGGTATGGTACAACGTTCTCAGCCAAGTTGGGGTAGTGCGAAGTCGCAGTTGGAGCAGCTCCAGCGCCTGAAATGCCGGACTTTGAGTCAAATACGATGCGATCTACGAATCCTGCTTTAACCAGGGGCGCTGCTGACAAGATGGCTCCTGTAGGATAGCATCCTGGGTTGGCACATAAGTCCGCGTGCGCCACTTCAGGGTGTAGCTCAGGCAGACCATAGACGGCTTCCCTAGGATCGGTATGGGGGCCGTAAACCGACTCGTAACGTTGGCCAAGTCGATAATCAGCGCTGAGATCAATTATGCGGACCTCATCGATGAGATTAGGTACAAGTCCCATGGCGGCGCCGTGTGGAACGGCGAGAAAGACAACATCCGCTGCTTTTGCAACCGATTTCGCTGTAGCGTCCACAAACTTTAGGTCATAAAATCCTTTGAGATGGCGGTGAACGTCAGCAACTTGAGTACCGTCGAGGGCTCGCGAAGTAACTATTGTGACTTCGACTTCTGGATGCTGAACTAGTAATCTCAGCAATTCTCCGCCCGTGTAACCGGATCCGCCGATTATGCCAACTCTGATCATCGATCCTCATTAGACTTGATCTAAGAAAGCCTTTTCGTCGNNTAATACCAAACATCACTACCGCAAGCAGTCTTCCCGACAAGCGTCGCGCTATGGGTGTGGGCAGCGTGATAGAGTTTCTAGAACTAAGGCAACGGCTAGTTCACACTTTTCTAAGCAGCAGGTACAAGACTCCAATTAGCAGCGCCGGAGCTCCCAATCCAAGAAGGGAGAATTCGTATACGGACTGCAAAGGTAAGCTTGCGGTGCTGTTTGTTTGAGCTGGCAAGGCTATAGTAGGTACTGCGTTCTGGGATAATGCAGT
>PMYA01000165.1:15671-29951 GCA_003170935.1 Methanobacteriota archaeon
GTCCTGCGGAGGAGTTTTCTTCTTGTATACCTGAGGTTGTTGATACAGGTGTTACTGATTCGCTGGACGTTAGTGAGCTTGCTACTGTAGATTCACTGGACGATGTAACTTTGGAGACGTTAGACGTGTTAGCGTCTAGAATGGCATTGGAAGCAGCCGGAGTAGGAGTTGGCGTAGGCGTCGTTGATGGTTTTTCAGTTGGAATGGCAGAAGGATTAGTTGGCGTTGGTGTAGCGGTACTTTTATTGTCTGGTGTCGTCTTCGATTTTTCATTCGCACTAGCCTCTAAAAGAGGGTCTATAGCAGCTTTTAGCGCTACTGTTTTTAGAGGGTAAGCCATTGAAAAAACGATTTTTCCGGTAGGATCAACGATGTATACGGTTGGAGTGCCGTTCGTTTTGTACAGATTTTTAAGGTTGTCCCCTCCAGTTAAGATAGGCCATTTGATACCTGTAGAGTTAACGTATGTGGAATTTATCGTATCTGAAGTAGCGCCGGTTGTTTCAACGCTTAGAAATTTAACGTTGGCATCTCCGCTGCTGTAGTTATTATAAAGGGGCACTAATACATTTTTAGCACCAGCCTGACAGGTGCTGTACCCAACGCTAAAGAAGTCAAGTACAACGATATTTCCTTTGTAATCGCTTAGCGAATGATTGGTGTTTGACAGATCTGCAAGATGAAAATCGGGAGCATTTTGTCCGCTACTTAAGCTAAATGACGAAGCAAAAGAAGGCACAATCGCAAAAATAAGGAGCGCCGACACGATTGCAGTAAGAAGGATGTGTCGTTTCATAGGTAATAACATCGTTTCTATGCTTTTATGCTTTGTCGCTTCATTTCAACTCTAATTCGCAATAAAAGAAGGGGAAGCGGGAAATAGCCCGCTCGGACTTTTACAACAGCTTCAGCACAGTATCTGCGATGTTCACTTGGCTCGGGCTCGTAAACGCTGTTGAAGGGTCTAAGAGCGAGAGCGGTCCAGCATTAGTTGCATCGTGCGGTGCAGAAGCTCCATTATTTTCGGTCAAAACGCCGTCATAGACGACCTTACAAGTGGGGCAATCTGTGGATGCTGTTACAACCTGTATAGATAGCGTGACAATGGCGACCCCGATCAGGATAGCCATGACCTTTTGCCTCGATTCCAAAACATTACCTCCTGTGCCCTTTAGGGGCGCTATTGGTACTCTTTCTGCGTTTTCTTTAACGCAATATAAATAGCTTCTCTTTTAGCTTCTGTGTTTCCACTGGAGGAATTGAGCTAAAAAAAGTTTACTTAACCAGAACAAAGCTACGCTTTAGAGATTACTTGGAATTAACAAAAAAAATAAATAAAAAAAAGAGGGGTTAAATGAATAACCCTTATTACTGTCTTCTCAAGAACAGGTAAATTGCGCCTACTAATAATGCTGGAGCACCTAGTCCTAGTACTGAGAACTCAGGAACTGTCGACGTTGTAGTCTTTGCTGTTGGAGTTGGTGCAACGACTTGTATCGTTGGTTTTGCTGTTGGAGTCTTTGTTGGCGTTGCTGTTGGGGTTTGTGCTACAGTTGCCGCTGCTGTTGGAGTCTTTGTTGGCGTTGCTGCTGCCTTCACGGTTGCCGCTGCTGTTGGTGTTGCTGCTGCTTGCTGTACAGTCGTTGTTCCTATCGCTGCTTTTATAGCTGATTCAATCTGCGCTTGTGTGATTGATCCTTCGAACCTTGCTGATTGTGCGCCTGAAACTACGATAGTTGGTGTCTCAGAAACGCCATTTGCTGATGCTATACCTTTTCCTGGGCTAGTGGTAACATCATATGTGACTAACGTTACGCCGTATTTTGCTGCTGCACTTTGAACTATCGGTTCAGCCGTTTTGCACGCTGAACAGTAGGGTGAAGTGAAAAATACGACTTGTGCGTTGCTTGTTTGGGCCGATGCTACGCCTGAAAAAGCCATGAACGTAACTATAAACGCTATTATCGCTAATAAGCCAATTTGCTTTTTAATCAATTTTTGGCACCTCTTCGTAATGATTGTCTTTCTTACGTATTCTCTATTTAGCCGTTTGATCTTATAAATAATGTTCGATTTTGTCTAAATCATAAATTAAGCATGGATGGTACGATGAGATAACGGGGAACGGACTGCATTTTATGGTTTGACGTTCAAATAGCTTCAGATCGCTTAAAGAAGAAACGAGCTAGTAGAAATGGGATGATTATTGAAACGACAAGTAAAATGACGTTCGCTGCATAACTTAGACCGGAAGTAAATTTTGAAAAGTCTCCGGCAAGAGATTGTATTGCGACGTTGTGGCTGCCTGGATTGATCCAGAGCAGCATTTTTGCGTATCCAGGAAACGTCGTGTAGGGGATATTTGCCGTAGCACCCAAATTTATGGCGTTTAAACCAAGTGCAATGCCGGCATACGTGAAGATCAAGAGCAGGATCCAGACAAAGACCGCGCCGAGCAACGAGTCGAGGCTCGTGCGGGTCAGACTCGAGATGAGAAGTCCGATTGCGATATACGACATAAGATATAGTAGCATTACGCCGATAGAGAGCAACAGGTAGTCGATGTCACTTGAGCTTGGGACTTTCCGTATGATGAGGGATAGCCCTATAGATAGGATGAGTGTCGTTGCAACGAATAAGCCACCTGCAGCGGCAAGACAAGCGGCGAACTTGCCAAAGAGTATCGTGCTACGCTTTATGGGCCGCACAAGGAGCTGAACGAGTGTTCTTTCGGAGCGCTCACGGGTGAGCGCGTCATATGATAACGCAAGTGCGAGTATAGTTAAGATGATTTGACTATAGGAAAACGCAACGCTAATTATGTAATTTATCGGTTGTGTTGTTGGGTTAGGCGCCCCGCTTGTTGGCGAAATTGAGTGAGTGAGATCAGTGTTTCCATAATACGCGCCAATCAGTGCAAGCAGCACGAATATAGTTCCGAAAACGAGGAAGCGTTTTGTTCTTATAACCGTCTGGAACTCCGTTTGCGCGATCGTTAGAAACGCGTGAGCGTCCTCTGAAAACTCACTCAACGCTTTCTTCCCCCATCATTCGTACATAAGCCTCTTCGAGCGATGGTGATTCGCGCAATGAGCGCAATCGGCCCCCCGCTCGCGTAATAACGTAGTTCACGTCCTCGTTGATGTTTGGGATATTGTCGACGTTGATCTTGAGCCGTTCACACTGAATTGATCTGACACCTTTTACCGACTTAATGGCCTGGAGGACTCGTTCGTTCATGTTGGCGAGGTCAGCTTCAAGCTGTAGTCCTGTTCCTCTAATATTATCTATAAAGCTCTTTGTCGTGATTGGCGATGCAACGCGGCCTGATTTCATTAGAGCAACCACTTCACATATTTCGGCGATGGACTTGACGTTGTTTGTGGCGAGAAAGAGGGCAACGTCGTGGACATTGAGTTCGTGAATGAGTGCCAGTACGTCACGCCTACCCTGCGGGTCAAGTCCTGCGCTTGGTTCATCGAGGATCAGCAATTCAGGTTCATTCAGCATCGCCGCAGCAATACCAAGTCGCTTTCGGTCCCCGAGCGAATACGCGTGCACGCGGTCGGTTTCTTTGCCCTCGAGACCTGCTAAAATAAAAAGTTTCGCGATTCTTTCATCATACTCTCCAGGAACGCCGTAAAGGTTGGCAAAAATTCTGAGATTCTTCTCAGCGGAGAAATTGCCGTAAAAGCCGGGGCGCTCGGGCACGTAGCCGATCTTACTTTGCACCTCGTGAAAGTCCGTTGCGATATCGCGATCGAATAACTTGATCGATCCGGCCGTTGGTTTGGTGAAGTTGAGCAACATGTGGATGATGCTCGATTTCCCGGACCCGATCGGCCCCAGAAGGCCAAAAGCAGCGCCTTGTTCCACTGTGAAACTTGCACTATCAACAGCGATGACGCCTTTCTTATAGCGCTTTGTCAGTTCAAGGACTTCTATTACGTTCATTGCTTCCTACAACTGCGGCTGTAATCATGGTGAGTTAAATACTATTATATAAAATAGGCGTTTTGGCGTTCGATTGACGTTTCGCCCTTTATAGACCTGTATCCGCATATGGTATTTAACGCACGAAGCAACCTACGTATACTCTTTGAATATCAGATCAACTGCTTTTGACGTAGCCGCTTCTTCATCGGCGTAGCGGGTTCGTAAATCGAGCTCGAAAAGGCGTAGCGACTGATCGATCTTGACTCTTACGTACTCGTCAATTTGCGCTGCAGGACTGTCGCCAAGGCTAGTTTGGAGCAACTTAAGCAGGGTTTTCTCACGTTCCTTGAGCTTCTTTATCTCCGCCTCGAACTCCTTTATGAGGTCAAGCAAGTCTTCTGCGACCTCCTCTTCAGAATAATTTCTATCTTCTATCATAGTCTGACGTATTAAGAGATTGCTTTAAATCCTTTGGGTCATTTAACGCAGTTCAGGCCAATCGCTAAAAAGGTTCGTTTGACGCCCATAGAGGAATGCTTTGCACTTTTGGGATGCGATTGTGTGCACGAGGGCGCGTAACCGTGTGATTTAAGCTTTGGCATCAAAATGACAAGTTCTTGAAATCACATATAAATAGCATCGTTGACGAAGCGGTCATGATGGGGCGCTCTTCCTCTAACGAGTACTCACACGCGAATATTCGGCGTACTAGCCAGAGACTGAGATATAAAGGCCGAAGCTGGTGGTAGTATACGCCTTTTAAAGAGATCTTTGGTACGACCTGAAGGGGAAATAACCCTCTTACCCGAATCAGTCGACGACCTGTGGCATTTAAGGCACCTCATCGAAAAGGGCGATCTTGTTTTTGCTTTGACTTTTCGCAAGATTGAAAGTGCAAATGATAAATTACGGCCAGAGAAGCTAGAGCGGAAGCCGATGCGGCTTGGGATTCGCGTTGATTCGGTAGAATTTCATCGGTTTGCTAATCGCCTGCGAGTTAGCGGGACCATCGAGTCAGGCCAGGATGTCGGGTCACATCACACGTTGAGCGTCGAACCGTTACGTGACGTCTCGATTGTTAAGAAGTGGAAGCGCGATCAGCTTGATCGCATCGCTCAAGCGATCGAAGAATCAAAGCGCCCCGAAATCGCAATTCTCACTGTGGAATCAGGAGAAGCACAGATCGGCGTTCTCCGGCAGTATGGCGTGGAGGAGGTTGCGAACATCACGCAAAGGGCCGGAAAGTTAGACGAAACTTCACAAGTTACTTTTTTTGCACAAATATATGAGCAGTTGGTTCAAATAGGTGCTGAAGAATACGTCATAGCTGGTCCCGGATTCATTAAGGAAGATTTCGTTCGGTTCGCAACTCAGAAGGACAAGGATTTCCCAAATCGGATAGTAATTGAGAATACGACCTCAGTTGGTATTTCTGGCTTTCAAGAGGCGCTTCGACGTGGTGCAGTGGACAGACTTATTAAGGACGCACACCTCGTGCGTGAGGCGCGCCTGATAGAAGAACTGCTTAAAGAGATTGCTGTTGGCGGTAAAGCTGCTTATGGCATAAGTGAGGTTGTGAAAGCGCATGATTGGGGGGCCATCGATAGGCTGCTTATAGCGGATGAGACACTGCGCAATGAGCGAGAAAAAGGAGTGGCCGTCGATGAACTGTTAACTGCTGTGAACAATTCGAACGGCCACGTCGTCGTTTTTAGCACTGATTTCGAGCCGGGAAAGCGATTAGAAAAGCTTGGGGGAATTGCTGCCCTTTTGCGCTTCAAATTACAGGACAGCTAGCACATCAGGGAAGACGGCAAACGAGGCCCGTGTTTCGGCTCGATTTTGTTAAGCTAATACGCTTCGCACTTGAGCTGGTAATAAGCTCTGTCATGATCGCAAGCAGGACACTTCTCCGGGGGTTCTTCGCCGATGTGCACGTAACCGCATTCTCTGCAGACCCACTCAACCTTCTGGTCTTTTTTGAAAAAGGTGCCGGCTTCAACCTGCGCAAGCATCTTCTTATAATTCTCTGCGTGGTGTGCTTCAGCGACACCAATAGCTCGCAGTCTTTTAGCAACCTCGGGCAATCCTTCACTGTCGGCAACGTCAGCAAATTCGGGATACATCGTCGTAGCTTCGTGAAGCTCGCCTTCGATCGCAGCTCTGAGATTCGCTGCAGTGTTGCCCAGCGATATCGAAACGGTGGCGTCGATTTTAATGCCGTCAAGTTTTTCAGCCGCGCCAGCGTTAAGCGCGTTGATCAGTTTGGAGCTCCAACTTGCGTGCTCTCTTTCATTATCAGCTGTCAGCCGGAACGCCGCTGCGATCTGTTCAAACCCTTCTTTTTTTGCTATTTGTGAGAAGGAGATATACATGTTTCGCGCCATACTTTCGCCCGCGAAGGCTTTTGCAAGATTTTCTACCGTTTGTCGCATTGTTTTGCCTCAGTGCTTCTAAATACAATAAACAATTGTATATTTTATTTTGGTCAGCCACTTCCAGCGTACGCTCTTTAAGAACGTGACTTAAGCTTTATTTCAGCGTGAAGGCGAGTTAGGCCTAGAAAAGACTGCTTTTCTTCGAATGATCTGAACGGCAAACGACAGCAAGATGGCAAACGATTACCCAACGATGATGATGACGGGGACCTAAGCGCAAATTCGTTCTTCTTTCTCAGCTTAAAAAGAGCACAACGTGTGAATGTCGCTGTAATATTTGGGGCGGCGCGTTTAGTTGCCTTTCTCCGAAACGTCGACAGTTAGTATCCCAGTCTTAAGCGTGCAGGCCTCGCTTTCTGAGAGTACTCGGCGCTGAGCGCGCGGCGAAATAATCGCACTGTTGCCAATTGGATCATCGATCACGAGGGTCATTGTGCTTTTGCCCTTCCGTACTGAATCGATCATTTCAAGCAGTTGATTTCCCCGCTCCGTTTTTTCTGGATCATTAGACGACCATTTCGTGGCTATGGCGATCACTTCTTCCACTCTACAGAGAACTCCCTCGACATTGGAAACAAAAGCTTCAGAAGCCGGACCCGGTTCAATGATTACGCCGAGTTCTGGAATCTGAACGGTGCCTGAAGAGGATCTGATTACTCGTGTAGTGAAGTCGCCGCTATCAAATTTCATTTCATATCGGGCGGCTTCGCGTTCATTGAGTGTTATTGTGTCGGCGTACTTGAAGCCACACGTGCAATTGGTGCTCACGAGCATGATTTCGCCAAAAAAAGGGATTTCGTCGGTACTGAACTTGAACGTGAGCGCATTTGCGCATAAAGGGCATGTGCTATTGATGGCTGCTTCAAGCGTCATTATTAAAAAGATGCTATATGTACTGAGCTGAACTCGCAGTTTTAGTAAACGCTAGCGCCGATCTTCTTGCGGTCGATCTTTATCGACATCGGGGTTACAATGATCTGATCGTCTCCGAGTCCGGCAATATCACCGTGAATGTCCTTTGCGACTTGTCGCAGTTCCTTAACCACTTTGTCTAGGGTGATGCGGTCCTGCTTAATTGGAGATATGTCAATGATGACGATATTGCCTTTGTAAACCTCGTCTTTGAGCGATGTGAGATTGCTGATGTTAATTAACTCTGCGACCTTAACATACGTACCTGCGGGCTCTTCTTCAAATACTTCTTCGTACTCTCCGAGATCCAGCTCCAGATATTCATCAGGCTCAGCATGCGGACGGCTTCCAAAAATTCTATCAATCAAACTTTTTTGCGCCATTTGGAACTCTCACCTACAATCGACTCTTAATCTATTACGCAATGGGCATCTTATAGTTTTCGTGCTATGCTCATCATATATTGAAGCGGCACGTAGCACTGTCATTATTGACGTGATAATCGCTTCTTTTTTAAATGAGGGCATTGCCATGTTTTTTTTAACTGCGTTTATAGCGCAACGTTCCAGACTTTATCGCCTACGTGGTGCACGATCCGCACAGCTTTTCCCTTCGTTTCGTGGATCATTTCAATACCTGTGATAAGCGCGGTTCCGATGCCTAGAGGTTTTTTGTGTCTTTCGTCAACAATGACAACAAAATCTCCTGGTGTTATGCTTTCGTCGGCATCGACGATGCCAGGACTCATTACATCCGCTCCGTTACGTATGAACCGCACAGCGCCCATATCCACGGTTACAAGGTGCCGTTGTGGGTTGAGCTCAATCGCGCCTCGCACAGTGAAAAAGGGCGTTTTGTCGATGCAGAGGGCTACTGGCACTCCGTTTAGAAGAATAAGCGTGTGATCAGACGTTTCGAGCACTTCGAGCCGGCCTTTTAGGGCGTTCTTAGTTTCGTACGTGCTCAGCGTAGCTACTACAAGCCGTGCAGTATCTGTCTTCAGGAAATGCCGTTTTTTCGTCGTCATGCATACGAATCTTAATGAAGATTCAAAGATAAACTTAAGTATGTTATCAGGGAAGAACTACTTGTAAGAGGTGTAGATTGAGTCAAAGGCCGCTTGACATCTTGAATGAATCCTTGGAAACGCCAGTAATCGTGAGGCTGAAAGGGGGTAGAGACTTTAGAGGGGAGCTTCAGGGTTATGACGTTCATTTAAATCTTGTTCTTGATAAGGCCGAAGAGCTCAAAGGCGGCGAGGTAATCAAGAAGTTTGGTACCATCGTCGTCCGCGGCGACAACGTCGTCTATATTTCACCTTAATGTAACTCACATTAAACGAGGCAACTGAATGACTAAGGGAACACCGTCAATGGGCAAGCGGCAGAAACGCACGCACGTGGCATGCAGGCGCTGCGGCGCGGTCTCAAACAACTTTCGTAAAAGAACATGCGTCCATTGTGGGTTTGGCCGCTCAAGGCGGCTTCGCAACTATAGCTACCTTAATAAATATTGATCATATTTTAAAGGCTAGCCGATGAAAGACAAGTGCGGCGTGTTCGGAATCGCTTTGGATTCCAAAGATGTCGCATTACCAATCTATTACGGGCTTTATGCGTTGCAGCATCGCGGTCAAGAATCAGCCGGAATTGCGACGCACGACTCTGCAATCCATGTTGAGCGTGGCATGGGTCTTGTTCAAGAGGTATTTGACGAACATCGGTTGGGACAGCTTAAAGGATCGCGAGGTATTGGCCACGTTCGATATTCAACGACAGGCCTCAGTGTATCCGAAAACTGCCAACCGGCGCTCGTGAATTATCAGGGTGGCACCATTGCGATCGCACATAATGGTGATATCGTCAACTCCTATGATATCAGGCAAGGACTCGAGGCAGAAGGCCGCATTTTTGTGTCAAATTCGGACACAGAAGTCATCACACACCTTCTTGTGAAGGAACTGATGCGAAATGATACTATCACGGCCGTTCAGGAGCTAATGACCAAGCTCCGCGGTTCTTACTCTCTTACGCTACTTATAAATGATACCGTCATCGGCGTCAGAGACCCATTTGGTATAAAGCCACTCTGTATTGGGAAGTTTGACGATGGTTTTGTCTTATCAAGCGAGAGTGCGGCTATTGATACACTCGGGGGTGTGCTCATCAGGGACGTCCGCCCGGGTGAAATCATCGTCCTTAAGCCCGATGGGTTCGTGAGCCAACAGGCAACTAAAAAGGCGATAACGGCACATTGTATGTTCGAATACGTCTACTTTGCTCGCCCAGACTCGGTTCTTGACGGTTCCCTGATCTACGAAGTGCGGCGAAAGATAGGGCAAACGCTCGCAGAGGGAGATGTAGAGGCTGACGTAGTCATTCCAGTTCCCGACTCGGGAATCGCTTTTGCAGTTGGCTATGCGGAAAAATCACAGCTGCCGTACACAGAGGGTCTTATTAAGAACCGCTACGTTGGTAGGACCTTTATCATGCCTGGCCAGGATTTGCGTGAAACGGCCGTAAGGCTGAAACTAAACGTAATTAAGAAGCACGTCGAAGGCAAACGGGTTGTGATGATCGATGACTCGATTGTGCGCGGAACGACGTCGCGTAAGATCGTCGATATGCTACGAGCGGCTGGGGCTGAGGAAGTGCACATGCGTATTGGGACGCCGCCCATCGTCTCGCCGTGCTATCTTGGAATCGATATGCCTACATACGGGGAGCTTATTGCCGCTCGGAAAAGTGTGGAAGGCGTAAAATTGATGATTGGCGTTGACTCACTTAAGTACATCACGCTCGCCGGCCTGATTGATTCAATCGGCCTTCCCCGCGAAAAGCTCTGTTTGGGCTGTCTTACTGGCATATATCCGATCGAGAGGCCTGTTGAACGAGCTATGCAACTAAAACTCGATGCATTCGCACTTAACGCGAAGAAGAAAAGTGAGCGTAGTACCTCTCCCCCATTACCTACTTCTTCAGCGTAAGCTGTCCGCAGGCGAGAGAGCCCTAGCAGCGCGCGCCTTTAGCCGCTGGAAAACTCATCAAGACCGTATTTGCTAAAATCTCTTTTTCCGAGTATCATTTCGAATTCGATGGGCGTCAGCATAGGGGCCTTAAAAAGCGCCGAGTCATCTATCGCAACGCGCGGACAAGCCGTGTTCACATATGCTTCTGCAGGGAACTGGTAAAGCGTCCAAGGAGTTATTTCGTTTATCGTCACTGTGTACGCGTCGTAACCATGTTGTATGGCCTCTTCTACGAGTTTGAATGCTAGGTCAAACCTTTGCTGGCCAGTTTTGGTGCTAACTAACATACAAAATGTATGTGCGTCCATCGCCTTCGCCATGAGTGCGTACCGTTGCTTTAAAATGAGGTCAACGTCTGCAATTGAAGTTTTCTGCAGAAATGGATCTGCGGCGATAACACGTTTCCCAGTTGCCAGCGCGACGCCAATGGCGTGGAAGGCGCCGCTTCCGATGTAAAGATACTCCTCGACGTCGATCGCTCGCGCGGACGAAAAGTTACAGCCCAAAACTTGGCCTCGATACTTGACTCTTCTGTCACCGTCCCCGATTAAGCAACGTAAACCGGCTGATTCGAGGTGACGGCAAACCGAGTCTAAAGTGTGGATGTGTTGAACGTTAGTCACGATGCCTATCTGCTGTCCGCGGATGAGCGCGAGCGCATCGTCCACTACTGGAATAACATCAACATTGCTTCGCACCTCGACGAAACAGACGTCGCGTGCCGCGAGCTCAGGGATTTCTGCGTGACCAAAGTGAACTAGCAGATCCGCTTTTGGGTTATAATCCAGATCGCATGCGCCGTAGCACGGATTGCCCGAGAGCAGGACCTTGACGTTGACGTGTTCCTTTATGCACCTTGCGACGTGGGGGCCGTGCCGCGTTAGCCCCCCGGGAAACTGGAGTTGGAGCACGCGGGCTCTATTCTCCCGCGCTCGTTCAACAATTCGCTCAATTTCAAAGTCCATGTTTTCTGGTGGGCAGTTTGCTAAGTTTCACGACGGTGATGATATGATGCGATGACCGCTATCCCCTTACGAGCTCTTTTAAATCGTGCATGAAGTCTAGAATCGTCGTTTCATTGATATGTGGCATTATGATGATTCGCAGTGCCCCCCCCATAACGGATATACGCCAGCCGCGCGCGATGAGTCTAAGCGCTAACAGTTGTAACCGGGGCAACTTGAACGCTACAATGTTCATGACGGGGGGGATTACTGGATACACACCAAATTCCGCAGCTTCTTCTACGCAAAGGTTTGTTAATCGCATGCATTCACGAACGACGTTTCGATATCCTTCGGCGCCAAGATGCTCAAGCACGGCAAGCGTTGCAGCTACTGAAGCGCCACCTCTCGTGCCGGTCATCGACCGTTCCACTGAGTAGAATGTGTTCGTGCTAAGGGCGTCAAAATCAGCGGCCCTTTTAAAAACTAACCCCCCTGACGGTATTGTGCTTAAGCCCATTTTATGTGGGTCGATGGCTATTGATCGAACGCCTTCCACGTCAAAGTCAAAGGGGTACTTTTTTTCAAGAAATGGGATAACAAAGCCCCCAAAAGCTGCATCGACGTGCAAAAAGGCGTCATTCTCTAAAGCAACCTTAGCGAGAGCGGGAATCGGATCGATCACGCCGAGAGCCGTCGTACCAGCAATTCCGACGACACAAACGGTATCCTCATCGACAAGCTCTTCAACTGCGGTAACGTCAACGGCGTAACGTTCATCGAGACTTGCTTGACGTACCTCTACTCCAGTGAAAGCCTGAGCCTTCTCAAACGACTGGTGTGCCGACTCCGGAACAATGATGTTAGGCTGTCGCGTGCTGGAGATTATTTTACTCGCTCGAACTGCTTGTATGTTTGATTCCGTTCCCCCGGAAGTGATGTACCCGACGGCATCAGCTGCACCGAGAAAACCACCTAGGATCGAAATGGCGCGTCGTTCGAACGCGGCTATTTCGGGAAACAGGTTCGGATCGCCGAGGTTCGTGTGAATATATTTCATATGTGCTCGTACTGCCACTGGGTGTGGGTACGTGCACATCGAGCTAAGAACTCGGTCGTAGCCTCTGTTTGTCCGCTTTAGTTCATTGGCCTCATGCATTGCTGAATCACTAGTTGAACGAAGTGACGACTAATCTCCGTTCGTCAGGTCACGTGAGGCCTCGAGAACGATGCGCGCCTCTGTTCGCGCCACGGCCTCTCTGACGCGCTCGACGGCGTCAATGTTTGACGATAAACTGCTGATTCCCATGCGTACCAGTTTATCCGCCATTTTCGGATTTGAGCCGGCTTGCCCGCAGATAGAAGTGACAACACCTGCCTTTTTGCAGTGCCGGATGACATATTCTATGAGCTTGAGCACTGCGGGGTGTTGCTCGTTGTAAAGGGCGGCTACGTTCTCGTTATTACGATCGACCGCGAGCGTATATTGTGTGAGATCGTTCGTTCCAAACGAAACGAAGTCGATGCCTTCGGCGATAAGGTCGTCGATTATGAGGGCCGATGCGGGTATCTCTATCATAATACCGACGTCGATCTTGCCAAAGTCGATGCCCATTTCAGCTAAAATCTGCTTAGCCTGTCGAACTTCGTCTTGATGTTGAACTAAGGGCAGCATGATGCCGATGTTGTTGTAGCCATCGTCGATGAGGTTTTTGAACGTTTGAAGTTGCATCTTAAAGACTTCAACATCACGCAAATCGCGGCGTATGCCGCGCCAGCCGAGCATAGGGTTTGGCTCGATCGGCTCCCCTTCACCACCTTCCATCTCTCGGAACTCGTCGGTTGGGGCGTCAAGTGTGCGAACCCACACAGGACGCGGGAAGAACGCGTCGACCACGGTTCGAATCCCCTTCTGAAGTTCGCGAATGAACACATCTTGTTGGTTGTGCGCGATATACCAGTGTGGGTGCTTACCCATTCCGAGGATCATGTGTTCGACTCTTAAGAGCCCAACGCCATCAGCTCTAGTCGCAACAGCTCGCTCTGTGGCTTCAGCTATCGAAACGTTAACTTTGACTTCGGTTGCAGTGATCGGTTTTGATGCGGCGACAGTGACAGCGCCAGCAGCGGGAGTCACCTCGGCCCGCTCGAGCACTCCAGAGAATATGATGCCCTTTTCACCGTCAACGGTTACGAACATACCGTCCGTAAGCTTTTTTGTTGCCTCTTTCGTTCCCACTACGGCGGGAACGCCCAGCTCTCTAGAAACGATAGCAGCGTGGCTCGTCAAACCGCCTTCGTCAGTCACGATCGCAGCCGCCCTTCGCATTGCGGGAACCATATCTGGGGAGGTCATTGGTGTGACGAGTATATCCCCCTGTAAGACTCTTTCGAGCTCATCCACGCTTCTAATGATTTTTACTTGGCCCGACACTTGGCCAGGGGATGCGCCGAGGCCTTCGAGAAGCTTCTCTGCGTCGCTTGCAGTGACCGTCTTTTGCTCTGCCCCCCCACTCTTGATCGTCGTCACTGGCCGTGATTGGACGATGAATACCTCCCCATTTTCGATTGCAAATTCGATATCTTGAGGGCTCTCATAATGCTCTTCGATGAGTTCGCCGAGGTCGAGGATCGTGTTCAACTCACCGTCGCTGAGGACTCGTTTGTTTTGCAAGTCTGCTGGGACTTCCTTTGTGATTGTTTCGCCCGTTTTTTGGTCCTTAACAACCATTATTTTCTTTGTGGCGATGTTCACTTTTATCTGGCGGGTTTTTCTGTCGATTGTGTATGTATCGGGCGACACGGAGCCTGAAACAATGGCCTCGCCAAGGCCCCAGGAACTTTCAATGATCGCTTCTGGTGCACCAGTTGTCGGGTTGGATGTGAACATGACGCCTGATTTTTCGGAGTTGACCATCTTTTGGACAACGGCCGAAATGTTCACAGACTCATGGTCAAATCCTTGCTTGATCCGGTAGAAGATGGCCCGCGCGCCGTACAATGATGCCCAGCATTTTTGAAC
>PMYA01000165.1:29972-44022 GCA_003170935.1 Methanobacteriota archaeon
TTCTTGGCCTTTTCAGCAGCTGCTGCCAGCTCCTTAGCATCATCGACATTCACTTGAAGTGTTGCAAAAAGTTGCTTTGCGATGCCCGTTTCGTCTAAAAAGCGTCGGAAAGCTTGTGCAGTGACAGCGAAACCGCGCGGTACGGGAATCTCCGCGTTTATCATCTCTCCAAGGCTTGCTCCTTTTCCGCCTACAGAAGGAACGTCTTCAATACGGACGTCCTCAAGCAAAACGACAGTTGGTTTGTCTTTCATACTCGGCATCCTTTGCAGTTTGTGAACGCTATTTGCGGTGGTGATTACATAAGCCTTTCCAACAAAAACTAGAAATACGCTTTAGACGTGTAGGTTATTCGAATAGCGATGGCGCACTTCGTGCGCTTCAATTTTTTGACGAGGAATTGTAGTTATGAGGATACTCGTAAGTGACCCATTATCTCAGGCGGGCGTCGATCTGCTTAAGAGAGAACACGACGTCGACGTAATGACCGATCTTCTTCCGGAAGAGTTGACCCGCCTTATCGGTAACTACGACGCTCTCATCGTCAGGAGCGGTACAAAAGTTACAAAAGACGTAATTGAAGCGTCAAATCTAAAAGTCATCGGGCGTGCTGGCGTTGGCGTCGACAACATTGACGTTGATGCTGCGACGGCAAAGGGCACCATCGTCATAAATGCGCCCGAGGGCAACATGATCTCAGCGGCAGAGCATACCATAAGTCTAATGATGGCCCTTTCGCGGAGCATCCCGCAGGCATGTTTCTCGGTGAGAAACGGTGAGTGGCAACGCTCGCGTTTTCTTGGAGTCGAGGTCTTTGGCAAGACGCTCGGCGTCCTTGGGCTCGGGCGCATCGGAGCTGAAGTTGCGAAACGAATGCGTGCTTTCGGAATGAACGTTATTGCTTACGATCCTTTCATCACCATTGAGCGTGCGAAGGAGCTTCGAGTGGAACTCACGTCGCTTGACGAGGTTCTCGCGAACTCAGACTTTATCACCATTCATACTTCGTTGACGAAAGAAACATACCACCTAATCGGGGCACCGGAGATCGTCAAGATGCGCGATGGAGTCCGCATTTTAAACGTTGCGCGCGGTGGCATCATCGATGAAAAAGCGCTTTTCGACGGTCTCAAAAGTGGTAAGATAGCCGGAGCAGCGTTAGACGTCTTCGAACGAGAGCCCCCCACTGAAAGTCCGCTTCTTAAACTTGATACGTGTATCTTGACGCCACATCTCGGCGCTTCGACAGTCGAGGCGCAGATAAACGTTGCAGTAGCAATTGCCGAACAAACGCTGAGCGCACTCAAAGGCGAACCGGTTCGAAACGCGGTAAACGTTCCGATACGCCCTGAGACGTTTGGCGCGATCAAGAGTTACATGCCGCTTTCAGAGCAGCTCGGGAAGTTCTGTATTCAGCTTGTGGAGGGGCAGATCAAGGGCATTGAAGTCACCTACGTCGGTGAGGTGGGTCAATGCGATGTCCACCCGTTGACCATAGCGGTCCTGAAAGGCGTCCTCGATCACGTGTTGGAGTCACCAGTCAATTTTGTTAACGCACAGATGTTTGCTAAGAAGCGGGGAATCAGGATCACAGAGACCAAGACTGAGCGGCTCGAAGATTTTCAAAGTCTGATAACAGTCAGAATAGATAGCGATAAGGGTGACTGGTCGGTTTCGGGAACCCTTTTTATGGGGGATCTGCCGCGTATAGTCAAGATCGGCAACTACTACGTTGACGCAGAAACTAAGGGCTGCATGCTGATAACTTCCCACATCGACAAGCCCGGCGTCATAGGTAAGGTTGGCACGTTACTCGGAAACAACAATATCAATGTCGCTGGAATGAACGTAGGCCGCGACAATGTAAGGGGGCGCGCTGTTATGGTGCTCGCGCTTGACGATCCAATCTCAGATGAGGTTTTAGCACAGATCAGAGGGATCGATGGGATATCTGTAGCGACAGCGGTCGTGCTTTGACATTGTTCGACCCACATTTTCCTGTTTTAATCACTACAGCTGGTCCGTTCTTGGCAGTTTAGCGCTTCTTCTTCGAGCTCTTTTTCCGAGCTTTGCTTTTTGCCTTTCGCCGGATTTGAGGTTGCGATGCTGGACGATGAGTCGATTTCTCAACGGCATCGACGAATGGCTCGCGTCTCTCTTCTGAGCTCTCCTCATTAGCCGTCGTCTCAGGAACTTCGCTAGGTGCAGGAACTGCGAGCTTTGCTACCGCTCTTCTTTCCTTGGCACTTCTTGGTGCTCGTACAACTGCCTTTTCGGACGGCACAAAGATCCAAAGAGCAACAAGCACAACAGTGAAAATGATAAGGATGACTATAGCGGTCGGATCGACGCTGTTCAAAACTGGGAGGAAGAACAGCGCGACTATGATTGCGAGAGGGATTCCAGCGAAAATTCCCAGATACAACAGAGCCGCTGTGAACTTGTCTTTTTGCATGTCGCTATTAACTCCATTAACCGCTCTCTCGAACGCGTACGCCTACTAGCTGTGCCCGTTTTTCTACTAATCTCTTTTGATCAGATAGCGGATTGGTTAGTTTAAGCGGTGCGCGGCAATCAATCCAGCGTACACGCTTTTGCGTTTAAATAGTCTATTACGCGCTTCGCATCATGATCCGAGCACCACGGTCAAGCGCGTCTAGAATACGATTAGCGATGTTAGTGCCCTTCGTCACTTTAATCTCGCCGCCTCTTCCGATGGTAGCAGTGAAAAGGTAGTCATCATCGATTAAAACGTCAACAATTTCGCCAGGACGGGCGTTTGATGTTACAATCACATGTCGATCGGCAAGGTCAATTTCAGCATTTTTAGTGGCTTTTTGCGGGACCTCTTTTTGATTATCTTGGGATCTTTGCGACTCGTCGTTTGTTTGGAGGACGTCAATGTCGATGCCAAGGGCGTCTTCAACTTTTTCGATGTTTTTGCCACCTTTGCCGATAACGTGTGATATATCCCTATCACTGACGTAAACGTTGGCGCGCGTGTCAGAAAGTATCTCGACAGTAACGGGCGCTTTCGCATATTTATCGATCGCTCTTTCAATCTCCCTTGCAGCGAACTTCCACGTTGGCTTTGCACTTCCCCGCTCTTTAGGGCTTACTGCCATAACGACGACTTGCTTGCTAAAGAGGTAAATTTCATATTCGACCTTGTTCGTTGCAAAGTTCCTCACCTCGATAACTGGCCGTGCAAGATCTGCTTCCGTCATCCCTGAGGGCACTTTGACGGCAAAATGGACGTCATAGACCAATTCTATCTCACCTTTCTTGAGAAAAATGACGGTATCGACAACTTGAGGAATGATGCCAAACTCGACTCGGCCAATCAAACGCTGGAGTGCATCGATGCCGCGGGTCGAGTGCACGACGCCAACCATCCCCACCCCTGCAAGGCGCATGTCAGCGAAGGTCTTGAAGTCGTTAGTCTTGCGCACCTCGTCATAAATCGTGTAGTCTGGTCGCACGAGCAGAAGGATGTCGGCCGTCTTAGCCATATCACCTTCGAGCGCAGAATACTGCGTGATGTTGTCCGGAACCTGCAAATCGCGCGGACTTTCCATCGTCTTGACGATAAAGTCCTGTCCTGCGAGAAATTCAGCGACGCTTGCGGCCAACGTCGATTTACCGGATCCGGGCGGTCCTGCGATCATTATGCCCCGCGTCGATTCACTCAGCCGATTCTTAAGTTCGTCGGAGAATTTATAGTCGTCGAGCTTAACCTTCGCTATCGGGCGTACTGCGGTTATCTCGATGCCGTCAGAAAACGGGGGTCGGGCAATAGCTATTCGTATCGAGCCGAGTTGAACAATCGTGGCGCCTCGGCGTTCTATTTCAATAAAACCATCAGAGCGGGACTTTGCTTGTTCGATGACGTCTGTAGCAATGGTCCGTATCTCCTTTTCGCTCATCCGCGTCTTTCTAATATTTACTAACCGAAGATCTGCTATCGAGCCACGTTTAGCTCGCGGAGGGACGCCCTCTTTCAGAAACACCGACATAGTGTCGCGCGTGAAGAACCGCTGTAGCAGCAACGGTTTTTCTGCCCCCTTTTCAGGCTGCAGGTACGTGACGTCCAACCCTTTAGCGCGGGCGACTTCACTCTGAACGATATCGCTCGTTATAAATGTCGCATCATTTTCGATTGCGACTGTTCGGATCATCGCATCGATTTCTCCAACCGAGGCAAGTTTGATTTCGTCCGCCGTCGGTCGCCTTCCTACGTAGATCAGGTCGACCTCACCCGAGCGTTTGCGCTCTGCAAGCGATTTAAGCTCATTAAGCCCTTTAAAGCCAATCTCGCGTCCTTGATTCGCCTGGGCTTCGAGCTCGGAGATCACAGCTTCGGGAATGATGATAGTAGCTCCGCTCAGTTCGCCGTCGTCGATGAGCTTTGTGATCCTACCGTCGATCAACACGCTCGTATCCGGAACATACTTGACTATCATTCAATCCTGCGTTATGGTAGTTGTCAGGCCATCTTATTAATCATGCCCTCGGGGCGGACAGTTCTGTTAAAGTTGCGCCCGAGCTTCAGTCATTCGCCTGTTTCACCAGAAAAAACGTTCTTATGGTCACTCTGGAGGCCTCTAAAAAGATATCTGGTCGTACTGGCCGTGGGTGAGTTAGTCGAGAAGCAGCAGGCCATATGAATTGATCCTGGTATGCTGAATTTTTCCATACACGTTGTCCTCGCAGGGAATAACATTAATAGGAAGGCCAATCTTTGAGACGGTAGCAAAAACGTCAATTCCAGCGGCTTCCATTGACGTTCGCACTCGTTCTGCGTGACGGCAGTCTCTCTTAAGCGAAATGTCAACGATGCCCTTGGACTCCTCGGCGACACAATCTTCGCAATATGCGCAAGGATATGCTGCAAATGCTAATGCTTTGTAATAGCCGCCGTAGAACGCATGTTGTTCGAGCGTATACATCGTCTCTGCTATCCACAAAATGAGTTCTCGCAGAAAAGGATGCCAATTTTCGGGTATTTTTTTAGGGTCTATCATTGGCATGTCGGGAATACCGCTGAAATGGACGATGTATGCACGCTCGTACTCCTGTAAGAGCGCCCGTGTTTCAGAGGGTCCAGGCACATACGGCGGACAACTTAAGTGCTTTCCGTAACCTTTGCAGCCAAACTGACATTTCCACCTGACCCAATTGCGTACTTCGATATCAGTCGGATGGATGAAAGACAACTCTGCACGGTTCTGCTTTGCTAGCTTTTTGAGCTCGTTTACAATTTTCGGTCCCGATGGAGCTGCTTGTGACACCATGCTAATGCCTTAGTTTCTGTTTGTGTAGCTTTGCTATAAATAAGCAGGCACACTCGATAAACGGCGGTGCTGCAGGCGGTTGATGTGTAGCTGCGTTGGAGTTCCAGCTCTCACCCGCAGAGAAGTTTGGGCATTCCTAGGAATATGCAGCCGCACCCAATGCTGTTAGGTCGTTTTTTTAAATGCCGTGCGTACGGTGCGTAAAACGGTATTAGACTGCTTTGTTAGCGCGCACACTTCAAAAACCTTAAGTAGTATTCGTACGTATAAGCGCGCGACTTTGCTACTATATAGCATGGTGTTAGCTGCAACGGTGAATGCAGACATTCGGCTATCGGAGGGTTTAGCGTGATGATCTGGGGCATGGATGTGTGGGTTTTTACAGCTTTTATATTGACCTATATAGCTATTATCTTTAGCCTTATCTACGGCTTGTGGCCTCGCAAAGAGCAGGAAGAAAAAGAAGGACTTAATGAGGGGGGCTAAATGGCCGACACAGTCACTTTTGTCATCATGCTGGTTGCGTTCTCAGCAGTCATGGTATACATCGGCTATCGCGGCTATAAAGCGACTAAGGGCGCTACTGACTGGCTCGTCGCCGGTCGCCGTGTCGGCGCGTGGGTCGTCGCTTTGTCGTACGGCGCGACCTTCATCAGCGCTGTTGCTATCATCGGTTTCGGCGGGCAGGCACAAGTCTTTGGCCTTCAGCTTCTCTGGTTGTCCACGCTGGTAATAATCGTCGGCGTTATTATTGCTTTCATCGTCTTTGGCTACCGCACGCGCATTATGAGCAAAACACTGGACGCCTTGACTTTCCCTGAACTGATCGCCAAGCGATTTAACTCTCGCTTTATTCAGGGATTCGGCGGTGCCGTCATCGCAATTTTCCTCATCGCATACACCGCGGCCGTTTTTAAGGCTACAGCAAGTCTCGTGCAGGTCACCTTTGGCATTTCGTATGAAACGTCGATAATCGTATTCACGGTTATCGTAGCCACGTACTTGCTCCTTGGTGGCCTTTTTGCTGTCATGTGGACCGACAGCATCCAAGGACTCATTATGGTCGTAGGGATAGGCTTACTCCTCGCAATGGTTTGGGCGTCGCTTGGTGGGGTTATTCCAGCAAACGAGGCACTGGCGGCACTCGGTCCCGCAAAATATGCCCCAAACGGACTTACCTCTGCCTCATCTTTTGGCTCAGTTTCTTTCATGCTCGTCACGTCACTTATCTTCGGTGTTGGTATCGGCGCACTGGCACAGCCGCAGTTGGCGATTCGTTTCATGACTGCAAAGAACGATAAGGTGCTTCGTCAGGGCGTTCCTATTGGGGCCGTATTCATGTTTTTGACTGTCTACGTCGCTTTTACCGTTGGCGCGCTTTCTAACGTCATGTTTAAAAACAATGGTATAGCAATCCCCACCAGCGCCGATCTCGTCATCCCAACACTCATTAACTCACTTTTTCCGTCCTGGTTCGTGTTCCTTTTCCTGTTTGCAATACTCTCAGCTTCCATGTCCACCGCGAGCTCACTCTTCCACGTGAGCGGTTCTGCCGTTGGTCGGGATCTCTACGACAAAGCATGGAAGAAGGGTCTTGCGGGTCAAAAATCGATGTCAGTAACGAAAATAGCGACGTTAGTCGTCATCGCTGCCACCCTGGTGCTGTCGCTTTATCCGCCAGACGCGGTCGCTTACCTGTGTACTTTTGCGTACGGCGCGATCGCCGCGACGTTCCTTGCCCCGTTCATCGCCACTCTTTACTGGAAGCGGGCAACGCGTCTAGGGATCATCGCTAGCATGGTCGGCGGACTTGCAGCGACATTGCTATGGTATACCTTTGTTTACTCCAAGACGGCTTCAGTAATAACGCACACTAATGTAGCCCCGCCGCTCGGCCTGCTCGACCCGCTTTTTATCGGCATCCCGGTCTCCTTTATATTAGTAATCATTGTGAGCTTGATGACAAAGCAACCGGAAGAGGAGCATATTGCTCGGGCGTTCACTGGCATTTCCTGAGAATATTAGCTGCTGCCGTAAAACTAAAAATTGTATGCGCTGCTAAGCAGCTTCAAAAGGGGAATAGCGGCGAATCTATTAATCTTCTTAGCTGCGGCTTTTAGTTATAAGAAAAAGCTGAAAAGAAAAACGCTGTCCAATGATTAAAAGGACAGCACATCAATCGGCATAAGTAAGAAACGGTCTAAAAATGAGCAAGCCTAACGGTTAGTCGCTCTCCTGTTCAAATAATGACTTGTCAACGCCGCAAGCGGGACATACCCAATCGTCAGGAAGTTCACTGAACAGAACACCCTCTACTTCTTCATCATAGACATACTCACAGATACTGCAAATCCATTTTGCCAACTAATATCACCGCTACCGCATTCTGTGATTGTGCACGTAAATAACTTCGCCAGCTGCGCGTGATAGCACGGGCGGGTTACGTGTATTGTTAGTGCACGAGCGGATAAAGTGGTTGCTTGAAAGTATAAACCCCCCCTTCTGATTCGGAGGCGTTTATTCTGTTCTTTTATAGGGCTTCAAAGAATCTTACACTGCTTCCTCCTAAGTCTTATCTTGTTTAACCGCTAACGATGTGTTGTGTCCATTCGCGTTTCAGCTACGACTGATGTGAGCGCCACGTCACAGCTCGTTTGGGGGATTTTTACAGATATACATCGCTGGAGTGTATGGAATCCACTAATCCTTGGGGTCACCAGCATTTCAGGAGGAAATATATGGGCGCCTGGGGGTGCGTTTGTGATGCGATACAACCTTGAGTTTACTCCAATTCAAGTGACCACTCGCTCGTTTGTGCAACAGGTGCTCCCATGAAGCTAGATCGTCTTAAGCGGAGAGGTTCTAGGTGCGAGCGGGACAATAACGTACGAATTTAGGTCGTTCGGCCCAAAAACGATCGTATCGGCGACTGAAGTATTTGGTGAGACCAACTCCGATTATCGCAACTACGTTATCAGCAGTTCAACAGAACGACTTTTGAGGGCGCAGCTGCGCGGATTGAAAGACTACGTTGAGGGCATTGGACATAAATCCCGAGCGATGCAAGTCTAACCTTCCCGCTTTTAAGTCAATAATTTTGCTGGGTCGGGGGAACGCTTAATTGAAAAGCGCTTTGGCTCAACCAGTAATGATTGGCTGTTTATCACTTAAGTTGCCTAAGTGGCGCTGTCGTAGCGGTACGTTGAAGACCAACTCGGTTACGCTGAAAATACGCGTGTACTAACCAATGCGCTTGCGTTTATCCTTGGACTTCTTACCCTCGGTATTTTTGTACCTCTCATCTTCAGCAACGATTCTAGCTACCTCTTCTTCATCGCGAGGTAGTTTTAGAACAAAGGAACCGTGGCACGGTTTGACATAGCTGACCATGATGTAGGCGGGGCCGACTCCAACAGGCACCGGCGGGGCTCCTATTAACCGCCTGTCAAAGACTGCAAAAGCGGCACCGACGTAATATACTTCATCAGCATGTTCACTGATGTAGTCCGACGTCTGTTTGAAAGAGGCGTTCTTGAGTAGGATCTCATAGTCCATTCGTTCTATACAACCTGCCATTTCTCCTCCTAGCAAATTCCTTTGAACAAACGTGTTGAGATAAGATAGTCAGAGCGTTACTATGTAAACAGCGAACAAGATTCGTGTGCTGCATACACTTCGCAACGCAAGGCGCACTTTCGTAACGCTCTTCCTCACTGGAGTTGTATTTTGCGTCGGTTACGTAAGCTCCAACACTTGTTGCAGCTTCTCTTTGTTGAACCCGACGATTACTGTATCGCCCACAACGATGACAGGAAACGAATACCCGCCGGATAGTCGATAAACTTCGCGGAGAACGTCAGTGCGTTTTTCACCACTCAACAAATCAACGTCTTCGTACTCAAAACCAACGTTGTTGTCGTTAAGAAACTTCTTTGTCATGCGACAATGCGGGCATGTACTAAGCGTATAAGCTTTTACCTTCACACACTACCCTTTCATTTGGCTGCTATTTAAGAGTTTTGAAGCCGGTAACGCGCTCTAGCTCGCTCGCTAGGTGCTGTTGATAACAAGGCAACCGAAACTTGCAGTAAAAATAAATCGATGGGGCAATGCAAGCTTAAGTAGCTTCGCGCGGCCTTTTTGGGTTGACTAAACCGGTATATCGTCACAGGGTTCATAAAGTTGAGGGTCAATTACCTTGCGTTAGTTGGTGTTGCGACATCAACATAGGAGTTAAACGTGGGCGCGTTTATACGGGCAAGCCACTTGCGCGACCAGATAAAAATTGGCACAAGTGGATGGAGCTACGACGACTGGGTCGGTCCTTTCTATCAAAACAACGAAAAACCAAAATGGCTTGACTATTATGCCAGCCTCTTTCAAACGGTCGAAATAAACAGCACATATTACAAAATCCCCAATCAGAAGCTTACCGATATCTGGATCGAGAAGGGCAAGAAGCACGAAGGTTTCAAGTACTCGCTCAAGTTTCCGCGATTTTATGAACTTAACGAGCTCGACGCACTAGCCACCGAATTTGAGCAAGCAGTCGTCTCTCCAATTCATCAAAATGAGCTACTTGGAGCCATTCTTGTCCAACTTACCCCCTATGTTAAACGCATTGAGCATGGCTATAGGACTGACAACTTGGAAAAGCTAGATGCGTTCTTTAACAAGCTACACACAGACGACTATTCCTATTTCGTGGAGTTTCGACACGTCTCGTGGCTCGATGTGACACGGCAAGATTTGGAGCCAGGTATAAAGGAGGTGCTTGAACGCAACAACGTTGGGCTATGTATTGTGGATGGGCCGTCATTTCCCACGGTTATAACGGATTCTGTCACAAGATCGGGTGCGTACATACGGTTGCACGGCAGAAACACCGAGGAATGGTTTAAAAAACACAAAGGTGAGGGCCCTGACCGGTCGAAACGGTACGACTATACGTACACCGAGGAGGAACTCGTGCCATGGAAAGAGCGGATAACACAGATGAAGGCCGATTTAGGCGGTACCAAGCCTATCTGGGTTTATTTCAACAACCATCCGCGAGGCAACGCACCTCATAATGCGCTAACGCTTTTGGAGCTCCTCGGAATACGGGCATCCGAAAGTAATGCTGAGGAAAAAGCTAAAAGCCCTACCACGTTGAAGGATTGGGCGTATCGCAACTAACTGGCGAACGCGGGCGGATTCGATTAGATTTCTGACTCAGCTTTTTGTTGTTTCACGTTTGAAGGCAGATCGTCGTATGTATCGTATACTGCAGCTGCCCCTTCTGAAACAACAACGAATTTGTCGTCGTCAGTGCGGAAGATCACCCCATTTGCGAGGTCTGTCTCTCCTAAGACTGCGGCTATAGCGTTTCTTGGTTTGCACCGGTATTCTTTGACGTCAATACCTGTTTTTGTCTGAACCACAAATTTCTTTGCCATGTGTTTGCCTCCTTGCAGTCTCTTTACATTTCCCTTCGCTTGGCTATGAGAATGGCCAACAAGAATGCAACTACAAAGTACGCTGCCATCACGATGACGCTCAATCGTATCTCAGGATAGTACTGCACGAGCGAAAGCGATTGTGGACCAGCGCTCGGTCCAGCGAAGGTCGAAGTATTGAATACCGTATCGGTTGGGTATGGGCTCTGCAACACATACCGCGAGATCTCACTGGCAAAGGTAATCGAGAACCAAGGCTTGAGCTTCGCGATCGAGCCAACGGCGTCGACAATTGGCAAGATGAGGAAGAAGGTGAAGAACGTCAGCACGAGGGAGTATACCGAACTGCGCATTATTGCGCTGAACAGATAAGCGATCGCAAGTATGGCGAATAGGTAGACGAGGGAGTAGGCAAATGAAAGACCTGTATTCGGCGGAATGCTGCCGTCGATTACGCGAACTGAAACGACTGCAATAACGTAGTAAAGTCCAATGGCGCCGACTGACACCAGTACGCTTGCGATAAACTTGCCGAGAAATATCGCCGTTTTCCTGATCGGATTGGGAAATAAAAAGTACCCCGTTTTCGATTCGTATTCAGAAACGATCGCATCAGCGCCAAAAAACGTTGCACTTAGTATGGAAAGGACGCTCAGAAACGAGAGTACGCGCGTAATGAAATCCGTCGGGTCTTTGGGATAAGCAGTGCCGATTGCGGGAGGTACGATGAGAAAAATGGCGCTAATAATAATAGTAAGCAGAACTATGGCGAGCAACCGTCGCCCGCGGAGGTACTTCAAGAGCTCGTATTTTGCCACAGTCGCGATCTGCCGCACGCTGTTCGGTGCCATCATTACGCCTCCCCCTCGGGCACGAACTGCAGATAAACGTCTTCTATCGCCGCGCGCTGCGGCATATACGAAACGACTTTGACGCCCGTGTTCAGAATCCCGCGGAGCACGTGGAACTGTGTTTCGGGGCCACCACTGAAGCTGAGTTTGAGCGCGAGCGTTTCTGTTCGTTTTACGGACGTCACGTCCTTGAGCGCTTTTATCGCTTCGAACTCAGGCCGCGTAATTGGGTCGAGCGTGGTGATTGTCACCGTTACATCTTGACCCGCTGAAAGGTTCTTCACAGAGTCATACGTCAAGAGCACGCCTCGATCGATAATCGCGACTTTGTCGCATACCTCTTGCACCTCGTATAGTAGGTGCGAACTCATCAATATCGTGATATCTGTTTTTATTAGTCCTTTGATAATATCTCGCACTTCGACCATGCCGCGCGGGTCGAGGCCTGACGTAGGCTCGTCGAGGATCAGTATGGATGGCTCGTGCAAGAGCGCTTGAGCAATTGCCAATCTTTGCTTCATTCCTTTTGAGAATTGACCCGTTCGCTTATCAGCCACTTCGAGGAGCTTGACCTGCTCTAGAACGGCGTGCGAGCGCTCAACAATCGCTTCTCCGCTCATGCCGCGGATCGTTCCTACGTATGATAAGCATTCGTCAGGCGTCAGTTGTGGGTAAAGCTCGGGCGTTTCGACGACTGCGCCAACTCCGTCAAGTGCCGCTTTTGGGTGACGGATGACATCAACGCCGTTAAGGTAGNNGTTTTGCCAGCTCCGTTAGGGCCCAAAAAACCTACGCACACGCCGCGTTCAACGGCCAAACTGAGGTCGTTTACAGCGAGGAGCTTCCCATATTGTTTCGACAAATGCTCGATAACTATCGGTTCCATCGTTGATCAACCTTCTCTACGTGCTGCCTTTTGCATTCAAGTAGCAAACAACTAATACGCTCTTTATACACAGCACACTAAGCGTTTATACATTTTGGTTTTTTTCAAAACTGACGATGAAAAGCGGTGACCAGTTGCAGCAATGGTGGTTTAGGATCGTGCAGTTGTCGCTTAGGATCAGGTCTGTTAGTCTCTCAGATTGAGCAGTTCAGATGTGAAACCTTTAAATGCTGACTAATTAAGCGATCTCTCGCATAATTAACCTCATCAACTTGACAATAGATTTATTACAAATAGGTCAGATAGCGTGCAGCAGGGCTCGTGGTCTAGTCGGTTATGACGTCGCCTTGACATGGCGGAGGTCGCCGGTTCGAATCCGGCCGAGCCCATCGTTCTTTTTCCAGTCTGAGGCGAAAATTATGGCCGTCACGAGCACCGCAATTTTTGGGGCCGTAGTCAGCGGTCGGATGCAGCTAAAGTGCTACGATTGTGCTCAATATCACGGCGTCATAGGTTATTTTCGGCACAAAAGAAGGATGCTTATATGCGACCGTTTAGAGAGCGTTTATCTCAACGTGTGAGCGTGCAACGCGCACGCCAAGGTAGTTTTGATAACTCCCGTGCTTTTCGGGTCATCTCACGCGGCTCATTCACAGCCTTGACAATCATGTAGATTCTAACGTTTAGTTCGTCTATTTGGATGCACTGCTCATGCGTTTGACTTGTTGTGCACCAGCATTCTGCGGATCGATCGCGAGCGCCTTATCAAAACATTGAAGCGCCTCTTGGTGGCGGCCTGACACGTATGCACCTCCATTCTTCACCCACTCGTCAGCAGACGCTTTCTGCGTTGGTGCTTTGTCCGATTTGAACCTGTCAAATAGTCCCATGTTGATCGCCCAGTACAACCACGCGGGCATATTTATAATTGTTTTATAAATTGCAAGCACTGGTAGCTCGCTTGCCGTGCTGGGGGATTCTTTGGCCACTTTCGCCGGGCATAAGGGAGCCCTCCTGCACATAAGGGCTCCCTTAGATAATCAGGTTAGTTTTTCGGGTTTTTCGAGCCATCATACGATAAAAGATGGGCCGCAGCTAAATAGCAAACACTTAAGCTACCACACCGTTGTAGTACGTTTTTGAGGCATTTTTTCGTCAAGGGGGGCGGATATACTAATGGACGACACTCAAGCGACTTTAGAAGATTCACTTTTTCGTCAAGGGGGGCGGATACACAAATGGACGACACTCAAGCGACTTCAGAAAAAGGGACCCGAGAGTAAACGATTATGACAAACGAATCAGAAGAGATCGACATCACCCAGGTGAAAAACCTGGACGTAACCGCAAACCCGTCGGCGTTCGGGCTGATCGCCTTAGGGATGATAACCCTCATTCTTAGCTTGAGCAATGCAAGGCTCTTTGGGCTCAACTCGATGGTCCTCGCGGTGGGGATCTTCAGCGGGGGTCTCGGCCCGATTGTTGCAGGGATCATGGAGTGGAAGAAGAACAACACGTTCGGGATGACCGCATTCCTGTCTTTCGGGTTTTTCTATCTGACCCTCGTCGCCCTCCTGATCC
>PMYA01000176.1 GCA_003170935.1 Methanobacteriota archaeon
TTTATCTTAAGGAATCCTAATCTTACTCCGATATCTTAGTTAACAAAATATTACTTAAGAATGAATATATACACAAAAACGCAGGCATTAAAACAACATATAGAAAGAACAGTGAATTAGAACACATGCGAGGACCATTCTGCGCAAGCATTAATGATGCACGAAGAATGCTTAAAAAAAGCGCCCAAAGGAGGGCTTTTCGACGACCACTAAATCACTCGTTTTAACGTCTTCCAAGCTGCCTCAACGCTTGTACCTGTTCAAGAGTTGTGTTGCAGGGACGTTCTATCCAGGCATAGAACGGTCATTTAGGTTCATACTAAATTCTTTGCACGTCGACTACTTTGATGATCCGAACCAGTCGTCGTGCGCCGGGTTTGGAGTGCACTGCGGCGTGGTGCCTCCCGAGGTCAATCTCAGTCTCAACGCCAGAAATCTTGCGCTTGCCTACAATTCAGGGTACACCAATATCGAGTGTACGTGCCCCACTTCATATGCAAATCTAAAGGAGTGTATAGGGGCGCTTAACGACGAAAAAACCCGAGCAGTGATAAATAATGTGTTGAAAGCGGTGAACTATGAGTACAAAGGAGGCGTAACGGTCTATCACGCTGCTGAGGTGCTTTATGCAATGAAAGAGAGCCTCATTGAGCGAGCTACGCTGTCTCTTACAGGTTTAAAGATTGCAACGCATCACGGTTGTCACTATTCAAAAGTGTTTTATGACGAAGTCACTGCAGGATCATGGGAGTATCCTACGTTATTGGATGAGATCTGTGCGGAGTTTTCTGGCACGCTACTGGACTATTCTGAACGATCGCTATGCTGTGGAATGGGTTTTTCGAACTTCGTTACCTCGAGCGACTACACAGAATCGATAGCCTTACTGAAATTAAAAAGCATTCTCGCGGAAGAACCTGACGTCATTATTACTATGTGTGGCGCTTGTCAAGCAGTCCTTGACCATCTTCAAAAGCGTTTTGAAAAAAAATTTGAACGTGTCGCTCCGGTGCTTAATGTGTCGCAACTGGTAGCGATTTTGCTCGGCGCTGACACACAAAGAGACGTTGCCATTCAGTTTTCCGCGGTAGATGTTCTCCCCCTTTTAAAAAAGATAAAGACCGTTAGATGCTGAAATTTTGAATCGGACTGGCTTAAACGGGCACTGGGGTAGCATGATCAATCAAATCCAGAGCGATCTTAGCTGACTTCAAGTTCCTATCGATCGCGGCAGGTTTTGCGCTTAAGTATCAAAAACGCCTTTAAAGAGGTTAAGCCGAGGCCTTCGCACGACTTTTCGTTTATAATGCCCATTTATATTCTTAGCGAAGTATTGAAGGTCCGTTTTTTCAAGATTTAAGCCTAAAGAATCCATAAGGCCCTTGTAGATCTCCTCAGGCACTTCTGAATACTGAAAGACACTCGAATCACAGAATTCAATTTCGAGCGTTGATGCATCCCTGTCATACCCGACTGCTCTGACGCTTATGGAAACAACGATTTCACGATCCACGATCTTACTCCGATTTACACAATATTAAACTTTTTGGTGTATAAGAACATCGGCTAAATTGCAGTAACTAATCGGAGGCCCTCTTAAGACTAGGTTTTATCACCATGTTGATTATTCAGTCGCAGGGATAAGCCCTGTCATTTCACGTCTTATCTCTTTTAGGCGCGCCAAGACATCCTTTATCTCGGCATCAATTTTTTTCTGTTTTTTCCAGTCTGCAACTCCCTGTTCAATTTTTGTTATATCCTCTTCGGTTATGTATTGCCATTTTCCTCGGCATTTTGAGGGCACAAAATAATTGTAAGGGCCGTGCAGTTGTCCTTTCCTGCACCTGCAGTTCTTTTTGCCGCACCTGATCATTCTACGGCGAAGTGAGCCACAGAGTGGCTTTAGCTGTGCTTTTTCGGCTTTAAGAGCCTTAATCCGGTCAACGATCTCGTGGCTTTCGTCCAGTAGCTTCTTTACCTTGTATAGGTTATCATCAGAGTCTTTCAGCACTTTTTCCATGTTAATTTCGCCTAAACTAGTTCTTGCTGCAGCATTCTGGCAGCGCCTCTTCTTGTCTCTAAATTCTTTTACGTTAATATGTTTCTTTGTGGATGTACTTCTTCTTAACCTGATAGCTATATTGAGATGCCTAATCGGGGTAAGAGTTATATTTGTTCATGTGATAGTGGTGTATACAACAGGTTAATCGCAATGAGATTTGCCTTAACAAAGTAATCTTTCATCCGACGTTTATTAATATCAAGTTCCGAACATAGATTCTGTCTCGAGATAACACACCATGCGCAAAATTTTGGCTCCTCTTTTAGGCATTTTAGTAACGTGTTTGATCGTAAGCACACTCGCTGTCTCAGTTAATGGCGCCGCACTAAATGTGGGCTCAGGAGGTCAATACACATCAATTACTGCAGCGGTCAATGCTGCCCAATCCGGCGATACAATCACCATTAGTGCCGGCACCTACTCTGAGAATGTAGTTGTGACGAAGTCAGTCACCATTAAAGCCGCCAGTCCTGGATCTACTGTCGTCACCGCTTCAGATCCGAGCAAAGATGTGTTTGTCGTGCAAGCCACGAACGTTCGCATAGAAGGATTGACAATCACAGGAGCGACAGGCGCCTCAGGTATTCACGTCGATCACAATTCAGCATGTGTTATGTCTGACATCAGCGCTCACGGAAACGATCGCGCCATCTATCTTGATGGAGCTACGAATTGCGAAGTGAGCGCAAGTAACCTTGCCGATAACGGATATGGCGTTTACTGTGATAACGCTTCAAACAACACTATATCGAGTATCGTTGCAACGGGCGAGCAAGGAAATGGAAAGGCGCTCGGTGATGGCATCTATATGTACTACTCCGACGCCAACACGATCAACCACTCCAACCTCAGTGCCAACCACGTCTATGGCATCTCACTCTATCACTCGTCCGGCAATACGATAACCAACAACTCAATACTCAACAACCAGGACATCGGCGTCCGGCTACGCGAGTCAAACAATAATACGCTCACCTTTAACACCATCAGCGGGAATGTTAACCTTGGGGTTCTCTCTATTACGGAGACCGGGGACAAGATCTACCTTAATAACTTCATTAGCCAGCCAAACACCGTAAGTGAAGCGGTAGAGAATAGCTTGAGCTCGCCACAGCAGCTTTTTTACACCTTCGGCGGTGCGATACATCACGGATACATGGGCAACTACTACTCAGATTACAAGGGTGGTGACGTTAACGGGACGGGGGTTGGGAGCCCCGCTTCTGCGAATGGCGATAAGAACCCGTTAGTTCAGCAATTTGAGAATTATACGAACATAAGCGTAACCAATACAGCTTTATCATCTACTACTACAACTTCTACGGCATCCACACAGACAACTAACGTTACGAATGCAGCCGCACAAACGTCAACGCCTGGATTTGGTGTAGAAGGTGCATTTCTTGCGATCGTGTTAGTAACCTCTTTCTTGGCGTACTCGCGGATAAGACGTCGCTAGAACGGATATTTGTGCATGTCGCAAAGCGAGAAAAATCCATCATTCTGGGATGATGGAGACGAGAAATTGTTTTTTTCTCTTACGTGGATGATGCAAGGATCTTTGGGCACGCTTGCGACCTTATTTTCATATAGCATTAAGTAAAACAAAGCTTATGCGTAAGTGTCCTCCAGCGAAGGAATTGGACCTAAACCGACGGCGATGGACGCTGCAGAGATCCTGGGCAGGTCAAGCTCCTGCTTAATGAAGAACGTGAGCCTTGGTAAGATTAACATGCTTAGGGGTTAGCGCATAGATGGACGTCGAAATAACGCTGCTTTCAGATAACGCCGTTAATAAAAAGGGATTGCTTGCTGAACATGGACTGTCTATCCTACTTGAGAGGGGTGCGCAACAGCTTCTCTTTGACGTTGGCCAAGGTATATCTGCTGTTCATAATGCACACGTTCTTGGCATCACGTTTAATTCTCCCTCCATCGTCTTAAGCCACGGTCATTACGACCATACCGGTGGCCTTATGCCGTTTGTACGTATTTTTCCAAGGACGGCTATTTTCGCGCACAGCGATGTTTTTACGCAGCGCTTCTCGGTAACGGAAACAAATAATGTCCGTAATGTCAGCGCGCCCTTTACCAAAGAGGAATTGGAGCGCGAAGGTGTCGAGGTTTACTTCGAAAATGATCCACATGAGGTATTAGAAGGGATATGGACAACTGGGCAGATCGCTCGACCTTTCGCTGCTGATCAACGTGTAACAGGGCTATCGCTCGACGTTGCCGGCAGAGTGATCGACAACGTTCTCGATGAAATTGCAATAGTCGTTGTAGGACCTAAGAAAGCATTGCTACTGCTTGGCTGTGCACACGCCGGCGTGCGAAACACAATTCAGCAGGTCGAAGCAATGACTGAGAAACCGCTTTACGGTATAGTCGGTGGCTTGCATCTCTTAGATGTATCTCCACGTAATGTACGGGCACTTGCATTATTTCTGCGCGAACGAGGTGTGGAGTTCGTCGCAGCATCACATTGTACAGGATGCAAAGCTGCCGAAGTGATAAGCAAGTACGTAGAATGCACACTGACTGCTGTGGGAACCCATCTGAGATTTCAGCTTTGACTGCCGATCTAGACAGGGGCCGGCTCGATCACAGGCCTATCATCAGATTGCGCCGGAGAAATGTTCGAGCTAACAGCACAAAAACGACACTAAAGCCGATAAGAACGACCTCATCGTAAAGGTCCGGCTTTTTCCGGGATGCAGTAGAACTGGTTGAAACGCTGATTTAAATGACTAATCAACAAAGGCATCTTCGACAATGAGTTTTATGTCGCTGATAAATTCAATTGCTTCTTCTTCAGAAGCTACCCCATGCACATCGACACGTCCATTTCTATAGATAGTGATGTCACACCCCACGTGGGAAAACCGTGCGACCCCTAATTTTTCCGAGCACTTCGCGACACCCTGCAACATAGCACATAACTCGTGCATGGAAAGTGCCCTGCCGAAATGCCCCTCAACGATTATCCCTCCGGTTAGGCACGGTCGCAACGTCTTCACGTTGTACGCTTTCATAGCACTAGTCCGTCTTTGGGCACCGAGTCGTCATTCTTTTATAGAGGACTTTGCCCTCCGATGTCAACTCGAGGTCGTTGTCGTGCTGAATGGCAAACCCCCCTTCAACGAGGCGAGTTATCTCCTCCGCTACTATCTTGTCCTTGAGAGCGCCCCAGCTCTTGACGTATTCCTGTTTCTTCGCTATGTCCATACGCCGCCACAGGAGGTCGTGCGCTTCGATGTTGACGTCTATTTCCATGGACACTCCTTACTAAAGGGAAAGCGTGTATGCGTTATGGTTAATTTAAGCGTTAATGAACAAAGATGTAGGTCATGACAGATTATAACAACCTCGTCTTTGAGGAGCACGCTTGTGAATACGATCGGTGGTTTGAGACTCACACCTATGCCTACGAGTCAGAAGTGTTAGCAGTGCGAAGCCTTCTCCCGCAGAGTGGCAAAGGAGTAGAGGTGGGCGTCGGCACAGGACGTTTTGCTTCTCGAGTGGGCATCAAAGTCGGGGTGGAACCGGCGCAAGCGATGGCGTCACTAGCTCGGCAACGAGGAATGCAGGTCTACGAGGCGAGAGCAGAAGCGCTCCCGTTTGCCGATAAGTCGTTCGACTCCGTGTTGATGGTAACAACGATATGCTTTTTCAATGATCCGTTGCGAGCACTACGGGAAACGTGGAGGGTTCTAAAACCACTGGGGCACATAGCAATCGGTATGATCGACAAGGACAGCTCTCTCGGGAAGTCCTATGAGGCGAAAAAGAGGGAGAGCACGTTTTATCGATACGCCCACTTTTACTGCGTGGCACAGGTGATAGGCTGGCTAAAGCAACTGGGATTTGGCGCAATTAAAACGTGTCAGACCATTTTTAAACTCCCGAAAGAGATGACTGCCGTTGAGCCGGTAAAAGATGGCTACGGAGAGGGTGGATTTGTTGTTATTTCAGCACAAAAGGAGATGAAAACGTGAAGATTGGGATTATTATCTATTCAAACGATCCGGAAACTGTGTGGAACGCATTCAGGTTGGGAAATTACGCCATTAAGGGGGGTGATGAAGTAAAAGCCTTCCTCAGCGGAAAGGGTGTAGAGAGCGGGTCAATTGACACTGAAGCTTTTAATGTCACGGAGCAGATGCGCGCATTCGTTGAGGGTGGTGGCGCCATATTTGCCTGTGGCACCTGTCTAAAAATTCGCCATTCCTCGGGTTCGGAAACGTGTCCAATGTCAACGCTTGCAGATTTGTATGAAATAGTAAAGGAATGCGATAGGATCATTACTTTCTAAGCGCGGCTAGAACGTGAAAAAAAACTTACCCGCTGGGCTATTCGTAAATATTTGATGAAAGCAAGCGATTTTTTGCCTCCCGATGAGCTCTTTTGTTGTGTGATTCACGAGCTTCAGCAATACCACTACAAGCCGCAAGATGACTTGCTAGGACATTGCATCACCAGTTTGACAGAAATAGCGAGTAGAAAACCACAGAGCCACGTTCACCAAGCTTATGAGAACCGGGACTTCAATCAGCGGTCCGATGACCGCATATGTTAGAGACTCAGGTATCGTGAGAAAATGTGGCCTCGATCCACTCTCCGATTCGGTCGCGCACGTTCCTGAAAGACGCACAGTGCTCCTGGTCTGATCCTGCATCTGCTTCCGGATCGTCGAAGGGATGGGGGAGGTAAATCGCTCCACCCGGAAAGATGGGACAGTTCTTCGCAGCGTCAGCACACATGGTAACGACGTAGTCAAAGGACGAGTCATCAAACTCGTTCAATGATTTCGCACGCTGTCTTGAGATGTCAATGCCAACCTCGGCCATTACTTCGATGGCGCACGGGTGAACCTCAGTTGGTTCATTCCCAGCGCTGTGCGCTTCATATCGATCACCAAACCGTGCGTTGACAAACGCTTCTGCGATCTGCGATCGTGCTGCGTTATGCGTGCACAAGAACAGGATTTTTCGCTTATTCATTTTCTAATACAATACAGCCCCGAAACGAAGTCGACAGCCGTCGTGATACCCTCAGTCTGTTTATGAGTATATCGTCGTATATCTGTCCACCCCTACATTTTTAGAACGCCTTGATGATATCTGACCAAATAGTCCTAAATCATTTAGACTTCACTGCTATAGCGGTCCCTCCCGCTTTTTTCACCGCTGTTTCAATGTCCGGGATAGAAACAATCGGGGGATCGTAGGTGACCTTCATCTGATTGGTTATCGCGTTCAGGCTGAAGGCTGCAATCCCGCGAAGGGACTTTACCCGCTTCTCAACGATCTGCCCCTCGCAAGAACAGAGCCCTTCGATCTGGAACGTCCCTATCTCCACTCCCCCCGGTACATTCGCCCCGGAGACCTCGGGGACCTGTGCTTGTTCTTCTGTCGGTTGTGCCTCACAGGAACAGCAACTGGAACCCTCAGTCGCATCGATGACGGAAGTCGAAGCCGATGCTTGCCGTCTCGCAGGGGCGCATAATCCTCCTTTCGACTCCATTTGGCAAGCGTGGTTTCTTCTTTAAAGAGTGGACTGCATCGACTTCGTGGAAAAAGATACAGATAACAGCGGACCAATGTCCGCGAATCTCTCAGGACTTCTTAGACGAGGAGCGCGCAGCGCTGGGTGATTGGTGGTTTCAGCAAGAATACTTCGGTGTTTTCGGTGACAATTTGACCAGCGTCTTCCGCTGGGAAGATATACAAAGAGCGTTTGCTGAGGACGTCGAGACGTGGCATTTAGATAGTTCGGCTTCTTGTAACGCTGAGTCTTCACCTTCTAAAACTTCTACAACTTCCAAAGAGGACGTCGAGCAATGGATCCTTTAAGAGAAGCAGCAGAAGGCAGGGTATTGTTTGTGGTATTGACTTAGGCAGCAAGCACGATTATACGGCGATCATAGTGCTCGAAGTAGAGAAGCGCATCAAGGAGGGCGAGGCAGAAAGACTGGGTTTTACAGACTTACCGCTAGAGGCACGCGAGCAAATCCTTCGTAACGGTGAATACTTAGGTCACAAGGTCAGAATAGAGCACCACTTCGCCGCTCGTTATGTGAAAAGGCTCCCACTGGGAATCAGTTACCCCGAAGTCGTGAGCAAGCTCAAGAAAATCGACAGAGAACTGGCTGAGCTTACCGGAGGAGAAGATGTCTTTTATGTCGTAGACGCGACGGGTTTGGGCCAACCGGTCGTCGATTACTTAACCTTAGAGCTTGGACGCGGTCACGTGAAGTCAGTTTATATAACAGGGGGGCAGGAGACGCACTTCGATAAGCACGAGCTACACGTGCCGAAGACGCAGCTTGTCAGTATGCTCTTGATGATGATGCAAACGGGTAGGATACACTTGCCAAAACAGGAGGCGGCAGCGTTGGAAGATGAGCTCCAAAATTTCACCCTCAAGGTGCGCAACACCGGCACACTCGAGATGGGAGCGCTTCGGACCGGAACGAATGACGACCTCGTGAATGCACTCGGACTCGGCGTCTTTTACTGGCAGTCTCGCCCGATTTACCGCGTGAGATTCATCTCTATCTAGCCCCCCTCGAGAGATCGAAGACGAAGAAAGTGAGTATGAAGCGTAGCAATATTACCAAGGTAAACTGGAAGAGGCCGGATTCAGGAATATAAGTACACCTGA
>PMYA01000157.1 GCA_003170935.1 Methanobacteriota archaeon
ACTTTTCATCTCGTTTTACACATACAGACAAAAGTGCAAGGTGACTGAGGTTAATGCATAAGAAAGCGCTTTTTGGACTGTCGATTGTTCTTATAACATTGTTATTTAGCTCGGCCGTTGGCTCAGTGGCAGCGCAGACATCGCTTTCGAACACTACATCAAGCGTAAAGTATCCTCCATGGCCAGTATATCTATACGAGTTTTACAGTACTAGCTGTCCTCACTGTCAAGCGATAGCGCCATTGATAGACGAGTTAGCACGTCAATATCCGACACTTCATGTCATTAAGATCGAAACAGGAAATAACGCGAATTACAGTCTTTTCACGGACAAGTTCATGCCAGCGTACGGTGTTTCGGTTTACTCCACGCCGACCATATTCATCGGGAAGAAGGTCTACCAGGGAGGGGAGGAGTCAATATCCGCAGTACAAGCAGAAGTTGCGAGGGCCGTTCAATCCGGGGCGACGGGCCCGGGCGATCAGATAATGGGCAATGTCGTGCCGACCCCGACGCCTACACCACAGTCAACAACGGGCAACGCTACCGGGAATTCAACCGCGACAGGGGACGTTACTAACGCCCAAGGAAGCTTTCCACTCGCTCTCTTTTTCACAACAGGGGTAATAAGTGGGCTGAACCCATGTGTTTTTTCTGTACTTATCTTCTTAATGGGAACGCTCGCCCTAACCGGGTCACGGGTGAGGGCCCTTGCCATTGGGGTGGCATATATTGCTACCGTGTTCTTCGTATTCTTCCTTTCAGCACTAGCCGTCGTGCAGTTCGTCCGAATTATTGGCGCTTCTAATCTACAATTAACGAAGACTTTGATTGGCGTCTTTCTCTTAATCGTCGGGATCGTGTCCATCAAGGACTTCTTCTGGTATAATCGCTGGTTCAGTTTCAAGATCCCATCGTTTACCAAACACAGCATCAGCACCCTTGGAAAAACCGGCTCATTTATTGCAATAATAGGGCTCGGTTTTATAGCAACGATTGCCGCTTTACCGTGCACAATTGGCCCGTTTACNNNNGAAGAGTGGAGAATGAAATCAGCGCGATATATGAGGCTTATCGCCGGGCTTCTTATGGTGACGTTTGGGATCCTGCTCGTTTTTCAAGTATTCTAACGAATCTCGCTGTGTTAGCTTTGTACGTAGCACTTTTGGAGCATTGTAACCCACTGAAAACAAACAGTCATGAACCGAAAATTCAAGATATGGATTCTTAGCTCTCAGCACAACCACATTTAAGGACAAGCTCGTCTTGGAAAAGCTCCTCAATGGAAACGCAAAGAAATACCTACTATACAACTGACCGAAGAGAGCAGTATAAGAGACGAGCTTTTGAAGCTGATCTTCTCAAGCTTGTTATAGCTGTTGTTGCAGAGTTGGTCATCTTTTTTATCTGGTTTGAAGGGCCAGCAAGAGAGCGCTATGAAATCCTCGTCCACATAGCGCTGCCCATATGCATCCTCCTCCCGATCCTAAATTATCGTTACCTGATCGTGGTGCCATTCATCGCATTCTTACCGGACCTGGCACGAGCGATCGGCATTGATATTTCACATTCCCTCGTTATTCTACCGCTCGTTTTCTTAGCAGCCTTCCTGCCTTTTATCCGTCGACCAAAAACTGCACTAATCGCAGGTTATGCAGCGTTCGCTATATACGCGAGTCATCTTATTGTTGATACGCGAAAGTATGCTATTATCGAAAATGTTGGCGGTNNCCGAATGTGTCGCGCGCGCCAGCTTGTTAAGTCAGGAAAGATTTGTAGCTTCCGCTATAGGGTCACTTAAATAGCTTGCGTGCCGTTGAAGAATCGCGCTGAGGATTCCATGCACCATACATATCGCAATGAGGTTCAGAGACGGAAATGGCAGAACCCTGAAAAAATCTTGACGGAAGTAGGGGTTAAGGCCGGCGACGTCTTCATAGATTTGGCCTGCGGATTTGGTTTTTTTGCCATTCCAGCAGCCGAAATGATTGGTTCTGAAGGTGTGGTGTGCGGCGTTGATGTCGACGATGTGGCTCTGGAAGAATTACGTGCGCAAGCCGCGCAAGCAGGTTTAGGAAATATCCGAGTCAAGCTTGCGGCAGCTGAAGACGTCTCTCTGTGTGAGCGCTGTGCGGACATAGTGTTCATTGGAATAGCGTTGCACGATTTCAGAGATCCCTTCGAAGTGTTGCAGAACGCCAAGAGCACCCTCAAGAAGGACGGCAGATTGATCAATCTCGACTGGAAAAAAGAATCTACGCCTTTTGGGCCCCCAGTTGATATAAGGTTCAGTGAATCAGAAGCCGCGTCCCTCATCGAAAGAGCAGGATTTAATGTTGTTTCAATACAGGATTCGGGGCCTTACCATTATGTGATTGTGGCCAATTTTATTTAGCTAACACTGAGTTTTCGACTTTTAGTTTTCCGTTTTCGATCATCTCATAGCAAACAATATGGTTTTTAACTCGTAACGTGCATAATGTGCACAAAGGTCAAACCATGTGGCAAAAAAACGTTCTCAATAAAGCGGTCTCATCTAGAAATGGCACTGATTGGGGCCTGGTCGCTGACGTGACATACGGAGAGGGGTTAAAAGAAGGGTTGCTAGTTGTCAAAAACAAGTCTACTAAAAGCACCTCAGTAATTCCGTCGTCCAAAATTGAAATAATTGATGACTCCTTGATCGTTTCAGAGTCAGCAGTCTTTGCATCGTTAAGTGAGCGCGATGCAGAGGTTATCCATGCGAAAGGCCTCCTTAAAAAGGCGGTCGTCTCATTAAGCGGGTGTGATGTCGGCCACGTTAAAAACTTCAGCATCGATTCCGACTCGAAAGAGATCGGCTTAGAGGTTGGCGTTGGTATCCAAGCGTTCCATATTGAAATAACGGTTCCTTGGAGCAAAATAGAAGCAATAGATGAGCTCGTTGAAGTGTCAGACTCTGCTGTGTTGCATTTGTGCCTGATGCCCCTGTATTAATGTGATTGCCGTAGTGAGAGTTGAACGCACTGTCACTATGGTCAGGCTTAGAAATCAGCAGCAACTCTCACTTTTTGCTAGCCTAACCCAGACTTTAGTTTGTTTTTTTTCCATAAAAAGTGTTAGATCTACAAAAGGCGATTAATTTTGCCAGTTTATCCAGTTTCAATGTGTTTGGTCTGTAAATATTATCGAAAAGCGCAGCGATGTGAAGCTTTTCCATTAAGAATACCGCAAGCTATCTTGATAGGTAGATACGAC
>PMYA01000008.1 GCA_003170935.1 Methanobacteriota archaeon
TGGTTAAATTATAATATTTTATACAGTTGCATGGATCAAGCATATATAAATCCACAAAGGTAGAAAAAATGTGTTAATATCGTTATATAGTCACCTTTTCAAGTCAATACCAAAATGAAAGGTTCTTGAATGGAAAACTCGGGATAAAAAACCAAACGGGATAAAGCGTTTTTTAGTGACCTAAAAAAGAAGGAAAGGAAGCGCGAACGCCCCCAGTCACGTGTTGTATCAGTTCCGCAAGCGCTTAACGCTGAATGCCTATCTTCTTCGCCCACGCGGTGGCGTCTGAGAGCTTCAGCACGGGGTGTACCTTCACCATACCCACGAGCCTAAATTGCTCCAAAGCACTGTTCAAAGCTTCGTTGTCGTTGGCGTCCACGATCAGAAAATAGGCGTGTCCCGGTGCATCGAGGTAAATCTCTGTGAGGGTTACGCCGGAGCGCTCTACGCTTTCGACCATCTTGGCAATGAACTCCTTGTCGGGTCGTACAAGTCCTCCTGGACAGTTTTCGGCCGTGTGTTTGGCAACTACCAAAAAGAGCAGTAAATCACCTCCTGTCACAAGTTGTGCGAATGAGTTGTGCTGACGCGTTTATATCAGTTGCTGCCAATCATACGCTTTTGTGCCAGCTCCGACATTTCTTTTTCTAAAAGGCCGAGTGACGCCTTGTTGTCACGCACCTATTTATGCGTGCACGCGCCATCCTCGAGTATTATGATGCCCTCCAGCGGAGCCATCCTCAACAGCGTGAAAGACGCCATGGCAGAGGTTGTCGCGATATTTGAATCAGCAACGCGTGAGATTCTCTTTATCGTGCCCCTTTCCGTGCTCTCCATTGCCGGTACCTCCTTTAATACCGTCGCGGACGCCAAGCATTTCAAACAAAACGGCGGAGTAATGCGCGGCATCACGACCATATCGCGCGCGAACGCCGAAGAGACGCAAATGCGATTGGATCTCGGCGAAGACCTGCGCCACAGTGACCTTCGGTATGAAATGTTTATGATTGTAGGCGACCGGCAGCACAGCCTCAGCGCGATGTACGCCGACGTTAAGGAATTCACGCTCGACACCCCGATTGTCGCCTTTAAGTGTGACAGTCCAATCTACGCAGAGTACCTCATTGCCGCCTTCGAGAAGGTGTGGTCAGAGGCCGTCCCTGCAGAAGAGCGGCTACGGGAGCTCTTGGAGCAAGGCCCCCTGTGAGCATTAATTACCAATGCATTGGCAACAGTGATGGTAGTGATGATACGGAGGCAAAATTTTAACTGCAGCCTTACCCCACTTTATAAATCTTATAAGACTGCCCGTAAGCGTTTTTGTATTCAAAGACCGGTTTCCAGCCTTCGAAGAGCTTGTAATTGATCTTGTAAGTATCGGATTGGGTTTCATCAGGCCCTAGGCAGACGTAACTGATGTTCAATGCATGCAACTTCTCTTGCATCGTGGTCAAGTTCGTGGCATTATAGATGGCGCGGACGTTGGAGACGCGATCTGCTGTATTGATGCCGTGAGTGTACATCCACGGGTAGTAGCCTAAATACGAAAGCCGGCCGGCGAGGGCGATAGCGGGATGCGTCGCGGAGTCTCCGGTGAGGAAAATTGCGTCCGTAGGGGTGTGCTCCTTAATCCAGTCGGCGACATAAATCTGGTCGTTTGAGAACTCCGTGTACGGGTGGGCGACCAGGAACGTAGCAGCCAGTAAGCCCGTCACAGTGGACAAGACGAGCAGTATCGTATATAGAGGCTTGCCGATCTTGCGCAGGTCGTAGACGTAGACCAGCGCGGCGGCCATGAACAACGCCGAGGGCATCAGCCAGAAGCTGAAGAATTTGTGGTTGTCGTAGTTCCAGGGCTGGAAAACGAAGATATTGGCGATGACGAAGATCGCCAGATATGGGATGTAAAATATCGCTTTTTTCTTCCCGGCGATGATCAGCCCTGCGATGAGCAGCACCAACTCTAGGCCCATGTTGACGATCCAGAATCCGGGGATGTCCAGTACGGAAGAGACCATCCAGCCGATCTCGACGCGAAAGTACGAGCTTTCCATCTGACTGTAGATGTAGATCGCCTGTGGAATAGCAAGAACTATGGCCGGCACGAGGAAGTAGAGGCAGCGCTTTTCCCGGTAGATGATAAACATGAGGGAAGTTGAGATCATGACGCAGGCGTACGAATACGTGTGGAACAGGGGCAGCAGCCCGGCGAGCATACCCGCGAACGCAAGGGTCTTCCGGGCGTGGATCTCTTCTACGGATTTGTCGACGTAAAGTAAATAGCAGATCAGGATGATCAGCGCCCCTACGGCAAACCCGATCAGGGCTGCACGCTGGGCCATGACGATGATGATGAAGTTCGTGAAGACGTAGTTGAAGTCGTACATATTGGTGTAGTTGAGGTTCTGAGTGGCCAGGAACTCCTGCAGTGAAATACCGAGCGTCTGCCAGTCTGTAAATGCGCGGATGAACTCGATCCCGCCGCTGAAGATGATCAGCGCCATTACGGTAAATCCGCCCACCCTTCTCCCGGTGAACCGGCAGCCCAACAAGTACAGAAGCGCTAGGAGCGAGGCCAGCAGGACGATGCCGGGGAGTACGATACTCCACTGGAGACCCAGGCCGAGGCGATCTAAAATACCGGAGTAAAAGTCAATCAGGAACGTGTACCGCAAGAGCGTGCCGGCCATCATCGGGTACTGCGGCGGATAGTTGGCGCCCTGCGCGAACGAGGTCACCAGCGACGAGTGGAACGCGGCATCTCCGAAAAGGGGGAACGCGATGTGATACTCGCCGTCGAAGTACGTGAGCATCCCGTAGTACATGAAGATCGAAGCGGCGGCAGCAGAAAGCGCGATGCCGGGGAGATGTTTCTTGTCGATGCATAACGTCGTCTTCCACGGTTGTAGGAAAACAAAGACAGCAAGCATGAGCGCAGACGTCACGATGATTGCGAAATCGAGGTTAGCAGTGACGAGATATATCAGCAGAGCCGCCCAAGTGGCAAATAAGATGCCGACGATCGGCGACGCGAAGCTCGCCTCCAGCGTCGACAGGACCGTGCCAAGCTTACTGACTATCGCCCATCCAGCCGCTAGCGTGAGGGCTAAGAAGAGCAGTCCCACGATGCCGAATAAGTCCACGCCAGACCATTTCGAAGTAAATCTATTAAATCTTTTGCGGGCAAAATGCGCCACGTTACGGTGCTCGAGAAAAAAATGCGGAACGTTGTGGGTTTCCCCGAGCGCATCGACGGCCGCTATACGGGTCTGTTCCGACCCAATGATACGACGGGCGGCGACCTCGGGATCATCTTCACGCAGAGCAGGCGCGGCTGGACGAGCTCGAATCAGCGCCACAAGGGCACCAGGCAGAAACCGATCATATGCCGAAAAGTAGATAATCCTTCAACGCAAATTTTTTTTCCAGCGCAACGCTGCTATAGCTTAGCAGAATAGCGGTTGATTCGCAATTAGCAGGCCGAGGGTTCGACCCTCCCTCTTTTTTTGGCAGCCTAACTCAGAGCAAGAGAATATGTTCAAAGTACCCAAAGAAGGCTAGACTCCTTATACTCACCAGAAATACCTCGGCGACAAAGGGCTCATCGTACTGATTGCAGTGCTCTCTGCCTTTGTCCCGCTCTCGACCCATTTCTACCCCCCTGCCCTTCCCGGGATGAGCGACTATTTTCACGTTTCTATCGGCTAACCAACCTGACCCAGATTCTTTTCTTCATCTTTTTCAGTATCGGGATGCTGTTCTGGAGGCCGTTAAGCGACAAGTACGGCCGCAGGCCCGTCCTGCTTGTCGGCCTTGCACTCTATATTTCTGCGAGCGCCGCATGCGCCCTATCGTGGGACATCTGGCCCCTGATCTTGTTCCGCATTATCCAGGCTATAGGCGGCAGTGCCGCCTCTGCGGTCGCGACTGCAATGGTCAAGGACGTGTACGATGGGAAGAAACGGGAGTCAGTGCTCGCGTACGTCCAGTCCATGGCCGTCATCTCACCCGCCGTCGCTCCGATGCTGGGGGCGTTCATGCTCCCCTATACATCGTGGCTGGGTTTCTTCTGGACGCTCACCTTCATCGGCATTGTCTCGATGACTGGTTGCCTGCTGCTCGAGGAGACCATTCGTTATCGGTATGCCGGCACCGTGGTCCAGTCCGTCCGCCGGCTCGGGCCCGTGCTTAAAAATCCCGGGTTCCTTCGCTTCTCATCGTCTTTTTTCTCGTGAGTACCGCATCGCTTGCATTTATAGCCACTTCGTTGTATATCTACGAAAAGGGATTCGGGCTCTCCGAACAGTGGTACAGCGCGTACTTTGCCCTCAACGCCATCGCCATGATCTCAGGGCCGATCCTCTACCTCAGGCTCTCCCGCAGCTTCAGCCGCAAATCGATCGTTACCTCTTGCTTTGCCACCTTGATCGCAGGGGGCGTATTGGTCTCACTCTTCGGCAGCTTGGGGCCCCTTGTCTTTGCCCTTGCCCTCTTCCCGGCTTCCATGATGGGGAGCTGCGTGCGGCCGCCCGGTGCTTTCCTTATCTCGCTCAGCAAAAAGAAGACACCGGTTCAGCATCCGCCCTAATCAATGCTTTGCCCTCATGTTTGGCAGTTTCGGGATGGTCCTAGCCTCCCTTGGCGGGAACAATCGTATCGTTAACCTTGGCGGGATCAACATCGTAGTCGGTCTCGCGTGTCTAGGGGCATGGCTTGGGATCGGTAAAAGGAATTTGATGATCGAGGTTCCTGAGATGGCGACGCTCACTTGATAAGGTACTGGCGAATGAAGGTATTTATGGCGAATGAAGGTATTTACGGAAAATAGCTCATTTTTGACCTCTTTTTTCAAAAAACACGCCCAAAGACACCGCTTCAATACGACAACAAAGGTAGTCTCCAGTTACGCATGTCGGATGTAAACAAGTACGTGTAAGCTCGGTTGCATACCGTGACGCACACTCTGTGTCACGCGGGGTTGCATAGTGCCGTATCGTCGGGCTAGTGGGAGCAATGGGGTCATTGCTGTCAAACATTAAGAACACCAAAAAAGGGGAGTCAAACAAAATGAACGAACTATTAACTGAAACCGTGCAGGGTACCGTCTGTAAATTCGATCTCCATTCTGAATGCGCCAATGGAGAGGCTGACGCCGCTGTATGTGCACGATGCGTCGCTGAGTCTGCTGCCGAAATCGTTAGGATACAAGTATAGAGGAGCTAGGAAGGGGGGCAAAAAAATGACCATGCAACAAACGAAATTGTGCTGAACAACTACTGCCGCTACGATCTCCATTCCGGGTGTGTCAGGGGAGAAGAGTACACCCTCACATGCGCACGATGCGTAGCTGACGCTGCTGCCGAGATCGTCAGAGTACAATTATAGGAGGGGGTAGGGGGTAGGCACCGGCCCCTGCTTTGCTTCTTTTTTTTCGAGTTTAGAGCTTTTTCAAACCCTCTTTTTAGCTAATCTGGGTGGGTAATTTGGCGCAATCAAGGTTGTAAAGTCTAGTTGTTTGCAGCACCATAAATATGCTAAAAGGTGGGTAGAATGATGGACGAAAGCGGATCCGGACCGAGGATATTTAGAATAATCAAGAAAATGATTATCTCCGCCTTCGTCACAGCCATATAGCGATAGGAAACGTATATACTTTCCTATTTTCGTTTGTTTCTCTGTTTACGCAGTAGATCAGGGGCGTTTAGCTTAAAGAAGGTGCTGTGGAAGACCTTTTTTAAAACTATCTTATCCTAAGAGGCCGTCTTTGCTGTATAACCCAATGGACAGCCAATGGGCACTAGTCGCCAAATCGTCATGTCGCCCCGTCTTAAGAGCTCCTAGTTACGGCTTGCCAGCACCCCTCATCTTCAGGCGGTACTGAATTAGCTCCTTCTGCATTGTCTTGCCGTCTCTAGTGTTTGGCAAGGCAGCCCGGCAGTTTGTAAGAAACAATACCTAGAGCTGAGATACTAATTACAGCTTAGGTCCAAAGAGCGGAAAGTGTTTTTTTGCATCTCATAAGGACCGCTGTCCCCTCACATGTCGTCGCCAAAAAGCTGATTATAGAGTTTCTTGTCTGTAGTGGTTTCGGGCTTGTCATCCGACGTAAGCTCACGTGACGTGCGGCCCGTTTCGCATATCCACAGTCTTTGATCTCCAGTCCACACACAGCAGTCACTGACCAGTTTTTTGTCACATCGTCCGCACTTCACTTGATCACCTTTGTTATGCGCAACACCGTCACTATAACAACTGATCCATTCACTTATTCTTTAATGCCNNAGGCGTTGACCTTGCGCGCTTTGTTGTAAAGGTGCTGGTAACGTGCTAGCATCCGGTCATCACTATCGTTCATCCGACTTGGTTTGCTTGGCATGTTGCTAGCCCCCTACCGAAAAACACCGTTCTCTCGAAGCACGTTCGTTAAGTGTAGCTGCATCTTTTTGACTAGGATAAGGCACTCCGTTTGTTTTCCTATATCTGTCATTGCTTGAAGGTGGTCAGGTCGGACATCAGCTATAATTCCATTCAAAACTCCCAAGCATCCATCCCTTACTTTTTCCTCATATACTATCTGAGCAACTTCTTCCCAAAGTTCTGCACGTGTCTGTCCAGTCCAGAGCATTACTTCATCTGGGTCAAGTCCTACCCACCTATCCCACTTATCTTGCTGTCCTCGCGTACTGTAAAAAAGCTCATCGTAGTCATTGGACCCGCGCTTCTTGGCAGCATACTTACGCTTATGTAAGCGGTCTTTACCTCGGTGCTTCTGTTTCCAAGTTGCTATGCGGTCACGGCAAACAGGGCACGTTTTAAGTGGGCCCGCGTGCTCGTGGCGACAGGTAGGACAAACTACCATTGTGATACCATAATACTTCATACTCTACAATAAGCTTTTCTCATACTCTATAAAATGGCTGAAGCAATTTCGCGGGCAGCGGCCTCATGGTAGACGGATGAATAAGAGACTGTCGCTATAAAAGCGTTATTTTTTAAAATGGTCAGTGCTCTAAGCTCCCTAATTTTATATTGAAAGAATGGAGAGTACAAAATAGGCTTAGGGCTGCGGTAAAATGCGGGTTTCCGCGTGAGTCCTCACGTGATGCTTAATTGCATTTGATCAACCCTCGTAATTACAGCAGCGTCTTATGACCTTACATTTTCCTCCAGAACTCAAGGATGTGTCTGAAGTATCTGACACAACATACCAACTCCCCTGCTTTAGGCACATCCTGTAAAAAAATGGTCTAAAAACTAGCTTTTTCTTCTTCTACGAATAGAAATGTATGCGCGGGATCAGATCCCTTGGACCTAAAACCACCGAATTCCAAAAAGAGGCTCCAGACTGAAGATATTTAGAATAATCAATGGTGCTGCAGAGGGCCTTTTTTAATTAACATCGACAGGTACAAACCTGCCGCTATCAGGCCTTGCGACCGTCTGCACCGACTTGCCTATCAATAATCGTGCCTAGCACTAGGCGCTTTCGTAAGGGGCTAAAATACGAATGACGTTTTTCTGTTCCATCACTCGAGGCATTTCTGAAGCTCCTGAAACACGAAACGAGCGCATCAAGTGCCTAGACATCATCTAATTGAGCCTCGGATTCTTCATAGGCTTTCTTTTTTACTTCTGAAAGCGCACGGCTCAATAATTCCGCATCGGTGCCTGTTATGATTAATCCCTTCTCACTCATTTTTGCTTCTCCTCGTACTTTTAACCTGGACAGGCTCGACTTTTAGCATGATCGGTTTTTTCTGTCGCCGAAAAGAACGGTAATCCATGCGTTATTTCACAAAAGCGTCGCTTATCGCTAAGTCCCCATGAAGATTAGGTCGTGTGCTTCAAGGTTTCGTGGCCGCCGGTATAAGTCGCAATAATAAGGCAGCTTATCCAGATCGCCGCGTAACTCGCACTTAACGTATCGCTCGCACCGTGTGCAATATGTCATGCAACAATAACAAGCTAATAAGGCGCCAATAACCTAACCGACGCGTAGAGTGAAACTAATGCCCTTGTTTCGCTGCCTTTTAGCCTGGTTACTCTGGGATATTCATGCCCACTTTACGCCTCGAGAGCCTCTTATTTTGCACACTCATGACGGTTCATACGTCCAGCCGTATTCGCGCTGCTGGTTTATCTGCACGTGTATCTTTTTGATAATTTGTCGGACCTGCTGCCGTGCGCTGTCAGGTATCCAGGGGTCGTGCACGCGATCTTGTAGATATTTGAAAGCCTCCCAACTGGTCGAGCACTTCCGTAAAAGTTTTTCGGCTGCCATATCCGCGTGATCGTTCTTGTAATCTGCCAGCTGTCTTAG
>PMYA01000154.1 GCA_003170935.1 Methanobacteriota archaeon
TTTACCTTTGTACATTTCAATTTCGCTCAAGTTTATACCTCCATTATGCTAACCATTTAAACCGTTCTTAGTTAAGCTCGCCCTTTTAATCTTCTTCACTTTCATACTCCTCGCGTTAGTCGAGAAAATTGAGGCTTTTAACAAAAATTATGTCGAATAGGCGACATTGTGCTCTAACGAGTGAAAACATGAGTTTGAAAGACATTAAGCTGAATCGCATCGACCTTATCTTTTTAGCACTCGGTGCCCTAATTTTTCTGCTTTTTGTTCTCGACCTATTAGGCACCAGAATCTTGTTTTACGGTGACGCGAACGCTGCTAGTTTCTTGTTGAGTTCGTTCCCCCAAAGTCTTGCCGCGCTCTTTGGAATAACCTTCTCCATCTTGATCATCGCTATTGAATTTTCAGCTTCTAAGTATACGCCAAAAGTGTTGCATTTTCTCCTTGCCTCAATTTTCACAGATTTTCAGATTATGGGCATCATCGTGTTTTTCGTTGTGACAATGTTCGTCAGTTTCATAACATTAGCCCACATAAGCGGGGTCACGATCTCTAATCAAATCAGGGTTATGACGTCGCTTAGCATGGCTTTAACTGCATGTTGCTTTTTGTTGACTGTAAACCTATTTCGGCGCGTTCCGCGTTTCTTTAATCCAGAGGACATCGTTGATAGTGTTAAAACGAAAGCGCTCAGCGAGAACCAACCGAAGGAAAATGCAGAACTTGTCGAGATCTTAGGCGACATCATCAGAAAAGAAGCGCTGCAGGGAAATATTGATGTGGCAAGCGACGCGCTCACGGCGCTTGAAGACGTTTCCGTTTACAACTTTAAGAATCATCGAGACGGGTTGAACGAAGTAGTGCTTGAACAGCTCTTCGAAATTTCCAAGGTAGCAATAAGAATCGATGACACGAATACCGCAAGTGAGGCCGTTGAAGCGATGCGCGTTTTCTGTGAAACTACCATAGATGTAGATAGTAAATATCTGGGCGGGTTCAGATATTTGAGAGAGATTGGCATGCTCGCTCTTGATCTCTCAAAAGGGATCGTCCACTCTCAAATGTTGTTGTCAGTATCACACCTCTTCAGCGATTTGATATTATCTGCAAAAGAAAAAGATAGACATACGCACGCTATGTTTTCGATTATGCAATTTTTCATCTTAGGGAGTTTCTATAATTCCAATCACGAGTCTATCGCTAACCACATAATCGAGGACATGACATCGGTTTGCTCTCAAAAAGAAGTTGAGGTTGCTTACAGCGGGTTGATGGAGAAGAAAGAGACGTTGAGGGCATATTTTGGAGGAAAAGACCCCCAACATGCCCTTAGTGATTTTTACGACGTTTTGATGGCGTAATTAAGTGCCTCAAACGGTTACAATTGCACGTCGGGAATATGACGTTTATCCGAGCACTTGATATCATACAATTCTTCTTTAGCCTTGCCGATAGGGCACTCAGAAGAGTGCTTCCCTCCACAGTGAAGACAAGCGTTCTCTAAAGCTTCGAGTGCCCCACTCACTTGGTCAAAGGAAACCTCTTTTCCGCTGTATTTCCAAATAGTCAAACGATCACCTTTTCCATATAGGTTATTTTAATTATATGGCGTTTTGAATATAAAGAAGCACGTGCAACTCCCCTGCGAAAGGGTTTAAAATAACAAAGTTTTTCCTCTGCTGTGAGCAAGAATTGAGGGGATAATGATGGTTCAACCAGAATTGAAAATGGTAGACGAAATGCGAGCAGCGTGCATTTTCAACAAAGGCGCAGTTGGAGCGATAGGCGACGATATGGGGCGACTCATAGGTGAACTGATGGAATGGGTGATGAAAGAAGGCCTGCAAATAGCAGGGCCCCCATTCGCGGTCTATTACAGCAGCCCAGAAGAAATGGCGCGAGGCGAAATACAATTTGAGGTAGGTATACCCTTTGTCGGAGAGGCCCAAGCGGGAAACAATGTCCAGGTTAAAACATTCCCCGCGCAAAATGTACTCTCAGCGATCCATAAAGGACCATATAACCAAATAGCGCCTGTTTATGCAGCATTAATGGAATATGCTACGAAAAACGGATTCGAGGTAATCGGCCCCCCTATGGAACTATGGCTAACGAATCCTATGGAAGTGGCAGAAAGCGAATTACTAACAGAAGTGCGCTTCCCTGTGGCAAAGAGATAAGGCACTTGTGTTTTTGTACGTTTCTTATTCGATCAACTCTTCACTATTGTACTAAAGTAGGTTTGCGAGAAATTATTATTAGGTCGTCCAGTTTCTAGCTAGAAACTACAAGTGATTTCACTGTTTTCCTCCCGTGAAGAGACATTTGCATAAGCTTAACTTGTGTATCCCCTGTGAGGTAATGGTAGGGGGTCAGCTAGTGTCTTCGATAAACTCGCTAGATGAGCGTTTCATAGAAGGCTTCTATAGCGTTTAAAAAGGAATTAATCGCTATTAGCTTTGTGGTGCCTACTAGTCTCTGCTGGGCAATGCAGTATGAATATTATAGATTCACTCATACCTCCGGTCATACTAGTGTCAGGTTGCTTCTTTCTTGGGCATGACTCGTTGATGATCAACGGTCGCTTCTGTCACATCAAATCTAAATCAACTCTCGTCTTGGCATTTCCAAAGCTTACGCAGCCTTCCACTCAAAGGATTCCGTCATTTCCTGTGCAACGGTTTAGTAGTCAAAACAAAATTAATGTTCTGAAGCGCCCTAATTTTAAAAATAGCAGAATAATAA
>PMYA01000061.1 GCA_003170935.1 Methanobacteriota archaeon
TTGTGGAAGGAAAAATTAGTCAGCAACGTTTTTCGTTGTCTTGATCTAGCAGAGGACTCGCAAAATAGAAAGAATGAAATTACTACCTTTATAAACTCGCTTAGGTAGCTAGAACTCTACAGAACGTTAGTGGCTGATTCGTTAGAAACTGTACCTAGCGTACCGGTCGCTGTAATATTTAGAAAAGAAGTCGCTGTGCTGCTCTTGTAGGTTGGATCGCCGTAAAAATTTACCTGCAGCTGATGAGTTTTAAGACCCAAGTAATCGCTGTACTCTGCGGTTAAGCTGAGCGTTGTAGCGTCGTTTTTTATTTGACTTTTGCCTACCGATCTTCCATCTATAAACCATTCAACGACCTTGCCGTTTAATGCATTTCCACTACTGTCCTTTAGGACCGCTTTTGCGGAAACTGGTTCACCCAACGCGGCCGACGCGGAACTTAGTAAGATCTCTGACGCTTTCAAACTGCCCGATCCTTGGCTGCTTCCATTCTGATTCGATGTGTTACCCACACAACCGCTTACGAAACAACAGTACAGCAGTAGGCAGAGCGTCAAAGTTATCGTTTTACGCACGCTCGCTACGAAGAGTGCGATTGAGATAAAACTTTCTGTATAAAAGCCGTGTAACGTTCGTACGCACGGTCGTAACAAATAGAACTACAAAATATTTTCGCTTACAAATTCTCAAATCGAATAGAAGCTCTCTAAGAGAAACTAACCGCCCGCTGCTTGAGATCGAAATCGTCGAAGCTCTTGAAACTCCTGCTCTATCGCACTTGGAAAAACGATGCATCGTTTAATTGCGCCCTGCGGCAAGCCTATAACAATTTCGCCACTTTCAAATTCATTAAGAACATCTAAAACGCTTGTTTCAATTGATGTGCGTGACCAAGCCGGAACGTAGCGTTCAAAACGATCTAGCTGTTTGATGTTAATCAAGATTTTCGGCACATGCAGCGATCCATGCCTAGCAAGATCTGCTGCCTCGTTTATCTCGTCTTTTTTGACTTCACCGACATCGATGTCATCGATTCGAAGTCCGTACTCAATTAGAGCTGCTACCACCAATAGTTTTGTGAGCTGACGTCTGCTTTCAGCTAGCCTTTTAAGTCTTATGTCGCGCTCAGCCATGCTAAATCCCGTTTGTCAATAATGCCTGCTTTGATACAAAACGTTCCGTCTTACGATCTTCTCACAGTTGTTGCTTTATGAGCTTAGAAATGAATAAATATAACTCAGCTTCACGAGTAAAACGTTAAACTGGGGGTTTTTATGCGAGAGATTGAATATTTCGAGCGTCCTTTTGATTACAAAAAAATTCTTGACGTAAAGAAGACGGCAACACTCAATAAGTCGCTTAGAGAGGGCATGGGGTCACTGAAACAATTCCCGGCAAGCTTAGATATGCTCAATTTCGTTCCAGCGCAACTGTATCGCTTACCCTTAAACGCTGAAGAACCAGTCAAAACAAGCACCACTATAGGAAAAAGCTCTAAGAGGCCAATTCGTCTCGAGACACCTATCATGATCTCTGGAATGAGTTTTGGCGCTTTAAACAGAGAACAGAAAATCGCGCTCGCAAAGGCATCAACAATTGCAGGAACAGCGACGAACACTGGAGAAGGCGGGATGCTCGATGAAGAACGCGAGTTTGCAAAATATGTCACTCTGCAGTATTCTACCGGACACTTCGGTGTTTGGAATGAGCGGCTCAAAGAAGCCGATATGGTTGAATTTCGGATAAGTCAATCAGCGTATCCGGGCACTGGTAGTCTAGTTCCTGCCAACAAAGTAACTGAGCTCATTGCCAAGACACGCGGCATTCCTGTTAGCACCGACGCTAAAAGCCCAGCTCGGCACCCTGACGTTCATAACGCTGAAGATCTCAAACACAAGATTGAAACCTTGCGAGATACTACAGAAGGCCGACCTATAGGTATTAAGTTTGCCGCAGGACACGTCGAAAAAGACCTTGATATTATTGTCTACGCCGGGCCCGACTATGTCGTCGTTGACGGGTTTGGGGGTGGCAGTGGGGCCCCCCCAAGCCATATTAGGGACAACTTTGGCTTACCTATTATCAACTTCCTCCCTCGGGCGCACCGATATCTGGAAGAGATAGGATATCGCGAGCACGTCGACCTCATTGCTGCTGGAGGGTTACGCACGTCAGGGGATTTCGCTAAATGTTTAGCGCTCGGAGCTGACGCAGTCTATATAGCCACGGCTGCACTTTGGGCAATGTCGTGTGAGTGCTACCGCATTTGTGAGACTAACCAGTGTCCGACCGGGACGACGACGCACGATCCCGAGCTCATAAAGCGTTTTAATGTCGAGAGAGGGGCTCAGAAGCTCGCCAATTTCATTCGCGTCTCAACGTTAGAACTTGCAGATATCTCAAGAGCATTGGGTAAAGAAGATGTACACAGGCTAGACGTAAATGATCTAATTGCTCTTACGCGCGAAACTAGCGAACTTTCGGGAGTAAGCTATCCATCCTTGACTTAACTGGGTTGAAGTAATTTATAAATTGTCCATCACTGTCATAAATAAAAACGCCACGCTCGCATTTATCGTCCACGCTTTATGCAACGTGGTTGCCCATATCTAACACGCTAAAAAGCGTAGTTTTAATCGAGTTTTGACGTCTTTTTTTTCTTAGCTCAGAAAGCACAACTGCTTAATGCATGCAATAAACGGCTTCAGTTTGCGACTATACTAAAGTATAACTAATGATGATGGGCATGACACTCTCTGCTGGCTATGAAGCTCTTCAAAAAAGATTCCACTTCGCAACGTATTTTCAAATACGTCGAAGAATTTCAACGAGCAACTCAAAACAACGACTACAGGGCGGCACTAGACGCCGTTGAAAAAGCGCTCAAAATTGATCCTGAAAACAAAGAATTGCTAGATATGAAGGCCACTGTGCTTGAGCTCATCGAAATGCAAAATTCGCGCGAAAGACCCCCATTGAGCGATGTTGCGGACGTTATTACGCAGGAAGACAAACCAAACGTGCACCTTTCAGCTGACGAATGCGAAAGCGTTGAAACAGTTCTTCAATTGTACGGTGAAGCGCTTATAGCTGGAGATGCCGATGCGGCTGCGTCTATGTGGGACGAATCGGGCGCGGATCTCACGTACGTTTCAACAGACTATGGAGCCGTCCGCAAAGGCTATCGCGAGATACAAGACGCTCTTAAATATGAAGCATCTCACTATAGCTACATGTCCTATGCGATGGTCGAGCACAGCAAAGATGATGCCAATCTCGTTTATGCTTTTTATGAAGTTCGTGTGGCGCGATTATGGGATGCCTACGCTAATGTTCTTGGATGCAAACGCGTAAGTCTTGTGCTCCGTAAGAAAGGGAACGCCTGGAAGATTGTCCACGGCCACCAGTCTGCCTTTTCTTGTTAGTTGAAAGAATTGCACATAGATCGTTGCGAGAACGTGAATAATTTTTCGCAACTAAGAACGATTTAACCACCTCAACAGCCAAATCAAAAAAAGGCTAGTCCTGTTGTTGACTCAACATTTTCTCATAACTCACTTCTCGAATTGCACGTATCCGAGAGATAAAGGTGGAACCGTACTATTCAATGAACTAAAAAGCACCAAAAGCTGCGACTCCAGCTACAAGCGCGAAGGCCATCAAAAGCAATGTAACTACGATTGTCCATCGCTCATTTGCTGTCATTTTTGATTTAGGGTCTCGCTTTTTTCGTTCCTTGTTTTGTACTACAGTATTAAGGACTACATAAAGGCACAAAGCAACAACAGAGCCAACAACTAAACCAATTATCAGTTCATCCATATTTTGTCTCTACAATGATGCCTACACCTCATTGTCCTACTTCAAAGTTTCGATCACACCGAGCGAATCCCGTGATAAGTTTGTACTATTTAAACACCACTTGCTGCATTGGAGCCATTCAAAGCTCAGCGTGATTTGCGCAAGATAGACCTACACATTTATGAAGTTCTTAACTTCAATTGAGAAACTATGCCTAAAATTATCCATTTTGAAATCTGAGCAGACGATCCAACGAGGGCCTCTGCGTTTTATGAGCGCGTCTTTGGTTGGCGCATCAACAAATGGGAGGGCCCGTTAACTACTGGTTTATCAGCGCCGATGATAGCGACCAGACCAGCATTAACGGAGCGATAAGGCAGCGCATGAAAGACGAATCGACCGTTAATACCATCGATGTGCCCTCTATCGATGAGTTCACGCAGAGTGTTGTAAACGCAGGAGGGCTTATTGTCGTCGCCAAGTCGGTAGTCCCTGGGGTTGGATACCACGCTTATTGTGCCGATTCAGAAGGAAACCTTTTCGGGATTATGCAACAAGATCCTTCGGCCCAATAATGTGAGTGCTGGATTTTGCCAATTTTGTTTAAATGTTTTGCTTAGAACTACGATTATATTAAAGTCGTTTGTGGAAATACTTTCATACCGTGCAGGAGAACATTAAATACAACCGCCCATATTTGGGTATGTCGATGCTGGAGAGCGAGGGCCCGCCCAATGGGCTACCTCGAACTATATTTATTGCGGCGGGCTGACGCTCTGTAGTGACCTACTAGACCCCCTTCTTTCGTTTGGGGAGATCAAAAGTCGCTTTTACGTTGCTTGACGCTTTGGATTTGTCGTATTAACTTCTTGATCGGTTGGCAGTTTTTTCGTACTTTTGCCCACTAAATCAGCTGCCGGCGATAGAAGGAGACACATGACACTACAAGGCGAAAAGGTGTTCTGAGATCATTCCGAGTTAGACAAACGCCGATCGTCTTCTTCTACACGGTTGAGCCATTCATCGACAAGACAGTTGAAAACGGTCTCCTGTTCGACCTCGAGCCCGTGTCCAGCCCTATCCAGTATCGCGAACGTTCCACGGGAGAAGTTCTCGACAAGTGTAAGTGAATCATGATACCCAACTGAGGTATCTTGACGTCCAGAGAATATGAGTGACGGTCGGTCAAAGGGGTGCTCAAGCTGGTCTACATCAAAGGAGAGGTTATATCCATACTTTTGAAACTGATCAAGAAACGCTCTATCTTTTGTTCGCATCCCTGGGATGATGTCCTGCCCAAACCGATTCCAGCGCTGTTGATCTTGCACCACAAGCACGCGCTCAAACATTTTTTTCCACTCGGTTTGTTCGATACCTGCCAAGAATGGCTCATCCCTCACGAAAATCTGTCGAATTGGCAGTTCGCGTCGCTTTCGATCAGCTAAAATGACAGGGCAGATAAGAAGGGCACCTTTGAGACGTTCAGGCATCGATTTAACGATTGCCCTAGCAAGATAACCCCCATAGGATTCACCAGCAACCAAGAACGAATCATCTTCTAATACTTTGTTCACAAACGCTAAGATCGCTTCAAGCATCTGATCTGCATTGCTCATCCAATGAGGCGCCGGTGTACGACCCATTCCAGGTAAGTCGAAGTAGATACGTTTCCATCCAGAGCGGGTTTTAAAGCTGGGCTCCATGCAGCCTGTCATCACGTGACGGTCAATGCCAAAACCGTGAATCATCAGTATAGGCATTCCTTCGCCGTGTGTTTCATATTGGAAGTGTAGATCACCTACTTCGCATTTCATTTGTAGTTTAGTGAGAGAAAGAGCTTAAAAAAGTGTAGCATTCGTTGCGATAATTTAGTCATCTTGTGGAGAGTAACATCATTGCGCTGCTTTCGTGTACAAGCCGTCACTTGTGGTTATATTGTTCAAGCACTCGTCTCGTACCCGCTCCTTGATCCTTTTTATGTCCTATCAACTAGCTTAACCTCGAACGGTTGTAGGTCAGAAACACCGACGGGTCTTTCTAAATAGGATGAATGACATATAGAGGATAACAATCCTAACAGAATTGCCGTTTGTTAATACGCTCTTTGACTAATACTGTTGGGGGGCAGCGCCGCGCGTCTACAAAAATGAGGTAGTCACGCTCTGTACGAGACACACGGCTGTGTATGCCTTTTCCCAACTGTTTTTCCCACGAACTAAGTACTATTTTAACTTGTTGGAATATGAGCGTTAGTTCTACTGCAATTGAAAGCCGCTAAATTTAGGACCTTTAGCAAAAAAACCTTTAGGAAAGCCGCACCGTTCGACCAACCTCTTTAAGGTCTGTGTGTACTCGTTGAGGTAGAAAAAATGCCCATCTTGCGCGAAGCTTTATATTATATCTGCATACAGGTAGATACCTAAGTAAAAAGGAGGTGACGTTTTGTATAGAGCAAATACTAGAAACAATTTCGGCGGCGGCTACAAGAGCTATGATAGCAAACCAAAGGCTGCCCCTGTAGATGTCGGAAAGCAATATGACTGTAAAATCGAAGATATTGCCAAACAGGGCGACGGCATAGCTCGTATTAGTGGTTTCGTGATTTTCGTTCCACACACCAAGATTGGTGACGAAGTTAAGATTGAAATCAAGGCTGTAAAGCGCAACTTCGCTTTTGGTGAAGTAGTCGAAGAGTAATCTAGCTTTCTAAACAACGGAATGGACTGAATTGATGGATTAACTACATTGTTGTTAGAAGTTTGCGCTGCGAGCCTTGACTAATATGTTGTTCTTCCATCTACCTTTTTGATTGGTTTAACAATCAGCTTGGTGATGTCCGTCTCTTCAATTTCTCGTTTTATGTGACGTCAATTTTCTAGTCCGTTTAGAATATCAGGTAGGCGCCACGATTGAATATTATTGTCTTTCTAACTTTTCCAAACGCGTTAAGCGCGTTGGCGGGGTCTATTGCATAAACTGCATCTCCGAGCATCGCCATTGATGCAACACCACCGTTTGCTTCTACCGCTTCGACTGCATCTTGCGCTTTTAGACTTATGAGTTCAGTATCACAGGCAAATTGCCTTGACAAGCGCATAAATTCGTTAAAGGTGGGTCTCTTCAAGAGCCTCTGTAACGCAACCGATCCAAACTTGTTTATAATGGCGATTTTGTCTCTGTCTGCTAAGATTTCGGGCGTTGGGAGGGGCCCAAAGACGACATAAGAAATCTCGAGCGGGGGCGAAGGAATTTGATGCACCGCGTTTTGTTCACGAACGACTATACCGCCTAAAGCTTGGGCAACAACGTCGCCAATTCCCGTGTTGTTTTTAATTTCTGCCCATTGAGCAATATCGCAGAGGGTATTAAAGCTGTGTTTCAGCCCCCAAAATTCGTTTAATGCAAGGGCGGAGCTTAAAGCTCCTGCCCCACTAGTCCCAAGTCCACAGCCCATCGGCCCCGCTAGCTCTGTCCTAACATCGGCACTCTTATCAGACAGCAAAGCTGAGACTGTTTTTGTGGTGAGTGCCGGATCCTGTCGCCCATTAATATAAACGCTGCCGAGTCCTGCAGAGACTTCAGTTACGGCGCCGTCAGCAATAACAATACCGCATCCAATTGAGGAAACCTTCTTCTCGTCAGACTTCAACGCGAAAAAACCTGTAATGTGAAAGGGGCAAAATGCTTTCATTAGTGGTTCATTTTCTTAACAATAGCGTCAACAATCTTCACTGCGAGAAATGCCTTATCACCTTGATACCGTTCGACGTCCGAATCTACGATGTAAATTTCGTTGTCTTTAGTGCCCATTCCGCGCAATGTAACGTCGTTTGCTACCACTAAATCAACCGGTATCGACCGGGCACATTCAATAAGTTCATCCGGAGTCGAATTAGTTTCCGCTTTAAAGCAGACTACAAAAAGATGTGGATACTTCGCTTGAACTATGTTAGTAAGCTTTGGTACCTTACTAAACTCGAGATGAAGCTCTTGGCCGGATCTAATCTTTTCATCGCGTTTATCTACGGTGAAGTCGGAAATAGCCGCCGTGTTGATAAATATGTCATATCCTTTATCAAGCTCCGTAAGGACCGCATTGCTCATCTCTGCAGCACTTTCCACATGTATCTGATTTACGAGTTGTGCATTACTATTGTGCACGATAGTAACGTCAGCCCCCCTTCTAAAAGCTTCATAAGCAATTTCCCTGCCAGTTCGCCCTGAGCTTCTTGTGGTGAGAATACGAATCGGGTCAAGGGCCTCTATTGTTGCACCGCTTGTTATCAACACTTTCTTTTTTGCTAAATCCCATCTGGACAGAAGACGCTCGACGGTGAGCACGATTTCGCTCATATCCGCAAATTTTGCCCTGTCTTCTTCGATACGCGGCCAAACGAAATGAACCAACTCTCCCAAGCGATCGATGTTCTCTTTGACAAATGGCTGAGAATACATAGATAAGTGCATCGCAGGAACTATCACTACGGGTTTGCCCGATCCTATGGCCGTAACTGCACACGTCGTTACAGGAGTATCGTCAATGCCACGAGCTACCTTGCCTATTGTATTTGCTGTACAAGGCGCTATCAAAAGCAAATCTGCCGAACCACCCTTTCCTAAAAAAGCGACGTGCTCTACCTTTCCCGTGAGTTCATTAATTACCGGGTTCTGTGAGGCGTATTCTAACGCGTTAGTGTGAATTATCCGTCGTGCTGCTGGTGTCGTAACGACGTGCACAGCTGCACCCCTTCTCCTGAGCTTGCGGATCAGCTTGATAGTCTCTACTGCTGCAATACTGCCTGTGACACCTACTATAACGGTTTTACCTTCCAAGCTGCTCATATTCGAATAAGATTTACGTCCAAGTCAGAGTCTGTTTGTTCAAAGATTAACTTTTGCATCGAACTAGAAGAATACGTTACGCACGTCACCTTAGAAGAATATTGCTGAGATCAAAACGTTGGCAACGCGCTAACTTTAAAGGACATTGAAAGTCTCGTCGATACTATCAAGCGAAATACATAATACCCGTCCGTTCATCTGAGATGTAATGACGCAGAACATTATTCGGAAGGGCCGTCTTATGGAGTTCGATGAGCGCGCGTCACGATTTATCACCTCCATTGCTGCAGACGAGTGGCTCTTTCGTTATGACATTCTCGTTGATCTCGCGCACTTGAAGATGCTCTGTAAGCAGGCGATAATATCACAAACGACTTACAAAACTCTTAAAAAAACACTGCTTTACATAAATGAGCGTGGGTACGCTTTTTTACCGAAGGACGTAGACGATGTCCACGTTGCGATTGAAACAACCCTCACAGATGAGGTGGGACCTGCGCAAGCTGGCTGGCTACACGTAGGTCGGTCGAGAAATGACGAGGTTGCAACGTGTATTCGCATGGCTGTACGTGATAAGTTACTTTTGCTCAAAGATGCCATTCTATCTTTGCAAAGTACACTATTAAAACGGTCAGCTGAAAACCTGTCCACCGTAATGCCGGGTTTTACACATTTGCAGCACGCTCAGCCTACGACACTCGGGCACTATCTGCTCGCACATTATGATGCCTTGGAGCGAGACTTGACGCGCTCGGAGAATAGCTATGATCGAACAAACAAATCGCCATTAGGGGCGGCAGCTTTTGCCTCTACTGGCTGGCCGCTCGATCGTGATTCGACGGCACTAGCTCTCGGTTTCGACGGAATTATTGAGAACTCGATGGACGCAGTGAGCACCCGCGACTTCGTCATAGAGGTGCTAGCAACTGCCTCAAACCTTATGATAACGCTTAGCCGCCTTTCAGAAGAACTTATACTCTGGAGCACATCCGAGTTTGGCTACGTGGAATTGGATGACAAGTTTGCTTCGACAAGCTCTATTATGCCGCAGAAGAAGAATCCGGACCCGCTTGAACTGACGCGCGCAAAAACGGGAACGGTTATCGGAGCGCTCACGGCTAGCTTGGTGATTTGTAAGGCACTTCCATATAGCTATAATCTTGATTTGCAGGAGGTAACTCCGCATCTACACCAAGCGATAAATGCTGCAATCGACTGTGTCCGGATTGTCCAAGCTGTTCTAGAAACGCTTGTTATTAACACAGAACGGCTAGCTGATATGGGTTCAGTAGGATTCACAACGGCAACCGAGCTAGCAGATACCATTGCTCGAACGACTAGCGTTCCTTTTAGAACCGCACACACCATTGTCGGCGAAGTCGTTCGAATCGGTAAGTGCGATCTTGATACTATCAATCAAGTTGGTAAAAGGCATGTTGGAAAGCCTTTGTCTCTCCTTGGTTTGACAGCTAGCGACGTTAGAGAGGCGCTTGACGTCAGTCATAACATTGCCAAGAGGAATGTTACGGGTGGGCCCGCAGAAAGTGAGGTAGCGCGTATGATAAAAGCACGACGCAAGCATTTGCGATCTCAAAAGCGACGCCTCTCGCTACAGCAGAACACCCTACAAATGATGGAGAAGGACCTGTTGGACCATTCTGATGTCTAAAATCGAAGACATACAACACGGTGATCACGTCAAAGTGGTCAAGGACGGGGAAGAGTTTTTTGGCGTGCTTATGCCAAATGCAACAACCGATGTTATAATTAAGCTAAAAAGCGGTTATAACGTCGGTTTTGCGCCTGAGGGCCTACACGTTACGCTCGTCAAAAAGAGGGGACCTGTAACTGCTGTAAGACCATCGCGTTCTATACGTCCTGAGTTGCCGCGTTTGAGCATTATCTCTACAGGGGGCACCATCGCAAGTAAAATTGACTACCGAACAGGCGCAGTAACGAGTCAATTCGACGCTGAAGACATAATCGACGCAATACCCAGCTTAGCTGAAATCGCTAACATCGAAGGTGTGATGCTTTACAACATTCTAAGCGAAAATATGCAGCCAAAGTTGTGGTCTGAGCTTGCCTTATGCGTTTATAATCAAGTCCGTGCAGGAGCGTATGGGGTGCTTGTGACACACGGTACAGACACCTTAGGGTACAGCGCTGCAGCTTTATCATTCATGCTGCAGGTGCCCGTGCCAGTCATGCTCGTTGGCTCACAGCGATCGGCTGATCGCCCGAGCAGTGACAACGTCGTTAACGCGACCTGTGCAGCTGTAGCAGCTACAAGTGACCTCGCAGGTGTTTTTACGGTGATGCATGAAGATGCTTCCGATGACACTTGTCTCGTTCATCTGGGAACTCGTACGAAGAAGTTGCATACGTCACGACGCGACGCCTTTCGATCAGTCAATGCAGACCCTGTGGCACGCGTTAAGTTTCAGGAAAGATCGCTCCAGTTCTTATCTGATCAGATTGGCCGAGGAGGATGCGAACTCTCCGTTCATCCAAAGATTGAGCCGAAATGTGCCCTTATAAAATTTTTCCCAGGAGCGAATCACGACATTATGAACTTCTACTTAACGCAAGGATATAAGGGTTTAGTTATCGAAGGAACAGGTCTGGGACACGTTATGAGTGAGTGGGTCCCACACGTGAAAGAAATTACAGAGGTTATCCCGGTTGTAATGACCTCTCAGTGTGTCTACGGAGCTGTGTGCGATAGGGTATACGATACCGGTCGTGACCTCTTAAAAGCCGGGATAATTGAGGGTGGCGATATGCTCAGTGAAACTGCACTCGTTAAACTAATGTGGGTGCTTGGCCAGACGTCTGATCGCGAAGAGATTCGAAAGCTTATGCGAACCAACATTGCTGGCGAAATAACTGTTGACGAAAGCAGGACGTGGGAAACGTTTGAGGAGTTGCCGTGAAGGATCTTGACTATGTGAAAATTGGCTTGAAAGCCGGCTTAGAGATTCATCAACAGCTCAACACCACGTCAAAGCTATTCTGCAGTAGTCCGACTGAATTGAAAGACACTAAAGATGCGACTTATGAGTTTTATCGCTATTTACGCCCTTCTAAGAGTGAATTGGGTGAAATTGACCGGGCTGCGATGGAAGAGGGGATAGGCACCAGGCGGTTTACTTACAAAGCATATGCAAGCACAGGCCTTGTGGAAAATGACGATGAGCCGCCGATGGAAATAAATCTAGAAGCCCTCAAAATTGCTCTTCAAATAGCCCTTTTGCTTCAGATGCAACCGTTCGAACAAATCCACACTATGCGAAAATTGGTGATCGACGGGTCGAATACTAGTGGTTTCCAACGAACGGCGCTTTTAGCAGTAGACGGACAAGTATCCCTAAGGGGCGGTTCCGTTAGGATCGACACACTTTCCGTCGAAGAGGAAGCTGCGCAAATCGTCGACAAGGACGTCTATTCGCTCGATCGGCTCGGCATTCCTCTCGTTGAAATCGGCTCTGCCCCTGATTTAAAGACGCCCAAGATGGTCAAAGAGCTTGCTCTAACAATTGGAACGATTTTGCGTGCTTGCAGAGTTAAGCGAGGGTTGGGAACGATTAGGCAGGATATAAATATCTCCATTGTAGGGGGTGCGCGGGTCGAAATCAAGGGCGTTCAAGCGCTCGATTTAATAGAGGATATCGTACGCTTTGAAGTTTCGAGGCAGCTTAACTTGCTCAAGATCAGGGATGAGTTGCGGTCCAGGGGGGCTCACGTAGAAGGCCCCATTGAGGTCACCTCAATATTCACCCGGACTGAATCAAAAATCCTTAAGAAGAAACGTGTTTGGGGGGTGTTACTTCTTGGTTTTGCCGACCTCGTGGGAAAAGAAATACAGCCAGGTCGCCGACTGGGTTCCGAATTCGCAGATCGGGCAAAAAAGAGGGGTGTCGCAGGTATATTTCACACCGACGAGTTGCCACGTTATGGAATCTCAAATAAAGAAAAAGAGGCGTTACTGCAACTCCTAGAGGCTAAAAAAGGCGATGCAGCTGTCATAATTGCTGACGAAAGTGCCGAGATGAGTGTTGAAGCAATATCTGCGGTTATAGAGCGCGCGAATAAAGCTATTGACGGTGTGCCTGAAGAGACGCGTCGCGCTTTGGATGACGGGTGCTCCGAATACCTGCGACCCCTACCAGGTGCTGCCCGCATGTACCCAGAAACGGACGTTACCCCTATCGCTCTTCCGATAGAGATTATCGAACGTGTTAAGCGGCACTTGCCAGAGAAGCTTGAAGATAAGACCCAAAGATATAAGCTTGATTTCCTTTTAAACGACGAATTAGCTCATCAAATTGCGCGTTCCGAAAATAATCAACTTTTTGAAGAAGTTATGAACCTTTGGTGTGAGAAAGACAGTGGCATAACAAAAGACGAAAAAAAAGATGCTGCTACACTTGTGGTAAGGACGCTAGAAGGCGTCATCGCGGAACTTAAGAGGGAAGACGTGCCCGTTGATAGATTGAAGCGTGAACATATCCTCGGTGTTTTTCGTCTTGTAAGAGATAAAACCATATCTAAGGAAGGTGTGCCAAAGGTTCTTCGGCTGCTGGCAGAATACGATACAAAAACTGCAGACGAAGCCGCAATAGAATTAGGATTCATCATGTTAAGTGAGAGCGAACTTAATACGATCGTCGAGGAAATAGTTCAGTCGCAGCTCGATCTCATAAAAGCAAAAGGAGTGGGAGCTATAGGTCCTCTAATGGGCGTTGTTATGAAACAAGTCCGAGGTAAAGCGGACGGAAAACTCGTGAATGAGGTGCTCCGGGCCAAGGTTCTGTCTGTCCTTTAGTAGAACATTCATATGTCGAGCATCGACCTCCTATATGAATTGGTGAAAATTCCCAGTACCAGCACTCACGAGCATGAAATTAGCATTTTTCTCGAAAATAAACTCGTGGATCTAGGAATGGAAATTACGCGCATTGGTAACAGCCTAATCGGCAAACTTGGCAGAGGACGACCTATTTTAATGTTGTGCGGTCACCTTGATACAGTTCCACCTTTCTTTCCGCCTCAAATAAAAGGGGAGAGATTGTTTGGGAGGGGTGCAGCCGATGATAAAGGGGGTCTCGCCGCCATCATCAATGCGATAGCTAGCGTTGACCAAAGCAAGCTCAATGGCACGTTGCTCACGACATTTGTCACCGATGAAGAGCTTAGAAGTCAAGGTGCTCAAGATGTCTTACCCTATATAGATGCAGATTTCGGCGTTGTTTGCGAGCCAACCAACCTCAAGATAATAAACGGACATAAAGGTCGTTTGACTTTTCGTATTGAAACCATCGGTAAATCAGCACACGCCAGCAATCCAGCGCTTGGTAAGAATGCCATTGTCACGATGGCAAAGCTTGTGGTTCTAATCGACAAAATGCCATTAATGAAACATCCGGTGCTTGGCAATGAAACTGTGACCGTTAGCACAATAACTGGAGGTGAAGCGACTAATACAGTCCCTAACCAATGCCGAATCGGTGTCGATTATCGCTATGTGCCCCCTCACGACGTATTTAGTGTTCTAGAGATGCTTCGAGCGAGATTACCCGAAGCAAAAATCGACGTCGCAGAAGATCCAAAGAATTTTTCGCAACCATTTTATTTGCAAAATCACGAGATTATAACGTTTTTGGAGGGGTCCATACGCTGTAGTGGGCAAAATCCACAAGTAGTGACGATGGATGCGGGTACTGATGCCTCACGTTTTAACGATGCTGGAATACCTACCGTCGTCTTTGGGCCTGGAGACATTGCGCAAGCGCACACCACTGATGAATGGATAGACCTTCGTGAGGTGGAAACAGCGAGTACGATATTTGTAGAGTTGATCAAAAGAGTATTGATGGCGTGAACTAACTACCTTTCTTGGCCTCAATTCAAGTAGTTTGCGGAGCGGCCTTAGGAGCAAATGTTTTTCTGTTTCGCCTCTTGTTGAAAAAAGCAGCAGTGCAATAACAGGCGTTAAAGTTGTTGTTTTACTACAGTGGCGTGACGATAATAGCCGTTAAATCAGATTATAACTAACGAACCATGCTAAATGAGTCAATCATCTTTTTGTTACTCGCATTTCTCATACTCGTACTTCTTGTGTTTGGATTCGAGACAGTGGGTTTTACACTATCAGAAGCGCTTTTGATCTTTATCGGTTCTACTCTTCTTTTTCTTACTTCATTTCCTTCAGCATTGTTGTATTTTCGAGGTTCACTTGGTGTTGGCGTCATTGACGTACCACTTGGCGTCCTTCTGTTTAGAGGCTTCCTCATCGTAGGACCGAGAAATGAACTAGCCATTGGTTTCGATTTGGCAGGATTCCTAATACCGTTTTTAATTTCGCTCAAAATGATGATCGATCACAGAAGCCCTATTCGAGCAAGCATCATTGGAGTTTCTGTCATTGCCGTCTTCTCTTACCTTAGTTCGCGATACGTTGGAGGAGAAGGTGTCATAATCCAGAACATCTACGCTATTGCAATAACAGCTAGCATTGTAGGTATTGTGATTTCCAAACAACAGTGGGCAAACGTTGGTCCAATTGCTTATGTCTCAGGTTCGTTAGGTGTGCTGCTTGGCGCCGACGTCGTTCGTATCGGCGATATCCTATCCTATCATCCGAGTGGATTTGCTTTTGCATCAATTGGCGGTGCTGGCGTTTTTGATGCGATTTTTTTAGTGGGAGTTCTCGCAGTGACTATCGACGTGATTTTCGTAGAAAACGTACGTTTGATTAATTGGATCCAAAGACGTTTTTCATAAAGAGACTAGCAT